>JBEPUS010000074.1:0-10974 GCA_041691435.1 Chloroflexota bacterium
CAGCGACGAGCCCCGCCCCCGGCTCAAGTCCGGGCACCTCGGCGAGCGCCGCGCCCTAACCGGTCCCTCGATCGCCTGGCTGTGATTCCCGGACACGTTGTTGACCAGGACGGTCACCAGCGAATATGTATCGCGTGAGCCGTGCGGCCGCCTCGGGGTTGCCGGCGTCCCTGAGCGGTGGCCGCCGCGCCTTTGCCGGATACCGATGGGCGTGCTGGTATCCAACGAATGGCCCGGCGGTTGGGGGTCGAGACGAGATAGCCGACGCCGGTTCGTGCGGGAGATGCCCGGTCGGTGCGGCCCAGGCAGTCCGGACGGGCTCTGATTCTCGACGACCAGCACGTCCATCGGTATCCGGCAAAATGAGGCTGGGCGAAGGACCCGTGAGCTGATTCGCGGCTGCCATGCCGGACGCCCCGGCCTGAACGATGGGTCCGGCGATCACAGCTACAGGATCTTCGAGAGGAAGCTCTTCGTCCGTTCCTGCTGTGGGTTCGTGAAGAAGGCCTCGGGCGCGGCTTCCTCGATGATCAGGCCCTCGTCCATCATCACGACGCGATCCGCCACCTCGCGAGCGAAGCCCATCTCGTGGCTGACCACGATCATCGTCATCCCCTCGCGGGCGAGCTCCTTCATCACCTCGAGGACCTCGCCGATCATCTCCGGGTCGAGCGCGCTGGTGGGCTCGTCGAAGAGCATCACGGCGGGCCGCATCGCGAGGGCCCGGGCGATCGCCACGCGCTGCTGCTGGCCACCCGAGAGCTGGGCCGGATAGGCATCCTCCTTGTGAGCGAGGCCAACCCGGGTGAGGAGCTTGCGGCCCATCTCGATCGCCTCGTCCTCGGCGATGCCGCGGACCTGGATCGGGGCTTCGATGATGTTGCCCAGGGCCGTCTTGTGCGGGAAGAGGTTGAAGCGCTGGAAGACCATCCCGATCTCGCGGCGCTGGTGGGCGATGTTCTTCTCCTTGTCTGACACGAGCTTGTCGTTGTCCTGCCTGTAGCCGATCAGGTGGCCGTTGACCTTGACGCTGCCCGACTGGATCTTCTCGAGGTGGTTGATGCAGCGGATGAAGGTGGTCTTGCCCGAGCCGGACGGCCCGCACACGACCACGACCTCGCGTTGCTTGACGTTCATCGAGACGCCCTTGAGCACCTCGTTGCGGCCGAACCACTTGTGGACGTCGGTGACCTCCACGACGTTGGTCGTCTCGGCGAGCGGAGCCCCACCCACGGCATCGAGCAGCCCCGTCTCGCTCGGCTGGCCGGTCATCGTCCGCCGCTCACCGTGGGCGCCTCGGGGCCTCCGCCGCCGCGAGGGCCAAACAAGCGCGACCGCAGGCCCGGCCGGGCCACCGCATTGGCCTGCGTGCCCACCGCGAGCCGCCGCTCGATCCAGGACTGGACCACGCCCCAGATGGTCGTAAGCAAGAGGTACCAGACGGCGGCGGCGAGGAAGTACTCGAACGGGGCGAACGCCTGACTCTGCTTGATGCTGAACGTGGTGTACAGCTCGACGACGCTCAGGACGAAGAGCAGGGAGGTGGTCTTGAGCATGTTGTTGAACTCGTTGCCGAGGGGCGGAATGATCACCCGGGCGGCCTGCGGCAGGATGATCCGGCGCATTGCCTTGCCTGGAGTCATGCCGAGTGCCCGGGCCGCCTCCATCTGGCCTGGATCGATCGCCAGGATCCCAGCCCGGACAATCTCGGCCATATACGCGCCCTCGTTCAAGCCGAGGGCGAAGACCCCAGCCTGGATCGCTCCGTCGATCCTGATCGGCCCCAGGGCGAAGTCTGGCCAAGTGTAGATCTTGGCCACGCTCAGGCCGAAGTAGAAGAACACGAGCTGGACGATCAGGGGGGTGCCCCGGAAGAACCAGATGTAGAGGTTCGCGAACCAGCGAATCAGGCGGGTCTTGGACATCTTGCCAAGGGCGGCAAACACGCCCAGGACCACACCGATGACCTGGGCAACGATCGAGATAACAACCGTCAGGAAGAGGCCGTTCCGGATCTGGTCGTCGGGCTGGAAGATCGAGGTGAAGAACAGGTTCCAGTGATAGGGGTAGTTGGATTGGGTCCCGCCGGCACAGCCGACCAACACCACCGCGAGCGCGACGAGCCCCCCGACCATCAACATGGGCCGGGGGGCTCGCTCGAGGTGCTTACCGTGGGCGCGGTTCATGGCCTCGGTGCGTCGTCGATCGACGGCGCTATTGGATCTTGTTGATGGCCATGACATCGGCCGCCGTGAGAGCGCCCGAATCGACGGCGTACTTCTTCAGGATGGCCAGGTAGCTGCCGTCATTGACCATCCCGACGAGGGTCTGGTCGATCGCGTCGCGCAGGGCGGTGTTGCTCTTCAGGACGCTGATCCCGGCGAATGCAGGGGCGAGCGGCGGGATTGGCGACAGCTGGAACTGGTCGGGGTGCTGGATCGTGTAGTAGGCGGCCGGTGGGGTGTCGGCGAAGTAGGCGTCGACCTGGCCCGCCTGGAGGGCAAGCAGGGCGTCGGAGTCCTTGCCGAACGACTTCGAGTCGATCGCCGGCTTGCCGGCCTTGGTGCAGGCAGCAGACAGCCCCTTGCCCTTGTAATCACCAGTGCCGTTGAGGTAGTCGACCTCGGTCGTGCCGGTCTCGGCGGCGATCTTCTTGCCGCACAGGTCATCGGTGGTGTTGATCCCGGCGGAATTGCCCTTGGCCACCACGAACGACTGGCCCGCCTGGAAGTACGGGATCATGTCGACCGCCTTGACCCGGTCGCTGGTGATGTTCTGGTCGCTGATGATGATGTCGCACTTGCCACCGACGAGGGCCGGGATGATCGAGTCGAAGAACGAGTTCTCGATTACCGGCGTGAGGCCCAGCCGGGTCGCGATCGTCTGGCCGATCTCGATATCCGAGCCAATCGGGTTGGCGTTCGGGTCGAAGTATTCAAGCGGCGGGTACGGGATGTCCGAGCAGATCACGAGCCTGCCGGCGAGGACGAGCGCGGCGCCCGAGGGCAGCGGGATCGTCGCGGTGGAGGGGGCTGGCGTAGGGGCCGTGCTGGCCGGCGCGCTGCTCGATGCCGCGCTCGGCGCGATCGACGCAGCGGCAGTGGGGGCCTGGGTTGGCGCGGTCGTGGCCGATCCGCTACAGGCCGAGACGGTGATCGCCACGACCGCGATTGCGGCCGTAGCAGTGCGCAACGAACGCATGCAGGATCTCCTCCAAGAAATCGACTGAGTGGCTCAGTGCTGGGGGATCGCCCGGGAGGTCTCCTCAACCCACCGAGGCGGATCGCAGCGTATCACCCGGACTCGCTCATGGGTACCATCGAGTGGCCCAGACCATAATGACCCGCGCGGACCGAGCCGGGCAGTTGGGAGACAGAGCCAGAGTGACCTTGAGCACGGACCACAGCGTTGCGATCATCGGCCTCGGCTACGTGGGCCTGCCGCTCGCTCTGAGCTTCGTCGACGCCGGCTGCGCGGTGATCGGCGTCGATGCCAACCGGGCCCGGGTCGATGAGCTCAACGCCGGCCGGTCGCCGATCGACGATCTCGACGACGCGACCCTCCAGCGGGCGCTGCAGGCCGGCTTGACGATCCGGTCAAGTGACGACGCCGACCTCGCCGCCAGCGATGCGATCTTCGTGTGCGTTCCAACCCCGATCAACAAGGCCAAGGATCCCGATCTCAGCCCGGTGCTCGCCGCGGCCGAACGGCTCCGCCGGCAGCTCCGGTCGGGTCACCTCGTGATCCTCCAATCGACCACGTATCCGGGCACCACCAGCGGTCCATTCCGGGCCGAGCTGGAGCGATCCGGGCTCAGCGCGGGGGTGGACTTCGACCTCGCCTATGCCCCGGAGCGGGTCAACCCAGGAGATCCGTCGAGCACGGGTCGCGAGATCCCGCGCCTCGTCGGCGGCCTGACGCCCGCCGGCACCGCCCGGGCGGCCGCCCTCCTGCGCCGGATCAACAGCACCGTCCATGAGCTCTCGTCGCCCGATGCCGCGGAGCTGGCCAAGCTCCTCGAGAACGTCTTCCGGAACGTCAACATCGCCCTCGTGAACCAGCTCGCTCTGCTCTGCGAGCGGATGGGCATGGACGTCTGGGAGGTGATCGACGCGGCCGCCACCAAGCCCTTCGGGTTCATGCCCTTCCGGCCCGGACCGGGAGTGGGCGGTCACTGCATCCCGGTCGATCCCTATTACCTTGCCTGGCGCGCTCGCGAGTTCGACTTCGTGGATCGCTTCGTCGAGCTGGCCGGCGACATCAACCTGGCCATGCCCCGCCACGTGGTCGACCTGGTGGCCTCGGCGCTCAACGACCGCGGCCGGGCGATGAACGGCGCCCGGATCGGCGTCCTTGGGGTGGCGTTCAAGCCCAACGTGCGCGATGCGCGCAACTCGCCGGCGGCCGAGGTCCTGGCCGGCCTCGCTGCCCGGGGCGCGACCGTGGCGTTCCATGATCCGCATGTCCCCACCTTTCGCGACAGCGACGGGGTGGAGCGCAGCTCGGTCGAGCTGGCCATGCTCCTGGCCGACAGCAACGTGGTGGTGGTCCTCGCCGGCCATCGGGCGATCGACTGGGACCTCGTCTATGAACGGGCCGACCTGATCGTGGACACGGTCGGGAACTCCAACGATCGGGCGCCACGCGAGGGCCAGGTCCTGCGCCTCGGGGCGGGGTGGAGTGGCCGCGTGGCCACGCCAGCGGGCTGATTCAGCCAGGGTTGGTCCGCGCGCGCGTCTCGTCTCCCGGCGGCGGACGACGGCGCGGGGGGCATTGACCCGGCGATGCCATTCGGAACCGATGCCGGGATCTTCGCGGTCAGCCTTGTCGCCGGGCTGGTCGGCGCCGTGGCCGGTATTGGCGGGGGCGTATTCGTCGTTCCGGCCCTGACCCTGGCGTTCGGGGTCGACATCCGGCTGGCCATCGGCGCGAGCATCGTGAGCGTGATTGCGACGAGCTCGGGATCAGCCGCCGCCTACGTTCGCGACCAGATGACCAACCTGCACATCGGGATGTTCCTCGAGCTGGCAACGGTCCTTGGCGCGATCGCCGGTGCACTCCTGGCGTCGGTCGTCGCACCCTCTCTCCTCTTCGTGACGCTGGGGCTGGTCCTCCTCGGGTCGGCGGCGCTCCAGGTCGTGCGCCTGGCCGACATTCCGGGGCCGGCCGTGGCGCCATCGGCCACAGCCGTTCGGCTCGGCCTGGTGGGCTCCTACCCCGATCGGAATCTCGGGCGGACCGTCGGCTACGCTCCACGGCGCATCCCCCTGGGCGTTGCCTTGATGGGCTTCGCAGGTCTCGTCTCGGGCCTCCTCGGGATCGGCTCGGGCGCGCTCAAGGTGCTGG
Source organism: Chloroflexota bacterium (assembly GCA_041691435.1). Lineage (GTDB taxonomy): Bacteria > Chloroflexota > Limnocylindria > Limnocylindrales > CSP1-4 > Palsa-1033. Next base: position 5,347 of record JBEPUS010000074.1, read on the forward strand.
CCATGGACGGGGCGATGGGCCTGCCGATCAAGGTCTCCTCGGCGACCAGCAACTTCATGATCGGGGTCACGGCCGCAGCCTCGGCCGGGATCTACCTGAGCCGGGGCGATGTCGATCCGCGGATTGCCACGCCGGTTGCCCTGGGCGTCCTCGGCGGTGCGCTGGTGGGCGCCCGGATCCTCCCGCACCTGTCCAACCGTGCCGTTCGGCTGGTCTTCGCGCCGGTGCTGGTCCTGATCGGCCTGCAGACGCTGGCTCGCGGCCTGGGGCTGGCCTGATGACCCCGGAGCGCTTCCGGGCCTGGGTCTCGACCGTGCTGGTCATCGGGGTGAGCGCCAGCGCGGCACTCTTCCTGCTCGGCTTCATCGGCGCCGTCGCCGTCGGCTGGGCCGGCTCGCTGACCGGGGCATCAACCGGAACGGCCGACTCGACCGACTTCTCGACGGTTGGCGCAGGACTCGCGGCAGCCCGCCCGATCGCCTTCGCCCAGGCCGGCCTGCTCGTCCTGGTCGCCACCCCGGTCTTCCGGGTGATCGTCTCGCTCGCCGCCTTCGCGCTCGAGGGAGATCGCCTCTACGTGGCGATCACGTCCACGGTGCTGGCCCTCCTCCTGTTCAGCATCTTCGTGGTTCGCTGACCCGTCAGGGGACCATGAACTTCAGGGTCCCACTGGCCTTCGAGCGCGATTCGTGCATGGTGAGGGTGTACGAGCCGCTGCCCGGACCGGCGACCGCGAAGCACAGGCCCTGGTCCCGGATGGTGCCCCTGGGTGGCGGGCTGAAGGACACCACCGGATTGCTGGCGGCCGTCGTGCCATCAGGAGCCAGGACAAAGCCCTGGTCGATGAAGATGGAGTTGACCGGATCGGCGTTGGCCGCCGATCCCCACAGGACGATCGAGACCTGGTCCTTCTTGAGCGGGCCGTACTTGATCCGGTCCGGGTAGCCGATGCACGACGCCGGGATCAGGAGGCCGCGGGTCACGGTGAACTTGGCGTACTTGCCCATCTTCACGGCCCCAGTCACGGTCAAGGCGGTTGGCTGCTCGGACGTGGCCTGGTCGCCGTTGAGGGGGACGAGGGCCTGGTGCTCATCGGGTGCCCCGAACGCGAGGACCGTGCCGGCCACGGTGAAGTCCTTGGGCACCTGGACACTGATCTCGGCGGACGCCGTCGCGCCCACCGGGACAGGTCCCGAGCTCACGGATGGCGGCATGAACTGTCCATTCCAGACGACCTTGAGGTCATTGCCCACCTGGCTCACCTCGGTCTGCGCCGTGGACGTGTTCTGGAAGGTCGCCTGAACCCTGAGGATGTGCTTGATCGGGTCATAGGTCCCGCCGGTCACGGTGATGACATAGCCGCTCCACCAGACGGCCGAGCTCAGGCTGAACGCCTGGGCCGATGGCACCGGGGTCGCGGTCGGCGACGGGCTCGCCGTCGGCCGGACCGAGGGACTGGCGCTGGGAATCACGCTCGGTGATGGCAAGACGCTGGCTGATGCGGTCGGGGCGGTCGAAGGCGCTGCGGACGGAGGCGCACTGGTCGCGGTTCCCGAACCGGAACAAGCAGCGACGAGCAGGCCCACGGCAACGAGAGCCGTCACCGGACGAGATACGGACATTGGGCAGTCCTCTCCGCGCTGGATGGCGGTGCCGGGCCAGGTGGCCGGCGGGCGTTCAAATTCGTTTCAGGCCGAATTCAGGATACGCGCCGCGCCCAGCCCAGGACACGGACGATCGGCGTCATTCGCGGTCGTGATCGGGCCCGTGATCGTGCCCGTCATCGTGGTCATGATCGTGCCCGTCATCGTGCCTGGGATCGGGTTCGGGTTCAGCGACGTGCCCGTGCTGATGCTCCTGGCCCGGGCCGGCCCAGAGCTCAACCGGGCGCTGCTCGTTGGTGTTCACCAGCAGCCGGAAGATGTCCGGCCGGGCGAAGTGGCCGGTGATGTCGAGGTCGAACTTGCCGCGCACGATCTGGTCAAGGTCGAGGTCCGCAGTCAGCAGCGCCTCGCCATCACGGGCAGGCCCGGCGAGGACGGTGCCCAGCGGGTCCACGATGCAGCTGCCGCCGGCGATGAGGATTCGATCGGGGGGTCCCTCGACCGGGTAGTCGTCCGGGTAGTCGGAGCGCCGGGCGAACTGGGCGGCCGAAAGCACGAAGCAGCGGCCCTCCATCGCGATATGGCGCATCGTGGCCAGCCAGGTCTCGCGGTCATCCACGGTCGGGGCGCAATACAGCTCGACGCCCTGGCTGTACATCGCAAGCCGAAGCTGGGGCATGTAGTTCTCCCAGCAGATCACCGCGCCAATTCGGCCGAGCTCGGTGGGCACGACGGGCAGCGTCGAGCCATCGCCGAACCCCCAGATCAGGCGCTCCATCGCGGTCGGCATCACCTTGCGGTGCCTGGCCAGGAGGGCGCCGTCGGGGCCGATGAAGAGCGCCGTGCAGTAGAGCGTCCCCGGCGTGCGTTCGATCACCCCGATCACGACATGGATCCGATGCTGATTGGCGATCTGGCCCAGGAGGTGGACGTCGGGGCCGGGCACGTCGACGCCGGCCTCGTGATAGCGCCGGAACCACTCGCGGCCGTCTGCCGATCGCGAACCCACGACCGCGCCGAAGTCGGCGCCCTTGGGGTAACCCGCCAGGAACGCCTCGGGGAAGACGACGAGCTCCGCGCCGGCCCGGGCGGCGGTTGCGCACCAGTCGCTGACCTTCTCGAGCGTGGCCTCGCGGTCGAAGGCGACCGGCGCCGTTTGGACCACCGCGGCGCGAACCGTGCGGCTGCTCATCGACTGCTCATCGGCTGTTCACGGCGGCATTGTGCGCTCGCACCGATCGCCCGGTTCGGACCCATATACTCGCAGCCATGTGGTCCACGTTCGAGCGAGGCGTGCGCGGAGTTCGCCGGCGCATCCGCAGAACCCCGGTCCAGCCCCGGCCGAGCGGCTCGCGGCACGGCCCTGTCCGGCGTGACCTCAGTCCCGAGGAGCAGGCGACCGTCGACGCATTTCACCGGATCTACTACGAGCGCTGGCAGGGCCGCCAGAACACCCTCGATCTCGCCTGGCTCGGGACGCGGGCGACGAAATGCCCGTTCGACCTGTGGACCTACCAGGAGATCCTCGTCGAGACCCGGCCCGACCTGATCTTCGAATCGGGGACGCGCTTCGGGGGCACCACGCTGTTCCTGGCATCGATCCTGGACCTGCTGGGTGGGCCGGGTCGCGTGCTCAGCCTGGACATCAACGCCGACATGAAACGTCCGGCCCATCCCCGCATCGACTATCTCATTGGCTCATCGACCGATGCCGACGTGATCGCCCGTGTCCACCGGGCGGCGGCCGGCCGGCGGGCGATGGTCATCCTCGATTCGGATCACGTGGAGCCGCACGTGTCCGCCGAGCTGCGGGCGTACAACGACATGGTGAGTCCGGGCTGCTACCTGATCGTGGAGGACACCAACGTGAACGGCCGGCCGGTCCTGCCGGATTTCGGGCCGGGACCCGGCGAGGCCGTTGACGCGTTCCTGGCCGGCCACGCGGAGTTCGTTGCCGACCCCGATCGCGAGCGCTTCCTGGTGAGCCTCAACCCGGGGGGCTACCTGCGCCGCCGGGAGGACTGACCGGCCCCTCGCCAGGCCACTCGGACCGCGACGCTCGAGCGACCGAGTATCCTGCGAGAGCCGACAGCGGACCGGCGGGGCGTAGCGAAGCTTGGCATCGCGCGTGCTTTGGGAGCACGAGATCGTGGGTTCGAATCCCGCCGCCCCGACCACCCCTCGCGCCTGGCGGCCACCACCACGTGGCGTCTCGACTCCACCCACGGGCTCAGCCGTGGTCATGAGCAGCGCCATTCATGACGGGTTTGGGCATCCTGTTTGGTAGGCTGAACCGGTGAACGGATCCATGGGATGAGCTCAGCGCCGATCATCCTCGTGCCCGGATTCTGGCTCGGAGCCTGGGCCTGGGACGAGGTTGCCGGCCTGCTGCGTGCCGACGGCCACGAGGTCAGGGCGCTGACCCTGCCCGGCCTCGATTCCGTCGATGTGGATCGTTCGGCGATCACGATGGCCGATCACGTCGATGCGATCACGGCGGCGGTCAAGGCAGCCGGCGCGCCTGTGCTCCTCGCCGTCCACAGCGGCACCGGGTTCGCCGGCTACGCCGCGAGCGACCGCGTCCCCGAGGCGATCGCGACGATGGTCTACGTCGACACGGGCCCGGGGGTCGGCGCGATGGACCCGGACTTCGCCGGTGCCGAGCTGCCGCTGCCCACGCCCGCGAAGCTGGCGGAGGATGAGAACCTCGATGGGCTGAGCGAGGAGCAGCTCGCGACCTTCCGCCGGCGCGCGGTGCCCCAGCCCGGCGGGGTCCTGCGGGAGGGTGCGCCGCTGACCAACGATGCACGCCGCGACATTCCCAGCACGATCATCTGCACCGGGTTCCCATCCGAGAAGGTCAAGGCCTACGCGCAGGCCGACAACCCCGCCTGGCTGGCCGGCCTGGCCGAGCTGCGCAACCTCACCTGGATCGACCTGCCCACGAGCCACTGGCCGATGTGGTCACGGCCCGCCGAGCTTGCCGCGCTCATCGGGCAGGCCGCCAGCGCGCCCAGGCAGGCGCCGCGAGCCTGATTCCCCTGCGCCTGCAGCTGCTCGCTGGCGGACATGGAAACGGGATGCCGGATTGACCCGGCACCCCGTTCTTGATTCCCTGCCGCCCGTTGCGGGCAGTAAGGACGCTCAGTGCGGGACGGAGATCGCCGTGTCGAGGCTGCCCGTGACGGAGCGCCGGAAATGGCCCGTGCTGTCGCGGTTGAAGATGATCCTGGCCCCCGGGGTCCGGATCGACCTCGAGTTCCAGGCCTGCATGGACCCGGCGCTCGCGAAGATCTGGCGCGGCGTGCTGCTCCCGGTGAAGAGCGCCTGGAGGATGTAGCCCACGTCGCCGTACGGCTCGGCGAAGACGTCCTTCGCCCCGGCCTTGATGAAGCCGGCGGCAAAGTTGTCGATCCGCTGCTCACCCTGGCCCATCGTGGGGACAGGATTGCCCGGCTCGGAGTTGCCGGCCGTGTAGCACATGCCGTGGAGGATGACCACGGCGTTCGTGGCCAGGTGGATGTACTTCGTGACGAAGGTGGCGCCGTAGTACTTGACGTTCAGGTTGCCGTGGTTGGCCGAGGCATTGAGCCCGAAGCCGTCCTTGGTGTTCTCCTGGAACGGCTTGTACGGGCTCGGCCAGCCGTTGCCGTGGCCCATGTCGATCAGGACATTCGCGTGCTGCGCGGCGGCCTCGACCTTCTGCCACGTCGCATTCGGGCTGTAGACCTCGATCACGGTTGCCCCGAAGCCGCGCGCCTGGGCGGCCAGCCTCTTGGCATTGGCAATGTTGCCGGCAGTTCCGCTACCGGTCGGACCGACGACGATGACGACCTTCACCGGCGTCGCAGCGGCCACCGCGGGGACCGCGACAATTCCACTGAGCCCCAGCAGGCTGCCTGCCAGGACGAGCGCACTGGCGCTCGAGAACAGTTTTGACGCCCGATGGGCGCCGTTGGCGAACAAACCCAATGTCCTGCCTCCTCACTACCTGAACGCCGCAGGCATGCGACGAACGCTGAAC
>JBEPUS010000075.1:0-10905 GCA_041691435.1 Chloroflexota bacterium
GGCGGCTCGTGGCATCGAGCGTCTCGGCCAGGCCCAGGAACTGCTCGGCATCCAGCCGTCCGCCGCGGGCCGCCCGCTCGATCCACGGACCAATGTCGTGGGCCGAGCCGACACTGACCGTCGAGCGCTCGCCGAGCAGGCCCCGGGCCTCGTCGGTCTCGTCCAGCCCGCGCCGGACGATCACCGGGTCGGCCGATGGCTCCAGGCCCTCGGCCAGGCGCCGGCCAGGCGGAAAGCTGGTGTGATCCGCGAGCCGCTCCCGGACGGCCGGGAACTCGAGCAAGGCGATCGACTTGGCGTCCATCAGCGCGAGACGCTCGGATGGCCGGCGATCGCGAAGCGCCAGGGCTCGTCGATCCACGGCTGGCCGGCGAAGTCGATGCCGATCCGGCGGGATGCCTCGACCTTGGGCGGCGCCTCGTCTGCGGGCCGTGCCTCGAGGTGGACCGGCTGCGCCGGGTCGAGCAGGTCGCTGCCGGTCAGGCTTCGATCGAGGCTGAACGCCGCACCGACGAGCCCCGGGCCCGCAGCGAGGCGCTGGACCGGCGTGGTCGCGACCCGTGCCTGGATGCGCGCCTCGTCGGCCGGGCCCAGGGAACGCCTGGCTCCGAGCTCGGCCTCGATCCGCGCAGCGCGGAACGCCTCGATGCCCTCGATCGGCTCGACGGCCCGGATGAGGATCGCGTGGGGGACGCCGACCGGACCGGTGACGACGTTGAGACAGTGGTACATGCCGTACACAAGATAGACGTAGGCCCGGCCCGCCTCGCCGTACATCGGCCGGCTGCGCGGCGTCTCGCCGAAGCGGGCATGCGACGCGCGATCATCGGGTCCGAGGTAGGCCTCCGCCTCCACGATCCGTCCGACCCGGCGAGGGCCGTCAGAGTCCCGAACCAGGAGCATGCCCGGCAGCGACCGGGCGACGTCGAGGGTGGGTTGGCTAAAGAGCGCCCGGAGCGCTGCCTCGGCCACCTGGCTCAGATGCCGTGGTAGATGCTCCGGACATCGATCGGCACGGCCCAGCCGAACGGGATCAGGAAGATCGGGATGAGCTGGTCACGGATGATGCCCACGGTGCCCGACGTGTTGAGCGCGTTCCAGAAGTCGCGGATCACCTTGATCTCGTTGTCGCTCTGCAGGACGGGCGTGGTCGCATGGAAGGTCGAGTCGAGGATGATCGTGATCGCGACCAGGATCAGCAGGCCCTCGATCACGCCCAGGATGCCGCCGAGGATCTCGTCGACGAACGACGCGTTGGGGAAGAGCGGCGACGGCTTGTAGAAGCCCTGGATGACCAGCGAGAAGGCGATGCTGCCGACGACGAAGACGGTCAGGTAGCCGAGCATCCACGAGTACTGCGGCGGGAACTGGTGCCAATGCGACGCCAGGAAGTTGCCCATGCCATCGCGCAGCGTGGAGGCGACGAGGAACGAGAAGAGGATCGCGGCCAGCCCCAGGAGGCGGCGGATGGTGCGCTGGATGAACCCGAGCAGGAACATCGCTGCCAGCCCGAAGACCACCAGCAGGTCGAAGATGTTCAGGTTCTGAATAAAGTCAACCACGATGACTCCCGGTCTTCTCGATCTACGCAGAAGGGGCGCAAGGTTAGCAGTGCGCCTACCCCGGCTTCAACCACCCAGTCCACCCGTAACCCCACCCGACGTGCCGCGGCCCCTCCCGAGAGGGGCGGACGCTGCTACGGACGGGCCTGGCCCCAGCCGATGCTGTCGACACAGTGAGGTTGGATGCCCGTCTGCAGGCAGCCCGGTGGGAAGGCATAGACCAGCGTCCGATCCGTGCCGTCCGGCTTGATCGTCACGAGGCCCCCTGTCGCATTCGGCGGACGCCAATCCGCGAGGATCAGCTGGCCGTCGGCGGACCAGCCGTCGTTGACGGCGTCCGCGAGCACGAGGTGAAGGCTCGAGCCATCGGCATTCGCGGCATACAGGCTGTAGTCCGTGATGTTGGGCGCAATGAAGGCGATGGTCGAGCCGTCGGGCGAGAGCGCGGGCGCGGCTGCGCGGAGCGCCTCGGGCGTCAGGACCTGGATCCCACCCTGAATCGCATCCACCCGATAGATGCGGTCGAAACCGAGATTCTGGCCAACAAAGTAGATCCAGCGTCCGTCGGGCGACCAGGCATCCGCGCCGGCAACGGCGAAGTCGCGACCGGTGAGCACCCGTGGGTTCCCACCGTCGATCCCGATCACGGCGAGCCGTTGCCCTTCGGGCGAGACCATCTCGAAGGCGACGCTCTTGCCGTCGGGCGACCAGAGCGGACAGTGAGCGATGACGCCCACGGGGGTCAGGACGCGAGCGGTGTCCGCGCTTGTGTCCGTGGCGAGGATCCGCGGTAATCCGTCCACCGATACTTCGGACGCCACCCAACGCGAGTCCAGCGACCAGGTGTCGATGCAGTTGTTCCAGGTCAGTGGCAATCCGATCACGACGTTCCGTCGGTCGGAGCCGTCAACGTTCATCACGTTGAGCTGGTCGCCGGTCCCCGAGGCCGTCCAGAAGGAGACGAGGCGGCCGTTAGGCGAACGACTCGCCCCTTTTGTGGCTCCCTGGACCAGGATCGAGCCAGGCCCTCCAGCGTCGGATGGGATCATCTGCAGGCCGGCCACGTTCGAGATGATCAACGGGCCATTGCTGATCGGGCCGCTCGGCCGTCGAGAGCCCACGGCGACCAGCGCGAATGCGATGGAGAGCAGCAGCGCGAGGACCACGACCACCAGGAAGGTTCGGCGCAGCGCGGGCTGGGTGAGTGGTACGGACCATCGTGTGCGCAAGAGACGCGCGACTCGACCGGCTGGCGATCTGTCCACCGACCGCGCCCGGTGCACGCGCGGAACGAGCATCGCGAAGGTCCGCTGAGCGTAGTCCGGATCCGGACTTGCGCCAACGTCGAGCCGCCGGATCAGGGCGTCGACCTGCTCGTCCATCCGCTCGTCTGTCATTTGTCGGCACCCCGATACGCCTGGCGGAAGGCCTCGCGCGCCCGATGCAGGAGCGATTGCGCGGCCAGCGGGCTCTTGCCGATCAGGTGGCCTGCGGCGGCCACGGTCAGCCCGTCAAGGGCGACGAAGATCAACATCGCTCGCTGAGCCTCGGGCAGGGTGGCCAGGGCAGCCTGGATCAACTCCCGTTCGCCGATGTCGATGTGGCTGGGGGCCGGAGCTCCCATCGCGATCTGCTGGATCTCCAGCCGCATGCGCCGGCGGTCGTCGCGGCCCCGCCCGCGGAAATGGTCAGCGAGCTTGTTTCGAGCGATGCCACACAGCCACGTCGAGCTGTCGGAGCGCCCATCGAACCGGCTGCGCTGGTCAACCGCGGCGATGAACGTCTGCTGGGTCAGCTCTTCAGCCAGCTCCATGTCGCCGTTGGTTCGCGCCATGAGGTAGCCGTAGACACGGGGCAGCGTGGCGCGATACCAGCGCTCGAAGGCAGCGTCGTCCGCGAGCGCGACCTGCAGCTCATCAACAGCGCCGGCGATCCGCTCCCGAATGGTCAGTCCCTCCCATCCACCGGGTCGCATCCTGCACCCGATGCGACCCGTGCCGCCAGTAAGTCGTTCGTGGAGGACCGATGCATTCGGCCGGCGTCGACCGAATGGGTAGCGGCTCGAGATGCGTCTAACCGGGGCGACCGATTGGCCGGGACCCAAAGGCTGGAGGAGCGATGCGAAGCGCCGCAACAACTCAACGCGGGCTGGCCCTTGTGCTGATATCAGCGTTGTGGGCTGGCTGCGCCCCCACACGACCGGCAAACCTGACTGCCACGGCTTCGCCGAACATCGACGTGACGGCTCCGCCGGTCCCCGCGGCAACGGCTGTGGCGCCGATCGCGACGAGCAACGCGCCGACGGTCACTGCTTCTCCAAGCCACGGACCCGTGCCCGCCGGGCGTCTCGCATTTGGAACCTTCGATCAGACGCTCGGCGGTTTCGTCGTGTTCACCGCCCGGCCTGACGGCGCAGATTTGAAGCAACTGCTTCCCGGCGAACACGAGATCCCCCGTTGGTCTCCGGACGCAACGCTCCTCGCTGTTACGTCTTCGAGCGCGACCGCGAACGTGTTCGGAACGATCCTGAAGGCGGACGGAACGGGCGCGCGCGATTTGGCCTTGCAGGATCCAACGCTCCACCTCGGCTGCGCCGCCTGGTCCCCGGACGCCAAGCGCCTGGCATGCGAAGGCTGGGACGACACGACGCCGGGCCGCGAAGGTATCTACGTGGTGAGCTCGGCCGATGGCAGCGGGCTGCGCCGCCTCACGCGAACACAGGCCGGAATCCACGACATTCCGGGCGGCTTTTCGCCCGATGGCGCCCGCATCGTCTTTGTCCATGCCACCGATGGCGATCATGAACTGGGCGAGCTGTGGGTCATGGACGTGACGGGCAAGAACGCCCATCGGCTCTCCTCTGAGTCTGTTGGCTTCGGCACGTCCTTCTCGCCTGATGGCAGCAGGATCCTCGGCGACAGGGGCGGCGACCTGTTCGTCTACGCACTATCGGATCCCAAGGCCGGGTTGCAGTCGATCCATTTCCCCGACGGACGCGCGTTCGGGGCTCGCTGGTCACCTGACGGCCGCCGGCTCGTGTTCTCCTACGTCGCCTCCGCAACGGGCGGTCAGCCTGAGCTCTACACGGCACGAGCCGACGGGACAGACCTGTGGCGCGTGACGGCGACGCAGCAACGCGATGAATTTGGCGACTGGGGGCTACCGCGATGAGAACGACTCTGCTGGCTCGGCGTGGCTTGGCGCTGTGGGTGGCATGCGCCCTCCTGACTGGCTGCGCTGCCAGTCCAACGCCGGGTGCGAGCCCTGCGCCCACCGCGAGCCCTGCGCCCACCGCGAGCCCTGGCGATGCAGTGGCTGCGACGCCACCCGTGGCGTCCTCGGCATCGCCCGGGGCGTCCCCCAATGGGACGGCCGGCTTCATGCCGCTCCTCTTTGGGTGTAGCCAGGCCCGCCAATGCACGCTGGACGCGGGAACGTACGAGACCTCGGGCGACTCCGCCTTCATGGAAGGGCTCCGAGTCACCGTTCCAGCGGGCTGGTTCAGCGACGAGCAGGACAGCGGCGAGTTCAACCTCCACCCTGTCGAATCACCGAGTTCATCCGTGTTCTTCTGGAAGGACCTCGTCGCAGTCAAGAACGATCTGGCCGGCACGCCTGTGCCGGGCGTCCCGGCGACCGCCGAAGGGCTTGGCCTGGCTCCGGTCGGATCCCGATCTCGTCGTGACGAAGCCCATGGCAACCCTCGTCGGACCGGTTGCCATGATGACGGTCGACGTCCGCGTCTCGAAAACGGCCCGGACTCCCGGCTCAGGGTGTCCGGCAGACCCGTGTGTCGCGTTCCTGAAGGATCCGAAGCATTGGGCGCACCCATTCGCGATCGCCAGCGGCTGGATCTCCAGGCTCTACTTCGGCACGATCGGCGGCCTTTCGGGCGCGAAGCACACGTTCGTCGTGGAGATCGAAGCGGCGGCAATCTCCGATCAGGCTGCCCTGGAAGCACTCACGAAGCGCGCCCAGCCGATCCTGGACAGTGTGGGAATTCCCGAGGTGATCCTGAACAACTGAGCCTGGGCCAACGCTCAGCTCCGGATGCGACCGCCGACATCGCGGGCGAGGCCCGCACCGATGGTGGCCATGGCCGCGTCGATCTCGGCGTCGGTCAGGGTGCGCTCGTCGGACTGGAAGGTGAGACGGTAGGCGAGGCTCTGCTCATCGGCTGCCAGCGGCTGGCCGCGGTAGATGTCGAAGAGACGGACGTCGCGCAACAGGTCACCGCCGGCTGTCCGGATCGATCCCTCGACTTCACCGGCCTGCCGAGCCCGGGCGACGACCACGGCGAGGTCCCGCCCGACCGCGGGGAATCTCGGGATGGGACGCACCTTGACTGCGCGGGCCGATCCACCGGCCAGGCCGCGCACGGCAACCGTCCCGACAACGATCCGCTCGGCCCGCAGGTCCAGGGCAGCGCGCACCGCGGGGTGCAGCTCGCCAACCGACGCGACCAGGGCGCCCGTGCTCGTGCCGGTCGCGCTCCGACCTGGGTGGAAAGTCGCAGACTCGGTCAGCGCCGTCCAATCCGGGGCAGCGAAGCCGAGGCGGGCCGCGAGCAGCTCGAGGATTCCTTTCGCGTCGTCGATCTCCCAGGGCTGAGCGGGCCGGTTCCAGGCCGCCGGCCGGCTTGCACCCGTCAGCGCCAGCCCGATTCGCCACCACTCGTGGACCGCGCCTGCCGCCTCGTCGTAGCCGTAACCCTTGCCAACCTCGAAGATCGCCACGTCCTCGCGGCCCTGGTGGAGGTTGGTGCCCAGCACCTCGAGGAGGCTGCCGATCAGCTCCTGGCGGAGCACGGCGTGCTCGGATGACAGGGCGTTCGTCGCCCGAATCTTCCGGCCCGTTGCCGGGTCGTCGCCCTCGATGGGCTCGCCATCCGGGGATGGCACCTTGAACGTCTCGACGAGGCGAGGCGAGACCAGGGCCGGTGTCACGACCTCGGTAAGGCCGGCGCCCACGAGCGTTGCGCGGATGAGCGCACGCGCCTCGAGGGGCGACGGCAGGTACGTGGGCATGTCCGTGTCGGGCAGGATCGGCGGGATCTCCTCGTAGCCGAGGATCCGGGCAATCTCCTCGGCCAGGTCCGCCTCGATCTCGAGGTCTGCCCGCCAGCTGGGGATCGTGGCTACGATCGCCTCGGCCGCCGGGCTCGACACGGCCAGTGGCTGCGGCTCGCCGGCGACCCTGATCGACACGTCCGTGACCGAGGCATCATTGCCCGCAGGCTCGCTGCTGATCCCGGCTCGCTCGAGCTTGGAACGCTGCTCCCCGGCGCTCAAGCGGGTCCCGAGGAGTCGGTTGATCCGCGCCGGCCGGAACGCCAGCCGGGCCGCGTCCGGTTCGGTCGGGGCGCTGTCAACCTGGCCCGGGGCGACGCTCGCGCCGGCCCACTCGGCGATGAGGCCGGCCACCCGGTCGGCGCCGATCCGGGCGAGCCGGAACTCCTGGCCCTTCTCGAAGCGCAGGCTCGCCTCGGACCGCAGGGCGTAGCGCTGGCCGGTCTTGCGGACCAAGACCGGGTCGAAGATCGCCGACTCGACGATGACGTCGGTGGTGAGCTCGGAGACCTCGCTCGACGCCCCACCCATCACGCCGGCGATCGCGAGGGCACTCGTGGGATCCGCGACCACGAGGTCGTCGGTGGTCAGGACCCGCTGGACGTGGTCGAGCGTTTCGAGCCCCTCCCCCGCCCGGGCGCGACGGACGATGAGCTGATGCTCGGCGACCGCCGCAGCGTCGAACGTGTGGGTGGGCTTGCCCAATTCGAGCATGACGTAGTTCGAGGCGTCGACGACGTTGCTGATCGGGCGCATGCCGGCGGCCTGGAGGCGGACCTGGACGGTGTCCGGCGACGGGCCGACGCGGATGCCGCTGAGCCAGCGGGCGACGAACCGGCGGCACAGCTCGGGCTCGTCGACCCGGATCGAGATTCGCTCGGAGGCGGACCGGCCGGTCTCGACCAGCGGCGTCTCCGGGAAGCGAACCGGTGCGCCCGTGGCGATCGAAACCTCGCGGGCCAGCCCGACCAGGGAGAGCGCGTCGCCCCGGTTCGGCTTGACGTCGACGTCGAGCACAGTGTCGCCGTACAGCGCGGTCAGCTCCACCCCGAGGGGGGTGCCGGGTGGCAGGATCAGGATCCCGTCCGCGTCGCTGGTGAGGTTGAGCTCATCGCCGGAGCAGAGCATCCCGTTCGAGACGACGCCCATCTTCTCCGCGCGCTCGATCTTCCGGCCACCGGGCAGCACCGCGCCGGGCAGCGCGACCGGGACCCGTTGGCCCGGGGCGATGTTCGTCGCACCGCAGACGATGTCGAGGACCTCGCCGCCGCCCACCCGGACGGTCGTGAGGGAGAGGCGGTCGGCGCGCGGGTGCTTCGCCACGGTCAGCAGCTCGCCCACCACCACCGAGCGCCAGTCTGCGCCCCAGGCCTCGATCCCCTTGACCTCCATGCCCAGGACGGTCAGCCGGTCGGCGAGCTGCTCGGGGGTGAGCTCGATGTCGACGTAGTCGCGCAGCCAGTTCAGCGGCACTCTCATCGGAATTGCTCCAGGAAGCGCAGGTCGTTCTCGAGGTACAGGCGCAGGTCGGCCACGCCGTGGCGCAGGTTGCTGATCCGCTCGACGCCCATCCCGAAGGCGAAGCCCTGGTAGCGCTCGGGATCGAGGCCGCCGTACTGGAGGACGACGGGATGGACCATGCCGGCCCCCAGGATCGTCATCCAGCCAGTCCGCGAGCAGGCCGGGCAGCCCGAGCCGCCGCAGACCAGGCACTCGACATCGAACGCGACGGAAGGCTCGGTGAACGGGTAGTAGCCCGGCCGGAACCGGGTTCGCTTGTCGCGCCCGAACATCGCCCGGCTGAACTCGTCGAGCAGGCCGCGCAGGTCGCCCATCGTGGTGCCTTCGTCGACCATCAGGCCCTCGACCTGGAAGAACTCCGAGGCATGGCTCGCGTCGACCGCTTCATAGCGGAAGACCCGGCCGGGCAGCAGCGCCCGGATCGGCGGCTGATACGCCTGCATGACCCGAATCTGGAGGGGCGAGGTGTGGGTCCGCAGGAGGTGGTTGGGCACGTCCACGTAGAGGGTGTCCCACAGGTCTCGAGCGGGATGGTCGAGCGGGATGTTGAGCATCTGGAAGTTCGTGAGGTCGTCCTCGACCTCGGGTCCCTCGTGCACCGTGAAGCCGAAGTGGCCGAAGATCTCGGCGATCTCGGCCATCGTCTCGGTCACGGGGTGGAGCGAACCCCGGGCAGCCGGCCGGCCGCGTGTCGTGACGTCGACCGTCTCGCGGACCAGGCGATCGGCGAGCTCAGAGCCCTGCAGGCCTGCCCGCCGTTCGGCGAGCGCTGATTGGATCGATCCCCGGACCTCGTTGGCGATCGCCCCCACCCGGGGTCGGTCCTCGGGTGGCAGGCCGCCGATCGCGCGCAGGACGAGGGTCAGCGAGCCTTTCTTGCCAAGGACATCGAGCTCGAGCAGCTCCAATGCGGCCGTATCCGGGGCAGCCGCGATCGACGCCAGCGCGCCGTCGCGCAGGGCATGGAGCTCGCCGGTCAGGGTGCTCAGGTCCAGGTTCCGGTTCCTCGATTGCGGCGGGCTGAATCAGCGACCCTCGACCGTCGCCGGGACGAGTCGAGGGTCACGTTGCGGTCGACGTAGCTCGATCAGACGCCGCGTGCGGCCTCGACGATCTGGCCAAAGGTGGCCTCGTCGCGCACGGCGAGGTCGGCCAGCATCTTGCGATCGACCTCGATCTCGGCACGCTTGAGGCCGGAGATGAAGGCGCCGTAGGTCATGCCGCGCTGGCGAACCGCCGCGTTGATCCGGACGATCCACAGCTCGCGCATATCGCGCTTGCGCTGCTTGCGGTCACGGGTGGCATAGGCCAGGGCGTGCAGGAGTGCCTCGCGGGCCGGCTTGATCAGGCGCGAGCGCGTGCCCTTACGGCCCTCGGCCGCATTGAGCAGGCGCTTGTGGCGGGCGTGCGACGTGACGCCGCGCTTGACTCGGGACATGGTTCGCGGCTCCTAGAGGTACGGAAGCAGTCGCCGCACCTGGCGGGCCTGCTCCTTGCCGATGACGGACTTGCCTTCGTAGCGCCGGGTGCGCCGCGACGACTTGATCTCGAGGTGGTGACCACGCCAGGCTCGCACGCGGACGAGCTTGCCACTGCCCGTCACGCCGATGCGCTTCGCGGCAGCCTTGTGGGTCTTCATCTTCGGCACGCTGGTCCCTACTCTCCTGTCGTCGTCGCCGTGGTCGAAGCCGTAGCTTTGGCCCCTGGCTCTGTTGCCCGGGTCGTTCGCGCTGCCCGCTTGGGTGTCGCTCGAACCGCGCTTGGTGGGCTGTCCGTGGTTGGCGTAGCTGTTGCGCTCGTTGTTGGTTCCGTTGGTGCGGTCGCTGCGGTTGCTGCCGTCGGCTTTGGCTTGGCCGTCGCCGGCTTTGCTACCGGCTTGGCTGCCTCTGCCGCGGGCGCTTCCGCCTTTGGAGTTGCTGGTTTTGGTGCTGCTGCTCTTGGTGCTGCCGGGGCGGCTGCCTTGACGGGCTCGGCGGCCTCGGTGGCCGGGGCTGCGGCTGCCGCCGGTACTGCGGCGGCCTCGGTGGCTGGGGTTGCGGGCGTCGTCGCGGTCGCCTGGGGCTCGGGTGACGCCTTGGCTGCCACTGGTTCGGCGGCCGCAGCGGCCGGCGCCCCAGTTGCCTCAGTTGCCGGACCGGCGCCGGCGGGAGCTGCTTCCGGAGCCGTCGCGTCGGCTGCAGCCTCGTCGTGCTTGGATCCTTCGATCACCTTGGGCTTGTGGGTCGATGCCACCGTGATGTGCATCGACTTGCCCTCGAGCAGCGGAGCGCGTTCCACGACGCCGTGGTCCTTGATCCGCTCGGAGAACTTGGCCAGCAGGTTCCGGCCAATCTCGGGGTGGGTCAATTCCCGGCCCCGGAACTGGACGGCGACCTTGAGGCGGTCCCCTTCCTCGAGGAACTGGATCGCGCGGCGAACCCGCGTGTCGAAGTCCCCGGTTGCAATCTTGGGCTTGAGCCGAACCTCCTTGAAGGTCACCGAGCGCTGCTTGCGCTTGGCTTCCTTCTCGCGCTTGGTCGCCTCGTATTTGAATTGTCCGAAGTCAAGAAACCGGACGACCGGTGGGGCAGCCATCGGGGCGACCTCCACGAGGTCGTAGCCGCGTTCCTGCGCCATTGCGAGAGCCTGAGGCGTGGGCATGACCCCGAGCTGGCTCCCGTCCTCATCCACTACCCGGACCTGGGGGATCCGGATCATTTGGTTGACGCGCAGGTCTCGACTGATGGCTTCACTCCTTCGAGCGTACGTTCATT
>JBEPUS010000076.1:0-10816 GCA_041691435.1 Chloroflexota bacterium
GCCTTGGCTCGGTGCCTTGGCTCGGTGCCTTGGCTCGGTGCCTTGGCTCGGTGCCTTGGCTCGGTGCCAAGCTTCCACTTCGGGATTGGTCCGCTTGTTGCCGCCAGCGTGACAAAACGTCCACCCTGATCCGTCGGGCGACGTTCTCCAGCTCAGCCCACGCTCAGGCCGCGCTCAGGCCGAACGGGTCGCCGGGCTCGAATGGCTCAGCGAGCGGCGATCTGGCCGGTTTTGGCCGGATTTGGGCGGAATCGGCCGGTTTGTCCTACCAGGATCAACGTCGGGCGAAGCGGCAGGTGAGATCGACCTGCTGTACTCGTCCGATGACCAGGACAGCCACGACCAGAACTGCCGGGCGCCTCCAGAATCGGATCGCCATTCGTGACGGCGAGCGGGCCCTCCGACAACAGTCGACCCGGGCTGCCGAGGAGTTCCGGCGCCTCCGTATCCGGGCCGGCGTCTCGCAGGCCGCCGTCGCGGCGGCTGTGGGCACGACGCGCTCGCTGATCTGCCGTCTCGAGCAGGGTGACCCGGGGGTCTCGCTGCGAACCAAGTTTCGGGTGGCAGCGGTGCTGGGCGCTGACCTCCGCCTTTCCGCGTATGAAGGGTCAGGAGCGCTCATCCGCGACGGGCCCCAGGCTGGGATCATGGAGTGGCTGCTCCGAAACCGCCATCGCCGTTGGCGGCCGACCGTCGAGGCTTCGGTGCCAGGCCAGGGACGCCGGTCGATCGATCTCCTGCTCGAGCAGAGGGACGAATCCGTGCTGTTCGAGGTCGAGAGCCGCCTCAGCAGTCTCGAGGAGATCGTCCGCGAACTGCATTCGAAGCGGCTGGCCATCCTCGAGGCGGGCGGTTCGGTACGTGGCGGGCGCGTCCATGTCGTCCTGGTCCTACCCATGACACGACGCCATCGCACCATCGTCCGGAGTCATCCAGAGACCATCAAGGTCGCCTT
Source organism: Chloroflexota bacterium (assembly GCA_041691435.1). GTDB lineage: Bacteria > Chloroflexota > Limnocylindria > Limnocylindrales > CSP1-4 > Palsa-1033. Next base: position 956 of record JBEPUS010000076.1, read on the forward strand.
TCCGGTTCCGTCGCCTGCGCTCCTGCAGGCATTGGTGTCGGCTCACGGCACGTGGCCTGGCGACGGAATCCTGTGGGTCCGTGACCTCGTCAGGGCGAGCGGCGTCGTCGAGCGTTGACGGCCGCGCTACCCGCAAGGCTCAGGCCGGCTCCGACGATGAAACCGAGTGGAACAGGGATCGCGTGGCGAGCGGCGAGCTCCGGCGGCATCGCGACGTCTTGGGGAACAGAGATCTGCCCGCCGAGGCCGTTGAGCTGCGGGCAGTTGAACGAGGCGCCGTGGGGCGCCCCGCTTAACGGGTCAAAGCCTTGCTGGGTAGCGGACACGCAGAAAGAAATCGGCTGCTGGCCCGCGTCCAGCGACGTGACCAAGAACGCGCCCACGCCGACGAGCAAGCCCACGAGGCAGGGGAGCACGAACGCTCGAACGGGGAACCAGCGCCGCGGCTCGTCCAGGTCCTGGGCTCCAACCGTCATGGTGTCGAGCATCGACCACGACACAGGTCATGGCAATGACCCATCTGGTACCCAGGTTGATCCTGGTGAGACAAACCGGCACGTTTGGGCCCTCCAAGTGGCAAGGGCGCCGGTGCGCCGCGAGGCCGGGCCTGCCCAAGGCTCAGGCCAGGCACGCGTGGATGGCCAGATCAGCCCAGTCGTGACCCCGCGGGCCCCTCGCCTGGGCTCCGGTGCCACGATTCGGCGCTTTTGTCACGGTCGCTAGTACGCGGAGCCGCCCGCCGCGGGACCAGGCTGAGCACAGGCCACGGCCGGGCTCGGTGCGGCTCGGCACCGCCAAACGCGGATTGGGGGCATGGCCGATGACCAGAACGGGACCTGGCCTGCGCTACAATCCAGGAGCCTCGGTGCGTCAGAACCCGCGCACCAACCCGAGCGAGTCGCCCTCGCCGGCATTCATCCAGCGGAGTCGCCACGTCCATGTTTGACGCTCTGAGCGAGCGCCTGCGCAAGACCCTCGGATCGCTGACCGGCCGGGGCCGGGTGAGCGAGGCCGACGTCGATGCCGCGATGCGTGAGGTTCGCCTGGCGCTGCTCGAGGCCGACGTCAACTTCAAGGTCGTCCGCGATTTCATCGCCCGGGTCCGCGAGCGAGCGATCGGCGCGGACATCCTCGCCAGCCTGACGGCCGGCCAGCAGGTGGTTTCGATCGTCAACGACGAGCTGACCGGCCTGCTCTCGGCCGGTGACCGGACGTTCCACCTCCAGGGCAACCCCGCTGTCGTGATGCTGGTCGGCCTGCAGGGCTCGGGCAAGACCACGTCGGCCGCGAAGCTCGCCCGGTACTGCGTGAAGCAGGGCCGCCGGCCCCTCCTCGTCGCCGCCGACCCATACCGGCCGGCCGCTGCGGAGCAGCTCGCGACCCTCGGCAAGGCGCTCGACCTGCCGGTCCACCGGGCGGCGGCCGGCACGCCGGTCGTGGAGATCGCCCAGGCTGGCCTGGAGGTCGCCCGTCGAACGAACCGCGACGTCGTGATCATCGACACCGCCGGCCGCCTGACGGTCGACGAGGCCCTGATGGCCGAGATCGCGGCCCTCAACACGGCGGTCAAGCCCGTTGAGACGCTCCTCGTGGTGGACGCGATGACCGGCCAGGAGGCAGTCGCCGTCGCCCAGGCGTTCGCCACGTCCGTGCCATTGACCGGCCTGGTCCTGACCAAGATCGACGGCGACGCGCGCGGTGGGGCCGCGCTCTCGATCAGCGCCGTGACCGGCCTGCCCGTCAAGTTCCTGGGCACGGGCGAGAAGACCGACGCCCTCGAGGTCTTCTACCCGGATCGGCTCGCTGGCCGGATCCTGGGCATGGGCGACGTCCTGACCCTCGTCGAGCGTGCGCAGGAGACCTTCGATTCGTCCCAGGCCGCCAAGCTCGAGGAGAAGCTGCGCAAGTCCACCTTCACCCTCGACGACTTCCTCGACCAGCTCCAGCAAGTCCAGAAGATGGGCGGCCTGAGCCAGCTCGTCGGGATGCTGCCGGGGATGAACGGGATGGCCAAACAGGCCGAGGAGGCGGTCAATCGTGGTGAGATCCGCCGGACCGAAGCGATCATCCGGGCGATGACACCGCGCGAACGCCGCGATACCAACGTCCTCAATGCATCCCGGCGGCGGCGGATCGCGGCCGGATCGGGCACCTCGTTGCCCGATGTCAATCGTCTCGTCAAGCAGTTCGGCGAGATGCAAAAAATGATGAAGCAGTTCTCCGGCGGCGCCGGACGACGCAGTGCCGCGTCAGCCCTCCTTGGCCGGCGCTAGAAAAGGGGGCCCGCGATGACCGAACCTACCGAACCGATCAGCCAGCTCGAACCCACGACCGACGCCGTGCCCACGGCCGCCGTGGAAGTCGTGCCGGGCGATCTCAATGCGCCGATCGTCGCGCCGCGCCGCCGCCGGCTGCGCTGGGCGATCGCGGCCGTCGCCACAGTCGTCGTGGTCGGCGCCAGTGCCCTGGGCGTTGCCGTGCTCTCGTCGGCCAAGTCGACCTCGCAGGTCCTGCCCTGGGCGCCCGCCAACGCGGTCTTCTACGCGGAGGTCCGCGCGGACATGCCCGGCGACCAGCGCGCCAACCTGCTCGCATTCCTGTCGAAGTTTCCCGGCTTTGCCGACCAGACCAGCTTTGACGCCAAGGCCGACGACGGCTTGAATCGGCTGGTCAAGCGGTTGACCGACAACAAACACGACTTCTCGACCGAGATCAAGCCCTGGTTCGGCGGCGAACTTGGAGTTTCCGTCGATGGCGGCGCCGCCTCGACTCCCGGTGTCCTCCTCGTGGTCTCGGTGAGTGACCCCGTTGGCGCGGCGGCGTGGCTCAAGTCGGTCGCCCCAGCATCGGCCACGCACCAGACGGTCGCCGGGATCGACCTGACGGAGATGACCGAGTCCTCGGCCAGCGAGTCGGTCGCCTGGGGCCTCGACGGCTCGGTGATCATCGCCGGCAACCTCGATGTCGTGAAGGCTGCGGTCGCGCGTGGACCCAGCAACGCCCTGGCCAACGACGCCAACTTCAAGGCTGCCTCGGCCGCCCTCAACGGTGATGACCTGAGCAGCATGTATCTCGACCTGAAGAGCTACCTGAAGCTCGTGACGGACGCCGAGGCGAAGATGCTCTCGCAGATGGGCGGCGATATGGCCGGCGCGAGCCTGCCGGCGATGCCGGCCTTCGACACGTCGCTCCTGCCCGGCTGGATCGCGATGCGCGTGCGCGCCGAGTCCGATCACCTGGTCCTCGACGAGGTCCTGCCGACCGTCTCCGGCCAGGCGGCCCAGGCCAACGCGCCGAGCACGATTGCCGCTGAGCTGCCGGCGAGCACGATTGGCCAGTACGAGCTCGACGACGTGGGCGGCCTCGTCCAGCGCTCGATCACCCAGCTCGAGAAGCAGCCCGGTGGGCCCACCGCGGCCCAGGTCGACGCGGTCTTCAAGTACGTGGGTGGGATCGACAAGGCCGTTGGCTGGCTCAGCGACGCGGACGCCGTGGTCCTCCATGACAGCGCCGGCTTCAGCGGTGGCATCGTCGCCCAGACGAAGGACGCAACGGCGTCGGCCAACCTGTTCACGGAGCTCAAGAACCTGGCCAGCCTGGCCGGCGGCCAGGCAGGCATCTCCCTGCGCACGGAGGCCTACAACGGCCAGACGATCACCGTCGTCACGGAGGACTTCGCGGGTGGCGGGGTGTCCAGCGACACCGTGCTGCCTGGCAAGGTCGAGATCGCGTTCACCCAGACCAAGGACCTCGTCATCGCGGGGGTCGGCGATGGCTTCGTCAAAGCCGTGCTCGACACGAAGTCGGGTCATTCGCTTGCCGATCAGCCGGCCTACCAGCGGGCCATCGGGATGGCTGGAGTTACCAATGCCGGCCAGGGCTTCGTCGACCTGACCACCTTGCGCTCGGCGCTCGAAGCGATGGCCGCGGGCTCATCGCAGCTGAAGGCCTATGCTTCGGACGTCCAACCCTTCCTGGAGCCGATCCAGAGCATCGCCTGGTCGCAGGCGATCGGCAGCGATGTCTCGACTGCCCGATTCGTGCTCGTCCTGAAGTAGTCGTTCGCGTTCTATCTCGATGGGCGCCGTCCCCGCGGCGCCCGTCGTGCATCGTTTGAGGAGGAAACAGGCCGATGGCCGTTCGTATCAGGCTCACCCGCGTGGGCGCCACCAAGCAGCCGACGTACCGATTGGTCGTCGCCGATTCGCGCAGCGCCCGCGACAGCCGCTCGCTCGAGACGATCGGGCACTACAACCCGCGAACTGATCCGATTGAGCTGAAGATCGACGCCGAGCGGGCGAAGAAGTGGCTTTCCCAGGGCGCCCAGCCTTCAGACACCGTGGCCCGCCTGTTCCGCTCGGCCGGCATCCTGCCGGCGGGGAAGTAACGCCATGGCCGCCAAGGAGCTCGTTGAGTACGTGGCCAAGTCGCTCGTCGACCAGCCCGACGAAGTGACCGTCGAAGAGATTCGCGACCGCGACGGCGTGGTCCTGGAGCTGCACGTTGCCGAGGACGACATGGGCAAGGTGATCGGCCGGAACGGCAGCGTGGCGAAGGCCCTGCGGACCCTGCTCAAGGTGCGCGCCGCGCGCGACGGCGAGCCCATCTCACTCGAGATCGTCTGACGGTCGAACCCCAGCGCCTGGTGGTGGCCCTGGTCCGGGGCATCCACGGGCTGAATGGAGCCCTTCGGGTCGAGGTCCTGACCGATCGTCCGGAGGCACGCTTCGTGCGCGGCGCCATCCTGTTTCGGGAGGGCAGCGACCAGCCCCTCAAAGTGGTCGATGGGGTGGCCATCGCCGACGGTCCCGGCTGGCGGATCCGCCTTGCCGGGGCGCCGGACCGACAGGCCGCCGAGGCCTTTCGGGGCGCCTATCTCGAGGCACTCGTGCCGCCCGAGGAGGCGGCTGCCGGTGCGCAATCCTGGCTGTGGCACGAGATCGTCGGGCTGCCCGTGCAGGCCCGCGACGGCGAGGAGCTGGGCACCGTGGCCGACATCTACCGGGTGGCCGAGAACGACGTCTACGTGGTCCGCGGGCCGCGCGGTGAGTTCGACGTCCCCGCGGTCCGCGACTTCGTCGTCTCGATCGACCCGCACGGCGCTGGACTCACGGTCGACGTCGAGGCGCTCGACCTGCCCCCGCTGAAGCCGCCCCGTCCCTACCGGGCCCCGCGGCCACGCAAGGGTGACGCCGCCCGAGCGCGTGCGGCCACCGAGGCAATGGCCTCCGATCCCGCGGCACCAGATCCCGCGGCGCCCGACCCCGCGGCACCCGATCCCGCCCTGGATGTGCCGGCCGCCGACGCCCCGAGCACGGACTGACGGACCGTCGTGGCCATCGAGATCGAGATCGTCACGCTGTTCCCCGCGATGCTCGCCGGGCCGCTGTCCGACAGCATCCCCGGCCGGATCCAGGAGCAGGGCCTGGCGACCGTCCGGATCCACGACCTGCGCGAGTGGGGGATCGGCCGTCACCGGTCGGTTGATGACACCCCGTACGGCGGTGGTCCGGGGATGGTCTTCCGGCCCGAACCGATCGCGGCAGCCCTGGCCGCGCTGCGCCGGCCCGGATCGATGGTGATCCTGCTCGATCCGGTGGGCGAGGTCTTCAACCAGGCCCGCGCGGCCGACCTCGCCGAGCGCTCACACCTCATCTTCCTCTGCCCGCGCTACGAGGGGATCGACGAGCGGATTCGGTCGATGGTCGACCTCGAGCTCTCGATCGGCGACTTCGTGCTGACCGGCGGCGAGCTGCCCGCCCTCGTCGTGATCGACGCCCTGATCCGGCTGCTGCCCGGCGCGATCGACGAGGCATCCACCGACGAGGAATCGTTCTCGGACGGCCTCCTCGAGTATCCCCAGTACACCCGGCCGGCGGTCTTCGATGGTCAAGGCGTGCCGGCGATCCTCTCGAGCGGCGACCATGCAGCGGTGCGCCGCTGGCGTCGCCGCGAGGCGCTCCGGCGGACGCTGGCGCGACGGCCCGACCTGCTCGCCGGTCGAGTCCTCGGACCCGAGGATCGGACCCTCCTCGGAGAGCTCGAGGCCGACGGCGGCCCGGCCGAGTAGGCGCGACGTCGTGCTACACTGCGCCGTCGGTCGTCGGTACGACCCATCCCACCTGACACCATCGCGCGGCGCTGCTGCGCCAGGCACACGCAAGGAAGCCCAGTGACCGTACTCGACGAGATCGTCCAGGACCAGATCCGCACCGACTTGCCGGTCCTCGCACCGGGCGACCGGGTCAAGGTCCATGCCAAGGTGGTCGAGGGCAGCCGCGAGCGGATCCAGGTCTTCGAGGGTGACGTCATGCGCCTGCGGGGCGGCGGCGTGACCCGCTCGATCACGGTCCGCCGGATCGCCAGCGGTGTTGGCGTGGAGCGCACGTTCAAGATCAACAGCCCGCGCATCGACAAGATCGAGGTGCTCCGCCACCAGCAGGTCCGCCGGGCTCAGCTGTACTTCCTGCGCGGCCGGGTCGGCAAGGCCGCGACGCTGCGCGAGCGGCGCAACGGGTAGCGTTCCCGATCCTCGTTCCGGGCAGACCCCGCCGATCCGGCGGGGTCTCTTGATTCGTCGCTAGACTGCGGGGCGATGGGTAGCCAGGTCCCGACCCTCCGGTTCGAGCGTGTCTTCTGGCGCGACGGCCTCGAGCGGATCGTGGGCGTCGACGAGGTCGGCGTGGCTCCGACCTGTGGAGCGGTGGTTGCCGCGGCGGTGATCATGCGGCCGAACTGCCGGCGGATCCCCGGGGTGCGCGACTCGAAGACCCTCTCGGCGGCCCAACGCGAGCGGCTCGCGCCGATCATCCGGCGCCGAGCCGTGGCGATCGGCATCGGTGCGGCCTCCGTCGTCGAGATCGACCGGCTCAACATCTACCACGCCACCCATCTCGCGATGCGCCGGGCCGTGCGTCGGGTGGGCGAGCACGATCACGTTCTCGTTGACGGCAACCGGATCGCCGAGTTCGAAGCGGCGGTGGGCCCGTACACCGCGATCGTCAAGGGCGACGCCAAGGTCTACTCCATCGCAGCGGCCTCGGTGGTCGCCAAGGTCGTCCGCGACCGAATGATGGCGCTCCTCTCGGCGCGCTATCCGGGCTATGGCTGGGAGCGCAACCAGGGCTACGCGACCCTTGAGCATCGCATGGCGATTCGCGAGCTGGGGCTCACGCCGTTCCACCGGCGCAGCTTTCTCGCCCTGCAGCGGACGCTGGCCGGCGACCAGGAGACCCTCGACCTGTTCGGCGCCGAGCTGTCCGACGAGCTCACCGACCCCGTTGGCCTGCCGGTCATGTCCGAGCAGGCCTCCTTCCACGATGCCGACCTCGAGCCGGCCGCGATCAGCGAGGAGTTCGAGACGGCGGTGGCCTCGCTCTCCCTGCCTGCCTGACCGTCGGGCAGTCGCCGCTGCCGACGTCGGACCGGGGGCATTCGGGCGCGCGACCTGGCGGCCTGGCGGCCTCCGAACCCGGGCCGCGATGGCGGCCTCCAGACCCGGCCGCGACGGCGGCCTCCAGACCCCGCCGCGACGGCGGCCTCCAGACCCCGCCGCATGATCGGGGCCGGATCAGCCTTGTGGCAGCCACTACCGCCGCGGTCGGCCGTCATTGGCCCAGCGATCGGCCGCCACCGCCCACCGATATCACGGATATCAGTAGACAGCGTGCTGGGGGCACCCGATCGACGGTCCAGACGGTCGGACCGGCTCCCTGGTGTTCGGCTTATTGAAAGCCGTGATATTTCGCGCCTCGGAAGCGCAGAACGGTGACGGGCAGCCTTCTGGCGTCGTCGACCTGGCTGCGAAGCTCGTCGCCTAATGATGCCCGTGATATCGCGCCAGCCGGCCCGCCGGCCGCGGCTCACACAGCCCTGTCGGCGACGATTACCGATGGTAACCACCACGTAAGGGAGCGTCGCGATGATTGCCGCGATGGCAGAGAGCTCGGTCCCGATTTCGTCCGCGGCGCGGACCGCGGCTCGAACGGCAGCCCAGCAGCTTGGTGATGCCGCCGAAGGGGCTGTGGCCGATGCGCTCGCAGTATCCGGCTGGACTGTCCTCGGTCGGAATCTGCGCTTCGGTCGGAACGAGGTCGACATCCTCGCCGTCGACCGTGGTCCGCCGGCGGCACTGGTCGTCGTGGAAGTTCGATGGCGTGCGAGTCGCGCGTTCGGACTCGCCGAGGAGACGTTCGACTGGCGCAAGCGTGCCCATCTTCGGGCGGCCGTCGGCCGGCTCCACGAGATGAGCGCCCTGCCCGACGGCACGGCCCTGCCGCGACTCCCGGTACGGATCGACCTGGTCGTCGTCGAGCCAGGCGACGCGGGCGCGCCGCAGCGGATCCGCCACCATCGGAACGCCCTGGCCTCCTAGTCAGGAGGGCCTGACAGATTCCGATCGAACGCCGACGCGGGCCGCGGGGAAGCGCGGCTGGAGCGAGGTGGGGATGGCGGAGACGTGGACTGCCCAGGCTGAGAAGGGCCCATCCCGGGGCGAGCCCGGCATGCCAAGGATCCAGCCAGCACCGGGCTGCGCTCGCGCCGTTGTCTCCGGCCTCGACAGTTCGCCTCCGGCCTCGACAGTTCGCCGGTTGGAACCTGCGGGCTGGCACCAGCGTCAACTGGCCATGCGACTTCTCGTCCTCGCCGTGATCGTCGGCCTGGTCATGGGCTGTGCGGCGCCGGTGACATCGAGCTCACCGCCCGTTGCCAAGGCGCCGGCGCCGACTCCTTCAACCAGCCCACCCGCGCCTGACGTTGTCGTCGACTGTCCGGCGGCTCCGATCATGGGTCCCTCGCCAGGGGTCGATGGCGACGTCTGGTGCGCGCCGCTCGAGGATGCAGTCGACGTGGCGCTGGGTCAGATCGGCTTTAAGCCGCAGACGATCACGATCTCGCCGCTCGGTATCCCGTGCCACGACCCGTTCCGCATGCACACGGTGGGCTGTCGCTGGTATGGGGCGGCCGTAGCCTACGTGGCGTTCGTGGGGAGCGCTGACGTCGCCGCGTTCGATTTCCCCTCGACGACCGAAGGAGCCGAACCAGCCCGGCTCATCGCGTTCGGGGTACCGCCGGCCGGCTGGACGATTCCGCACTGGTCGATCCCGTAGACCGTCGTCGCTGGACGGGGCGTCACTCCGTGGCGAACTGTGTACTGGGTACCGCAAATGGGCGATTTCGAGGGTCGCTGCTGCCGCCCGGGCCACTCGCGACAGTGGATTCATCCCGGGCTGAGCGTGGCTCGGGATGCCTGAGCCTGGACCCGGGTTGGCGGGGGTCGCTCCGAGCCGCGAAAGGCCGGTTTTGATGTACTGGGTACCCATTCCGGTGGAGGAGGCGGCGCCGGGACCCGGAGGCGGGCGGAACGCGCCGGGACCGGGAGGCGGGCGGAACGCGCCGGGTCCTGAAGACGGGCGGAACGCGCCGAGACCGGGAGGCGGGCGGAACGCCCTGCCTGAGAGCCCAATGCGGCAACGCCCCGCTCGACCCCGAGGCCACGCGCGACAGGCCAAGGCGGCACAGCCGCGTTCAACCTGAGGCTATGCGCGAAGGGGCGAGGCAGGCGCCCTGTGCTAGACTCCGGCGCGGCCCAAACAGCCACGAATCAGCCTGCCCGCGAGGGTGGAGCTCACACGCGCGACCGTTCCCAGCGGGGCGGTGCCGGATCGATCGACGAGCCGGTTCCCGAATGGGTCAGGTCCGCGGAGGTCGAACCGAACAGGAGGTCCTTACCATGCCGACGATCTCGATGCGCCAGCTGCTCGAGGCCGGTGTCCATTTTGGCCACCAGACCCGGCGCTGGAACCCGAAGATGAAGCCGTACATCTTCGCGGAGCGCAACGGCATCCACATCATCGACCT
>JBEPUS010000077.1:0-10784 GCA_041691435.1 Chloroflexota bacterium
CGTCCGCGACCGATCCACCGACGTCGCCATGCACCTCATCCGCTCGGTGCTCGTGGCGACTTGGCCGAGCTGCTCGGCAAGCCGTCGTGGGCGCTCGGTGGAGACTCGTCGACACTCTCGAACCACGGCTTCCAGCCACCCAGCCGCGGCGCCCGCGACACGGGTGCGATCCCCGACTGGCACAGCTCGGGCGGTGCCGGCTACCGGATGGTCGCCGATCTCGGCGATCCGACGGCCGCGCTCCATGCCGTGACGATGGAAGGCCAGAGTGCCGAGGTCGGCAGCGCCCATCGCGACGACCAGGGCGATGCGTTCATGGCCGGCCGCCTCTATCGAATGCCCCTCGATCCCGGGAGTTCCGTGCATGCCTGAGCTGTCCCAGTCCGACCTGACCTTGGCCGACCTGACCGCGCCGGTCGACTCGGCGCGTGCCGTCCGGTTCGCGACCGCGCTCGCCAAGATCGAACTGCTGAACGGCATCGAGGGCCCGCGCGCCGAGGTCGTCGCCGACAGCCTGGCTCACCCCCGCCTGAAGATCCACGTCGATCCGGTCCTGCCCGGCCGGCCGAACGTGATCGTGCGGCTCAAGGGCACCGGCGACGCGCCGGGCCTGCTGCTGAACGGCCATCTCGACGCCAATTTCGTGAAGGCGGGCTGGTCCCACGACCCGCTCGATCCGTGGGTCGCCGACGGGAAGCTGTACGGCGGGGCCGTCACCGACATGCTCGGGGGCCTGGCTTCGATCATGGAGACGATGCGGGCCGCGGCCGATCTCGATCCGCTTCCCGGCGACCTCGTCTTCCTCGCGAACATGTACCACGACAGCAATGGGCTCGGGACGAAGTACGCGCTGGCGACCGGCGATGACTGGCCCAGCTATGCAATCAACGGCGAGCCGACGAGCCTGTCGATCATGACCCGGCACGGCGGCTGCGTGAAGTTCGAGCTGCGCTTCGAGGGCCGCACCGCGCACGTCTCGCGCTCCGAAGAGGGCGCCGACGCGCTGGCAGCGGCCGTCGCGGCGCATCGGACCCTCAGCCAGAAGCCTGTGCCGGTAACGGCGACGGCCGATCCGGGCCTGCCGGGCCTGCCCCACCTCCAGCTCGGGATCATGAACGCCGGAATCGCGCCGGGCGAGGTCCCCGAGCAGGCCGTCCTGCGCGGCGACCTGCGAACGGTCCCGGGGATGACCTGGGCGAGCATCGAGTCCGACCTTGAGAACGTGATCGCCTCGTCCGTGCCGGCCGGGGTGACTGGCTCCGTCCACTGCCTTGTTCGGCAGCGCCCGTTCAGCGGCAAGACCAGCGGCCCCTTGTTCGACGCCCTGAGCGGGGCTCATCGGGCCGTACGCGGCTCGGCGCCCGGCGTGGACGTGGATCCCGGGTCCCGCCGGTTCGTCACCGATGCCACTGACCTCCAGGCGGCCGGGATCGAGAGCCTTGTCTACGGGCCGTCGGCATGGCACCTGGGCCCCGATGAGGCGATCGAGATCGCGGAGATGACCGACGCAGCTCGCGTTTACCTGGTCACCGCCGCTCGACTGTCCGGCGCCCTCGCCGGCTGACTCACACCCATCTGACTCACGCAGACGACGCACAGGGAGAGCCCATGCCGCCCCCGTTGACCGCTTTTCGACTCGCGGAGATGACCCGCACCCGCTGCCGCGAGATCGCGCCGGATGCCCTGCTGGTCTGGCCAGTCGGGGCGACCGAACAGCACGGGCCGCACCTGCCCGTGGGCACGGACGCCATGCACGCCGAGTGGGTCGCAACGCGGGCGGCCGACTCGGTCGCCGATCAGATCCCGGTCGTGATCGCACCGACGCTGCCGTTCGGCTCATCGGCCCACCACCTGCCGTTCGGTGGAACGATGTCGATCTCGACCGAGGCCTACTACCGAGTCCTCGTCGACCTGACTGAGTCGCTCATCACCGACGGCTTCCGGCGGATCTTCATCGTCAACGGGCACGGTGGCAACCACGAGCTGATCCAGCTCGTCGCCCGCGACGTGGCCCTCCGGCGAGACGCGACGATTGCTGCCGGCTCGTGGTGGACGATCGCCTGGGACGCGCTCGTCAAGGAAGGTGCCGCGGACGAGGGCACGTTCCCAGGACATTCTGGGGCGTTCGAGACGTCGCTCGTCCAGGCGATGCGGCCGGACCTCATCGTCCCGCCGCTGCCGCATCGGGACGAGCTGGGCAAGGCCGAGCGTCGCCGATTCCTGGGCGACCTGCGCATCGAGCGGCACGGATCGTGGGGCGCGATGGACGGCTGGACCGACAGCCCGGACCGGGCGGATCCCAACCTGGGTGCTTCATACCTGCGCCAGTCGATCGCGGCACTCGCGCTCCAGATGCTGGCCGTCCATGCCGCTGGGGAGGCTTGATGAGCGTCATTGCCCCGGTCGAGCTGCGCCACCTGCGTGGTGGGACGTGGGTCGGGGGGCCACTCGAGCGCGAAGGCCGCAACCCCGGACGGCCGGACGAGATCGTCGCGCGCGTTCCTGCTGCCGATGCTGTACTGCTGAGCGGGGCTGCCGTGACGGCCCGCGGCGCGCTCGCAGGGTGGGCCCGGACCCCAGCGCCCGCTCGTGGCGAGGTCCTGTTTCGCGCTTCCGCCCTGCTCGCCGACCGAGCCGAGTCGATTGGGATGGAGCTGGCTCGCGAGGAGGGCAAGACCCTTGCCGAAGGCATCGGCGAAACCCGCCGGGCATCGGCCATCCTGCGCTACTTCGCCGGCCAGACCACGGAGGCGATCGGCGCGGTCTATCCATCGTCGGCGCCCGGGACGCGGATCCAGACGCTGCGCCAGCCGATCGGCGTCGTGGCGATCGTCACGCCCTGGAACTTCCCGATCGCGATCCCGGCCTGGAAGATCGCGCCGGCCCTGGCCTACGGCAACACCGTCCTGTTCAAGCCGGCCTCGGCCACGCCGCTGACCGCCTATCGGCTCGTTGAAGCGCTCGTCGACGCGGGGCTCCCGGCGGGCGTCCTCGAGCTCGTCTTTGCCGGTGGTGCCGATGTGACCTCTTCGTGGATCGCCTCGGGGGCTGCCGATGCAGTCAGCTTCACCGGCTCGGAAGCCGTTGGCCGCGAGCTCGCTTCGATCGCCTATGGCCGCCACATGCGCGTCCAGCTCGAGCTTGGCGGCAAGAACGCCGTGGTCGTGGCGGCCGATGCGGACCTGGAGGTGGCGGCCGATGCGATCGTCCGCGGTTCGATGGCCAGCGCCGGCCAGAAATGCACCGCAACGGCGCGGGTGATCGCCGTCGAGTCCGTTCGCGTGCCGCTCCTCGCGGCGATCGTTGCCCGGGTCGGCAGGCTCAAGGCGGGGGACCAGGTCGATCCCTCCGTTACGCTTGGGCCCCTGATCGATCCGGCGGCTTCCGCGCGGGTCGATGGCCTGGTGCGGGCCGCCGAAGGTCTCGGAGCGCGGGCGACCCGGCCGATCGTCGTGCCCTCCGGCGGCGCGCACCTCGCGCCGGTGATCCTGGATGGCGTGGGGGGCGACTCGTCGATCATGCAGGACGAGGTCTTCGGGCCGGTCGTCGGGCTTATGGGCGTGCCCGATCTCGATGCCGCGATCCGGGCGCACAACGGCGTCGCCTATGGGCTCTCCGGCTCGATCTTCACCCGCGACCTGGCGACTGCCGACCGGTTCATCCAGTCGGCCAGGGTCGGGATCGTCCACGTGAACGGCGAGACCGCTGGGGCAGAGCCGCACGTCCCGTTCGGCGGGATGAAGGGCAGCTCGTCGTGGTCGCGCGAGCAGGGCAAGAGCGCGAGCGAGTTCTACACCCAGACCAAGACCATCTACGTCGACGGTCTGCCGAGCGTGGGTCTATTCGACTCGGAGTAGAGCCGGCCGCCGACGATCACTGCCTGGATCTGCCCGAGGGCCTCCCCAGCGGGGGCGTCCAGTGACGGGCCGGCCGACAGGTTCCCGCCAACCACGACCAGGTCGGCCACCTTGCCCGGCTCGATCGTTCCGACCTCCCGGCTGATCCGAAGGGCCCGCGCCGATTCTCCCGTCGCGGCCGCGATCGCCTGGGCCGTCGTCAACCCGGCCTGGCGCAGGAAGGCGAGCTCCCGGGCGAGGTACAGCGCGCCGAACTCCATGTCCGTGCCGGCGATGACCCGGCCGCCGCGCTCGTGGAACCGGCCAACCCACTCGATGCGCGGCTCGAGCGCCGAGCGCCGGGCGGCGAGCTCGTCCGGCGAGCGGCTTCGGCGGTTCCGCAGGCGGGCAGCGTCCCAGGCGCGCTGGGCGCCTCGATCGAGCGCCAGTGCACCGGCCGCGAGTGCCTCGCGGGCGGGCGAGAGATCGTCGAACGTGTCCTCCCAGACAACGAAGGTCGGGCAATAGGCCACGTTCGCCTCGATCATCGCGTCCATCATCCGCGTCGTTGCCTCCCAGTCGACCGACGACCAGGCGTAGGCCATGTTGCTCAATCGTTCGGCCTGGGATCGGAACGTCCCGAGCCGATCGGCCGGCCACTCGCGCGAGACGAAGATCTGCGAGTTGTTGTCCAGCTGGTCGACGCCGAGTCGGGCGGCCTGCCCGGCGTCCGTCATCCAGAGCTGACCCGCGACCGGCAGACCGTGCTCGTGTGCGACCTCCACGATCGGCAGGAGGAGACCGGCGGTGATCTGCTGGACCGGGTAGAGCGCGTCGTAGCGGCCGGAGCCAGCGAGCCGGATGGCCAGGGCTCGCGCCTCGTCCGCCGTCGCGGCAACCTCGGCCCAGTCGGGATAGGCCGGCGTGCCATGGTCGATCATCGGGCCACTGTCGAGGATCCGGGGTCCCGGCAGCCCGCGTTGGGCGATGGCGCGGCGCATTTCGTCGACGGCCGTCGTGGCCATACCGGCGTATCGGACGGTCGTGATTCCGTGGGCCAGGTAGGCCTGCATCGCGGCCGGCGAGGTCGTGTGGACGTGGGCATCGATGAGGCCGGGGATGATCGTGCCGCCAGGCAGGTTGAGCTGGTTGGCAGGGATGGTCTCCTGTGGCAGCTGGGCGCGCCGACCCGCGAACGCGATCAGGCCGTCCTCGATCAAGACCGCCGCCTGGGTGATCGCCTCGGACCCGCTGCCGTCGAGCATCGCTCCTGCGGTGATCAGCAGCCGGGGCGAGTCTGAGGATGGCCGGGACATGGGTCAGCCGCGCCGGCCGCGCGCATCCACCGGCATCACAGCGACGACCTCGCCGCCGCGAACCGCAACGAATGAGTCGAACAGGTCGACGACCGGACAGACGTGGTTCGGCACGATCACGACCATCTCTCCCAGGGCCGGCCCCGGCGAGCCCGTTGGCAGCCGGACGATGCCGTGGTAGTCGGCGACCCGCTCGATCACGGCGTCTGGGTAGGCGGGAAGGAAGCCCTGTCCGCGCACGATCGGGTGGACGTCCTTGGTCAGGCTCTTGGCGCCGGCATCCACGACGAACTCGCCCGGTCGGAGGCTGACCACCGTGGCGGCGACGTAGGCCGCGACGCCATGGGCCGGAATCCGCCCCAGGGCCACCTGCTGGCGGTCGCCGAGGAGGTATGTGCCGGGCCGAATCTCGTTGATCTGGCCATGCGCCACGCCGGGCGTGGGGGTGGAGCTCGCCGAGATGACCGAGACCTCGAACCCTCGGGCGCCCAGCGCATCGGATGCGTCGCCGAGCGTTCGAACCTCGTCCTCGGCGGCCGAGTACCGAGCCTCCGGGCTGGCGTAGCCGTGGCCACCATGGGTGAACACGCCGACGACGTCGAGGCCCGCGCTTCGAGCGGCCTCGGCGATCGTGACGACTGCTTCCGGCGATCCGACGCCGGTCCGATGATCGCCCGAATCGACCTCGACCAGGACCCTGAGCGGTCTGCCCGAGCCCGCCACGGCTTTCGCCAGTTGGACGGCGGACTCGGACGAGTCGATGCCGACCGAAAGAAAGCCTGCTTCGTGGAGCGCTCGCAGGCGGGCCGCCTTCGGACCGCCCGCCCAGACTGGATAGGCGATGAAGATGTCGGCCACGCCGCCCGCGGCAAAGACCTCGGCCTCGCCCAGGTTGCCCACCGTCAGGCCGATGGCCCCGCGCTCGAGCTGGATGGCGGCCAGCGCCAGGCTCTTGTGGGTCTTGATGTGTGGCCGGAGCCGGACGCCGGTGCCGGCGAGAGCATCCATGAGTCGCTGGGCGTTCGCCTCAACCCGATCGAGCTCGATCACCAGCGCCGGCGTGTCGAGAATGCCCGACAGGCGCGGGGTGGGAATGTCGGCCAAGCGGGCGATTCCTGCCGTGTCACTCACGAGGTCCGAGCGGCTCACGAGTCGAGGGTAGCGGAAACTGGCGGCCCAGCCCGACCTCGCCGTCGCGTCTGGCGCTCATCCCCTAAACTACGCAAACGTCCTGATGCCCGCCCCAGCGGGAGCCCTCGTCACGACGTCCGTCCCGTCTGTCGCCGGGCTTCGAATCGTGGGCTCTGGAGGAACAACGGGATGACCGCTCACGCCGCAGACGGCATCAACCTGAGCCCACGAGCGCGCCTCGAGATCCTCGGCGCGATCCTGCTCGCTCTCTTCCTGTTCGCACTCGACCAGACCGTCGTGGGCACGGCCCTGCCGGTGATCGTTACGGACCTGAAGGGCAACGACCTGTACGTGTGGGTCGTCACCATCTACCTGCTCACGTCCACGATCAGCGGCCCGGTCTACGGCAAGCTGTCGGACCTGTTCGGGCGTCGGCCGATCATCATCTTCGCGGTCAGCCTGTTCGTGATCTCGTCGATCCTCTCCGGTATCAGCCAGAACATGGGCGAGCTGATCCTCTTCCGCGGGCTCCAGGGCCTGGGCGGCGGGGCGATCTTCCCGGTGGCGCTGGCCGTGGTCGCGGACCTCTACACCCCCTCAGAGCGGGGCAAGTACCTGGGACTCTTCGGGGCCGTCTTCGGCGTCTCGTTCCTGATCGGGCCGGCCATCGGCGGCGTCATCACCGACACCATCGGCTGGCACTGGATCTTCTTCGTCAACGTGCCGATCGGGCTGATCTCGCTCGTGATCATCTGGCGCCTGCTGCCGGCGATCAAGCGACCGGACGCCGCCCGCCACATCGACTACATCGGCGCCTCGGTGTTCGCCGTGGCGATCACCCTGATCCTGATCGGGCTGACCAACAAGGGCACCGGCGAATGGACCGACCCGGTGGTCGGCGGCCTGATCCTGGCCGGCATCGTCATCACGGGCGTGTTCCTGTGGATCGAGTCGCGAGCCGCCGATCCCATCGTGCCGCTGGCCCTGTTCCGGATCCGCAACTTCTCGGTCTCGGTGACGGCGATGTTCTTCGCCGCGTTCGGGTTCTTCCGGGCGGTCATCTTCCTGCCCCGCTACTTCCAGACGGTGACCGAGGCCAGCGCCACGGTCTCCGGCTACAACTTGCTGCCGCTCGTCGGCGGGCTGATCGTGACCGCTACGCTGTCGGGCCAGATCGTGGCCCGGACCGGCCGCTACAAGCTGCTCATCCTCGGGTCGCTGGTGCTGCTCGCCGCGGGCCTCGTCCTGCTCACGAACCTGTCCGCCGAGACCGACCGACCCGTCCTCTGGTTGTGGATGATCATCGCCGGCCTGGGCATCGGCCCGTCGTTCGCGGTGTTCACGCTGGTGGTCCAGAACTCCGTGAACCCCGAGCGGATCGGCGTGGCCACGGCCAGCCTGACGTTCTTCCAGCAGATCGGCGGCACCATCGGGCTGACGTTCGCGGGGTCGCTCCTCGCGACGCGCCTCGTGACCGAGATCCCGAAGCAGCTGGTCGCGGCCGGCGTACCCGCACCGGTGGTCGCTGGCTTCGCCGGGGGAGGGGCCGTGGACCTGACCGGGACCGGCGACCTGGGCCAGCGGATCCTGGCCAGCGTGCCAGCGGCGCAGCAGGCCCAGATCGCGCCGCTGATCCCGGCGATCGTCCAGGGCATCCACGACGCCTTCTCGATCGCGATCGCGGCCACGTTCTGGGTCGGGGTCGTCGGGGCGGTGGTCGCGGTGATCGCGGTCGCGTTCATGAAAGAGGAGCCGATGCGCACGACGTTCGACTTCGAGACGGCGCCGGAGGCCGGAGTCCCCGCAGCGAGCTGAGGCCTCGGCCGGCCGGCCCGCTACGAGAGGCGTGACCGTCCGAGTGCGGCCACGGACTGGCTGAAGACGCTGGTCGCCAGGGGTTCTGGACACACCCGCCGGTCAGGAAGCCGCCACTGTCAGCTCGAAGACCGGCCGCGTCGTCGCCGCCTTCTCCGGATCGCCGAGGACCTCCGGGCCCACGAGCCCGAACAGCATCCGGGCGAACGCCCGCCCGAACCAGGGGAACCGGGCGATGTACCCAGGCAGTGTCGTCCCAAAGAACGCGACCCCTTCATCGTGGCTCAGCTCGCGTGCCGTGATCGCCACAGTCCGGCGACCCATCCGGATCGTGCCCTCGCCGGCGGCTCGCAGGTTGCGGACCCAGTGGACGTCGCCGTAGGCCCCGATCACGTACCGCTGGCCGTCGACGGCCATGATCGCGACCGGCGCCGAGCGCGGGAAGCCGCTCGTTCGGCCGCGGACCGTGAGCAGAGTGTTGGGACCCATCGGCAGGCCGACTCGCAATAGCCGGCTCGTCAGGCCGTTCGAAGCGCGCACGAGCAACGGCGCGCGGACCCCGGGTCTCGGGTCGCCATTCCCGGCAGCCCCGTCGGCTTGTGGCAAGGTTGCATTCATGATCTGGTTCCTCGATCAGGCGTACGTCGGTCACGTCCTGTGCCGCATCTCCGTCATGACACTGACGGAGCCAACCGACGCAACGTGACCGAGTGATGACGAACCAGCCCGAACCGCCCGCCGAAACCCTGGCCGTACGCTTCCAGAACCATCGCGCCCATCTGCGCGGGACGGCGTATCACCTGCTGGGCTCGCTGGCCGAAGCCGACGATGTCGTCCAGGACACCTGGCTGCGGGCGAGCCGGGCCGATACGACCGACGTGGACAACCTCGGCGCGTGGCTGACGACGATCGTCGCCCGCCTCAGCCTCGACCGGCTCCGAACCCGGACGTCCCGCCGCGAAGACTCGCTCGATGCCCTCGTCCCGGACCCGATCATCAGCGACCCGGATGCCCCCAACCCGGAGGACGAGGTGTTGCTGGCGGACTCGGTCGGGCTGGCGATGCTGATCGTCCTCGCGGCGCTCAGTCCTGCTGAACGTCTGGCCTTCGTCCTTCACGACACGCTGGGGCTGCCGTTCGAGGAGATCGCGCCGATTGTCCACCGCAACGTCGAAGCCACCCGCCAGCTGGCGAGCCGGGCGCGGCGGCGCGTTCGCGGCGCGACACCCCCGGAAGACATTCCGATCAAGCGGCAGTGGGAGCTCGTCGATGCGTTCTTCGCGGCCGCCCGCGAGGGCGATCTCGAGGGCCTCGTGCGAGTCCTCGATCCGAACGTGATTGCCCGGGCCGATGTGGGACCCGGCCCGTCGCCGTTCGGGCGCAGCCGGACGTTCCACGGGGCCCGCGAGGTGGCCCAGTCGGCTGCGGCCTTCCGCAACCTGGCGCCGGGTGCGCGCCGGGTCCTGGTCAACGGCGCGCCGGGCTTCTTCGTGACGGCGGGCGGCAAGCCCTATGCCGTCCTGGGCATGGCCTTCGGCCCAGCCGGGATCACAGAGATCGACATCCTCCTGGACCCCGAGCGTCTCGCCCGCCTCGCGCCTCCGGCCTGAGGGGATCTGCCGCTGCAGCCCGATCGGGGCCGTGCTGCCTCCTCTACCACGATCGTCTTGCGCTCATCGCTTGCCTCGACAGCCCGGGCGGAGGCACGCTCGCGCCGATTCGTGAGATGGTTGCGGGCACAACCGCATCGCACGAGAGGGCAGTTCAGATGGCCGACTGGGATCCAGCCGCATTCACCAAGGGATTGATCGCCGACATTCGCGAGCACGGAGGCACGGTCGCGAACGGACCGATGGCCGGCCGGAAGCTGCTCGTCCTGACGACGACCGGAGCGAAGACGGGTCAGCCTCGAGAGGCCGTCCTGACCTACAGCCGCGATGGTGACGCCTACGTGGTCGCCGGATCGAAGCAGGGCATGCCCACCAACCCGGCCTGGTTCGTGAACCTCGTGGCCAACCCGACGGTCACGATCGAAACCGAGGGCATGACCACCAAGGCGACGGCGAGCGTCGCCGAGGGCAGCGATCGGGACGCGCTCTGGGACCGCCACGTCGAGGCCTACCCGGCGTTCGCCGACTACGTGGGCAAGACGGGCGGCCGGATCATCCCGATGATCCGTCTCACCCCGATCAGCTAGGCCGGCGGGCGGTGAGCCGCGCCGGCGCCGCGACGCGCCGATGCCGGCTGGGGGAATCGAGTGCCCCGCCTGCGGAGGGGGGATTCCGCGGGCGGGGCTGAACAAGTATCGCCGCCGACGCGCGGGCTCGCTGAAGCATCCTGCGCTCGCCTGCGCAGTCAGCGCACGTCGTAGATCCGGAGGCCCGCGGCGGTTGGGTTGACGATATAGAGGTCGTAGCCCGCGTTGTTGCCCGCCAGGGCCGGGTAGTCCACCTCGACCAGCACGGCGCGGGCCAGGTCGATCGACGAGCTCCACGGACTGGCCAGCCAGCTCGCCAGTGGGGCGACGTCCGCGGGCGACACGACGATCGTGTAGCGGCCGGCGACGCTCCTGAAGAACTGGCCGCGCTCGGCGCTCCAGGCAGCAAAGGTCTGGGAGCGACTTGGTCCGTCGGTCGCGAGGAGCGCCCAGGCGGCCGCATAGTCGCTCCTGACCAGGTCCCCGGTG
>JBEPUS010000078.1:0-10782 GCA_041691435.1 Chloroflexota bacterium
AAGAACCTGGCCTTGCTCGATGCATCGCCAGTACGACCGAGGGCCTGAGCGCGGGGACCGGCGCGCCGATCGCTCAGCGGCCGAGCCGGCCCGGGGCCGCGGCGCAGGGAGTCGCTGCGCCGGGGAGCCGGTGCGCCAGGGAGCCGCTGCGCCAGGGAGCCGGATCGCGGTTTCACCGATTACCGGTCCCCATGCTGCTATGCGAGGATCAAGCTCGTCCGGCCGAGGTTTGGCACCGGGCCCGTGCTCGGCGGCCGAGTGGCCACACTCGATCGTGCGGGGTCAGTGGCCGAAGCGCGGGCTCGTAGGGCCAAACGGAGCTCACTTCTCGGATAACAGCACGGGGATCCCTATTCGGCAAGGAAACAATCGTGCCGGCGCCGCACGACCGAGGGCGTGAGCGCCGGGAGCGGCGCGGCCTGAGCGCGGGGGTAGGCGCGCCCGAGCACGGGCAATGCCGACGCCGTTAGGACCCGCAAGTGTGCGCGGGGAGCGGCGCGCCGGTCCGAGCCCACGGAACATTTTCCGGGCACAACGAAACGCCCGAAGGAACCACTCGTCCGCGGCTCCGAGTCCACCAATGCAAGCACCGGCTTCTTCGAAATCTCGGTCGGTTGGCCCCTCCGGGCAAGACGTAATGTACGTCCGCCCCAGGCCCAGCGATACGGGGTTATCAACGAGTTTCGAAGTTCGTTACGAGATTCGGGGATGTTGTCCACGAACTGCCAACAAACGCTGTCCACACTGACCGTATTTCGGCGCCATCCTGCTCAGCGGATGTCGAACCCGCTGATCGTGATCGTGCCCCGGGCCCCGGCGTCGCCGGCCGGGTCCACCTCCACGCGCGTCGGGTAGCCAAGGGCCGGGTCGTACGAGGCGGTGACATGGCCGCCCTGCGCCAGGACCTGCTGGATGAGCTGGAACGTGTCATCGATCCGCGGCGTTGCGTAGCTCCGCGCTTCCGGAACGGGCGTGCCCGGGCTACGGGTGAGCGCTGAGCGATCGCCGTCCCACTTCACGCCGTACGTCAACGGGTCCAGCTCGCCACGGTAGCGCCAGGTGTAGGAGAAATGCTGCAGGCCGGCCGCGGCCCAGCGCTCCAGCGCATCCTGTAGGGCCTGCGTGGCCACCACCCGCTGGGTATCGGTGAACATGAGCCGGATCCAATAGGGGTCGCGGCCGGTGGTGGTCGTCGGATCGACCGCGAGGAGGAGTGGCAAGCCAGACACGGGATCCACGGACAGGTCCACCCACGCCCCGACGTCGAGGGCGGCGTCCGCGGCGTCGAACGTCGCCTCGACGGTTGCCGCGGTGGCCGGCAGGGCGCCATCGGAGCTGGGATCTGCGCTGGTCGAGGACCGGCCGTTGGCCCATACGAAACGCCAGGCCGTGCCCGACGCCGGCCCCGCCGGCGCATCGAATCGTCGCCAGACGTACTCGTAGGCCGTCGGCTCCCAGCGCTTCCAGTTCAATCGAGCCGAACGCAGCACCTTGCGTTCATGGGCGGCTTGTGCGGTATCCGGCCCCGCGACGAAGCTGGTGACGGTTTCGGTCCAGTCGCCGTCGCTGACCGATGGCTTGGCGTACGCGATCTGCGTCGGGTAGCCGAGCGTAGGGTCGTACCCCACCTGGAGATCGCCGCCGGCGTCGAGCGCCTGGTGGGCTCGCTCGAACAGGCCCTCAATGGTCAGTTGGGCGAGATCGGCCCCGGACAGGGTGGCCCCATCCAGCCATGCAGCCTGGCTCGCTCCGTCGAGCGAGGTGATCCGGTAGCGCCAATCCGGGCCCACGCCGCCTGGATCCATGTGGTTGAGCGTGAAGGCGAAGGTCGCGGGATGCCGGCCGGCCCAGCGCGCCTGCTCCGCGGCAAGCGAAGCCAGCAGCCGGTCGGGAGAGGGCGCGGCCGAGACGACGACCGCTCCGGTGGCAGGCGAGGACGCCGGCCCACAGGCCCCGACGAGCAGTGCCAGGACCACCCCGACCAACGCGTTGCGCATCACTCCCCCGACGAAATCTGCGCTCGTTGAGTTCCGACCCGCGAATCAGGCCGCGGACGGGCACAACGAAACGCCCGAAGGAACCTCTGGCTCGACTCCGAGTCCGCACATGCAAGCACATGCAGCCTCAAGGCTTCGATCCGTAGGCCCCTCCGGGCAAGACCGACTGTACCTCTCCGAGGGCCGGCCCGACCAGCGGCTTATCCACGACTTTCAAAGCTCGGGGCTGCCTCCCAAGCACGTTGTCCACGCGTCATCCACAGGACTTTGTCCGGACGCACCAGTACTTGCGTTGTGCGGGAGAGGCTCAGTCGGGCTCCAGGGGCCAGCGCACGCCGCCCAATGGAACGCCACTTGCGTCGATCTCGACCTCCGCGACCGATGGACCCTGCGCCTGGCCCTGCGCCCGGCCGTGTGGCCCGCCTGCGCCGGCCTCTCGGACCCGCCAGCGCGTCTCGGTCAGTCGTTCGAACCGGCGCCTGGCGGCGACCACGGCCAGCTTGGGATCGATGGACAGGACATCGACCTCGTCCTGGTCGCCGGGGTCCATCCGAGCGCGCCGCCGGTGGAGGCCAATGACCGTGGCGAGCGGCCGACCGACGATCTCGAGTTCGTGCTCCGGGCCCCAGCTGAAGGCGAGCGGGCGGATCCCCTCCCCCGTTGTCGTGACCACGTTGCCGTGGATCTCCCGTCCGTCCGACGATGGATGCAGCGTCAGCAGGCCGGCCGCTGTGGTCAGCTCCAAGCGGCTCGGCCGGCCGTTCGGATCGACCTCGATCAACGCGACGTGGGTGATGGCACCCTCCAGGTCCGCGACAGCCCGCCAGCGACGTCCGCGAGCGCCATCGGCGACCGACCAGGTCAGCCGCGCCCCGTCCGCCAGCTCCAGCTGGCCGCCGAGCCGGGTGAGCTCAGGCAGGCGCCGGTTCCTCGAGCAAGCCGGCGGCCACGGCCACCGCCTCGAGCTCCCCGGCCAGGGCGGCGGCCACCCGGCCGCGGACGCGCACCGCGGTGCCGCCGTAGTCGAGCTCCACGGAACCCCGCTCGCGGATCCGGGCGATCAGCTCACCGGCCGCGTAGGGAATCTCGAGGTCGACAGGGACTCCCAGGGATCCGATCAGCGAGCCCAGGGCGAGTCGCAGGGCATCCAGCCCGTAGCCGGTCGTGGCGCTGATCCGGACGGCACCTGCGGTGATCGGGGCGGGCAGGGCCGGGTTGGCCGACGCGGGATCCACGAGGTCCGCCTTGTTGAGCGCCACGACCCGCGGCTTGTCGCCCGCGCCGAGCTCGTCGAGGACGGCCTGGACGGTCATCCGGTGCTCCTCGGCGTGGGGATCCGACGCATCGACCACCTCGAGCAGGACATCGGCCCGGTTGACCTCCTCGAGGGTCGCCCGGAAGGCGTCGACCAGCTGGTGGGGCAGCTTGTGGATGAAGCCCACCGTGTCGGTGATGATCGCGGCCTGGCCATCGCCCAGGCGGACCTGGCGGCTCGTGGGATCGAGCGTCGCGAAGAGCTTGTCCTCGGCCTTCGCGACCTCCTCGCCCACCAGCGAGTTGAGCAACGTCGACTTGCCCGCGTTCGTGTAGCCGACGATGCCCACGGTTGGCACGAGCCGGCGGTCGCGGGCGCGCGCCGCGGTCGTCCGCTGCTGGCGGACCTGGTCCACCCGTTCCTTCATCTTCTTGATCCGGTCGCGGATGATCCGGCGGTCGGTCTCGAGCTGCGACTCGCCCGGCCCGCGGGTCCCGATCCCGCCGCCGGTGCGGCTCAGGTGGGTCCACATGCGGGTCAGCCGGGGCAGCTGGTACTCGAGCTGGGCGAGCTCCACCTGGAGCCGGCCCTCGTGCGTCTGCGCGTGCAGCGCGAAGATGTCCAGGATCAGCCGGCTGCGGTCGATCACCTTCACCTTGAGCAGCTCCTCGAGGGCACGCTGTTGGGCCGGCGACAGCTCGTCATCGGCGATCAGGACGTCGAAGCCCGTCTCGCTCTTCGCGCTCAGCAGCTCCTCGGCCCGGCCCTTGCCGACGTACCAGTTCGGATCCACGTGGCGCCGGTTCTGCCATTCCGCGCCGACCACCTCCGCTCCGGCGGTCACGGCGAGGCTCGCCAGCTCCGCCAGCGAGTCCTCGGCCGTCCAGCCGTCGTCGCTGTCCGTGTCGACCGCCAGCAGGAAGGCGCGCTCGACCGGCACCGCCAGCTCGATCATGCCATTTGGGGAGCTTCCGTTGGTCTTCATGCGGCCGTCAGGATAGTCGCTCGCCGCCGAGGAACCCCTGGACGGCCCCGAGCGCCTCGTCGAACGGCCCGGCAGCCGCGTCGAGCTCGACCTGGACATCGCCGAAGGTGTCCGACCGGAACCAGGTCCGCTGGCGGCGCGCGAACGCGACGTTGCGGGCCACGTTGACCGCGAGGAAGCCGGCCCGGTCGATCCGCCCGTCGAGCAGGTCGAAGGCCTCCTGGTAGCCGATCGCGCTGAACGAGCGCAGGCTGGAGCCGTACGTGCGCCGCAGTCGGCCGGCTTCTTCGGGCAGGCCGCCGTCGAGCTGGCCCGCCGCCCGCCGCTCGATCCAGGCGCGGTTCGTCTCCGGGTCGAGCGCCAGGTTGAGCCGCAGGACCCGTCCGCCGTAGCCGAGCGGCTCTACCGGCGGCCCGTCACCCCGCAGCAGGACGATCTCCAGCGCGCGGACCACCCGGCGCGGGTTGCGCAGGTCGGTCCGGGCGGCGGTCTGCGGTCCCTCGGCCTGCAGCCGAGCGGCGAGCGCCGCCACGCCCATCGTGGCCAGCTCGGCCTCCAGCGTCGCCCGCAGCGCCGGCTCGGCCGGCGACGCGTCCACGTCCAGGCCCGTCGCGAGTGCCCGCAGCCAGAGCCCGGTCCCACCCACGAGGAGGGCCACGCCGTTGCGCCTGGCCAGGTCGACGAGGACCGGCTCGGCGGCCCGGATGAAGTCGGCCACCGAGAATGCCTCGTCGGGCTCGACGAGATCGAGCAGGTGGTGGACCACCCGCCAGCGCTCGAGGAAGGTGGGCTTGGCCGTGCCCACGTCCATCCCGTGGTAGACCTGCCGCGAGTCGGCCGACAGGATCTCGATCGGTCGGTCCGCCGAACGGAGCTCGCGTGCGAGGTGGAGCGCCAGGCCGGTCTTGCCGGTGGCCGTCGGTCCGCCGATGACCACCAGGGGCGGGCGCTCGCGTGCCGTCGCCGCGCCAGGGATCAGGCCAGGGCTCCGCGCAACGAGTACGGGCCGGCGTGGTCCACCTTCACGTCGACGAGCCGCCCCACGAGCTCGGCCGTTCCCTCGACGTGGACCAGCGTGTGGGCTCGGCTCCGGCCGGTGAGGTGGACGCGACCGTCGGCGGTTTGGGCCACGTGCTCGGCGTCGTGCTCGTGGCTGCGGGGCGGCACGATCGTCTCGATCAGGACCTGGGCCGTGCTGCCCAGCCGCGCGCGATTGCGCTCGAAGCCGATCGATTCCTGGAGGGCCAGCAGCTCGTTCAGGCGCCGCCGCTTGATTGCGGGTGGCACGTCGTCGGCCATGTGGGTCGCCGGCGTTCCCGGCCGGACCGAGTACGCCGCGGCGAAGACCTGGTCGTAGCCAACGGTCTCGAGGAGCCGCAACGTGGCCTGGAACTGGGCCTCCGTCTCGCCGCAGAAGCCCACGATCACGTCGGTGCTGATCGCGATCCCCGGCACGGCCGCCCGGATCCGCTCGAGCCGCTCGAGGTAGTGCTCGATCGTGTACTGGCGGCCCATGCGGCGCAGGACGGCGTCGTCGCCCGACTGGACCGGCAGGTGGAGGTGTTCGCAGACCGACGAGCACTCGGCCATCGCGCGGATCAGCCGGTCCGAGAGGTCCCAGGGGTGCGAGGTCACGAAACGGAGCCGCGGGATGGCCGGCTGGCCGTCGCTCGTCCGGATCGCATCGATCGCCCGGAGCAGCTCGGCAAGGTCGGGCCGGCCATGTCGATCCTGGGGCCGGCCCACCGAGCGCTCCGGGGCGATCCCGCTGAAGCGAGGCTCGACGGGCAGGTCGTGGCCGTAGCTGTTCACGTTCTGGCCCAGGAGGGTCACCTCGCGGTAGCCGGCCGCCGCCAGGCGACGGGCCTCGTCGAGGATCTCGTCGAACGGCCGGCTGCGCTCCGGTCCGCGGCTGAACGGAACGATGCAGTACGTGCACGTCTTGTCGCAGCCGTAGACGATCGGCAACCAGGCCGACGTCGCCGATTCGCGGCGGATCGCGCCGTCAGCCAGGGCGGCCGAGCGGCTGTCGGCGAGATGATCAGCGGCACCGACGACGGCCCGGCCCACGAGCGTGGTCATCCCCGTCCCGATCGGACGCTGGCCGATCGCGCCCTGCGCCGAGGCAAGTCCGAGCCGGTCGACGAGCTCGGGTTCCTCGTCGGGACGCAGGAAGAGGTCCACGGCGGGATAGCGCCGGCGCAGCCCGGCTCGGTCCGGCTCCCGGACCGAGCAGCCGGTCAGGACCACGCGCAGGCCCGGCCGGGCCGCCTTGAGCTTCGCCAGCTGGCCCTGCCGGCCGATTACCTTCTGCTCGGCCGCCTCGCGGATCGCGCACGTGTTGATCACGATCAGGTCGGCATCCTCGAACCCGCCGGCCTCATCACAGCCGGCGGCGAGGAGCCGGCCGGCCATCTCCTCGGAATCGCTCCGGTTCATCTGGCAGCCGAGGGTCCAAATTGCGAATCGAGGCAGGGCCATTGCCTCCGGCCGATACTCGCCCACCCGCTCGTCCGCGGCCGGGCTGGCCGCCCGCCCGAGTGGCGGCTCCACGGGCGCGTCGAGCATCGGCAGGGCGCGGCGGGATCGCAGGGAGACTGGCTCAGCCATCGCTGGCGACCACGGGTTCGCTGGAGCGGGCCAGGGCGTTGAGCAGGCGTTCCCCGATGACCGCCGGCACCCAGGTGGTCGCGTGGACCTCCGCGTACGTGCCGGTGTCGCCGTGGAAGTCGCTGCCGCCGGTCTTGACCAGGCCGAGCTCGTCGGCAACCCGGCCGACCGAGTCGACGTGGGCCTGGTCGAACGTCCGGTAGAAGACCTCCAGCCCGCCGAGGCCGATCGCCTGCAGGTCGCGGATCGTCGATTCGTGGTTCTCCGCCTCGCCGAAATGAGCGAGCACGGGCAGCCCGCCCGCGGCCCGAATCGCGTTGATCGCCCGGATCGGGCCGATCCCCTCGCGAGGCACGTAGGCCGGCCGGCCGCGGCTGAGCCAGCGCTCGAACGCGTCCTCGACCGACGTGGCGTAGCCGCTGGCGATCATCAGCCGGGCCACCGTCGGCCGGCCGAGGGACTCCGTTGCACCCAGGTCGAGCTCCTCGAGCGCGCCGTCGACGGACAGGCCCAGGCTGCGCAGCGTTGCGAGGGTCCGGTCGAAGCGGACCAGCCGGCCGTTGCGCTGGCCGGCGAGGACGGCCTCGAAGGCATCGTCATCGGGCCGGACGCCGAACCCAAGGATGTGCAGCTCGCCCTCGAAGACCTCGGACGCGCCGCCGGTCAGGCAGTTGATCTCGACACCGGGCAGCAGCTCGAGGCCCTTCGGCAGGGGTGGCGCGCCGGCCGCGGTCAGCTCCCGGAATGCCCCGAGGTTGTCGTGATCGGTGATGGCCAGGAGCCGAATCCCGGCCGCGGCCGCCTGGGCAACGAGGTCGCCCGGTTCCAGGGTGCCGTCGGAGCGCAGCGTGTGGGTGTGCAGGTCCACCGGCGACGGCCCTTCGGGCACGACCGGCTGGGCCGGATCATCGTGGCGATCGGGCCGCCCGCTCACCTCAGACCTCGACGAGCCGCTGGATCCGCTCGATCGCGAGCGCGCGACCGGTGGCCGGATCGATGTCGACCTGGCAGGCGTTGAACACGACCGGCCCCTCCCCGACTTCGAAGCGGGTGGGCAGGGCATTGATGAACCGGGGCAGGACGGTCTCGGGCTTGAAGCCGATCACGCTGTGAACCGGGCCGGTCATGCCCAGGTCTGTCTGGTAGGCGGTCCCACCGCGCAGGATTCGCTCATCGCCGGTCACCACGTGGGTGTGGGTCCCCACGACGACGCTGACCCGGCCGTCGAGGTGCAGGCCGAGGGCATTCTTCTCGGACGTGATCTCACAGTGGAAGTCGACCAGGCGGATGGGCGGCAGCGGCTCCGAGCCCTCGTCGATCAACCGGTCGGCCTCGGTGAACGGATTCTCGATCGGCTGCATGTACGTCCGGCCCTGGAGGTTGATCACGGCGACGTGGCTGCCGTCGAGCGCCTCGTGAATGGCCCAGCCCCGGCCGGGCACGTTCGTGGTGCCGTAGTTCAAGGGTCGCAGGATCCGGTCGTTGCGCTCCAGCTCGGGGTAGATCTCGCGCTTGTCCCAGATGTGGTTGCCCGAGGTGATCACGTCCACGCCGGCTCCCAAGAGCAGCTTGGCCGTCGATTCGGTCAGGCCCATCCCGCCGGCCAGGTTCTCGCCGTTCGCGGTGACGAAGTCGATCCCTCGCGCGCTGCGCAGGTCCGGCAGGAGTGCCTCGACGGCCAGCCGGCCGGGCTTGCCGATCACGTCACCGATCATCAGGACCCGGCAGGCTCCGGCCGGACGAGGCGCATCGCCGTTGGCCGGGTTGCCGAGTCGGACCTGGCCGCTGGCCTGGCCCGGGAGATTGGCCTGGAGATTGGCCTGGGCGCTTGCTCCGCCCTGCTCGCCTACTTCGCGTACTCCACGGCGCGGGTCTCGCGGATCACCGTCACCTTGATCTGGCCGGGATAGGTGAGCTGGTCCTCGATCTTCTTGACGATGTCGCGGGCCAGCCGGCTCGCGGTCAGGTCATCGATCTCCTCGGGCCGGACGAGGATCCGGACCTCGCGCCCGGCCTGCACGGCGAACGAGCGTTCGACCCCGGCAAAGCTCTCGGCGATGGCCTGGAGGTCCTCGAGCCGCTTGACGTAGGTGTCCATCGACTCACCCCGGGCACCCGGCCGCGAGGCGCTGATCGCGTCGGCGATCTGGACGATCGGCGACTCTACGCAGGCGTACTCGACTTCCTGGTGATGGGCCGCGATTCCGTTCACGACCTTCGGCGACAGGTTGTGGCGCAGGGCGATCGCTGCCCCGATCGCGGCGTGGGGACCCTCCACCTCGTGATCGACGGCCTTGCCGATGTCGTGGAGCAGGCCGCCCATCTTGGCGATCTGGATGTCGGCGCCGACCTCGGCCGCGATGACGGCCGCGAGGCGGCTGGTCTCGACGACGTGGTTGAGCACGTTCTGGCCGTAGCTCGTGCGGTACTTGAGGCGGCCCAGGAGCTTGATGATCTCGGGCGGCAGACCGGGCACGCCGGCGTCGTACGCGGCCTGCTCGCCGGCCTGGCGCATGACCAGGTCGACCTCGGCACGGGCCTTGGCCACGACTTCTTCGATTCGGCCCGGATGGATCCGCCCGTCAGCGATGAGCTTCGTGATCGCCAGCCGGGCGATCTCGCGGCGAACCGGATCGAAGCCCGACACGACGACGGTCTCGGGCGTGTCGTCGATGATCAGGTCGACGCCGGTGGCCTGCTCGAGCGCCCGGATGTTGCGGCCCTCGCGGCCGATGATCCGGCCCTTCATCTCGTCGCTGGGCAGGTGCAGGACGGTGACCGTGTGCTCGGCCGTGTGATCCGCCGCGACGCGCTGGATGGCCGTCACGACCACCTCTCGGGCCCGGTCCTGGGCCTCCTCGCGAGCGCGGCGCTCGATCGACTTGGCCAGCTTGACGGCGTCGTGCTCGGCTTCCTCGCGGACCGCCTCCAGGAGAATCCCCTTGGCGTCCTCGGCCGACATGCCGCTTACCCGCTCGAGGGCGACCACCTGCTCCTGGTGGGCCTTCATCAGCTCCTCGCGAGCCCGGTCGAGCTCGCGCTCGCGGTCGATCAGCTTGCGATCCCGCCCCTCGAGCATGTCGGCACGCTGGTCGAGCTGCTCGTCGCGCTGGAGGACGCGCCGCTCCAGGTTGGACAGCTCGTTGCGCTTGGCCCGGGCTTCGTCCTCGGCCTCGCGCTGGAGCCGGATCTTCTCTTCCTTGGCCTCGAGGATCAGGTCCTTCTGCTGGCTGCGGGCCTTCTCGATGATCAGGGCGGCCTTCTCGTCGGCCTCCTTCATGGCCCGGCTCGCGAACATGCTGCGGACCACGAATCCAAGTAGGACGCCGACGGCCGTGGCCGCAATCGCGACCACCGCCACGAGGACGGCACTCATCTGCTTTTCCTCCCACCCGGCCGTATCAGCGGCCGGAGGTCTGTAGTCAACGTGACGACGCAGACGGGCAAATCACGCGCTCGGACCGCG
Source organism: Chloroflexota bacterium (assembly GCA_041691435.1). GTDB lineage: Bacteria > Chloroflexota > Limnocylindria > Limnocylindrales > CSP1-4 > Palsa-1033. Next base: position 10,314 of record JBEPUS010000078.1, read on the forward strand.
TCGGGGCGAAGGGCCAGCGCCGCGCTCCTCCCCGGATTCGCGACGCATTCGGTGTCTGGCGCTAGCCTACGGCCCGCCCGCGGGCGGCGCAACCGAGCCGGCGACCGTGCGGCAGACCTCGGGATCGAAGCCGTTCCGGGCGAGGAGGGCGTAGGCCCGCTCGCGTCGTTTGCGCGGGTCCGCGATCCGATCGAAGTCACGTTGCCGGCGCTCGATCAAGCGGCGGGCAGCCGCCTCGTCGGGCGACGCGGAGAGCTCACCGTCATCACCGGATTCGAGACCGGCCCGCGATCGTTCCTCGGCCAGGCCGCGGCGCTCGTCGAGGGCGGCGCTGATCTCCGTCCGGCCGACGCCGCGCAGCCTCAGCTCACGCCGCAGGGCCATCTCGCCGCGCGGCCGGGCGCGGTCCCGGGACTCGCTCCAGCCGCGCGCGCAGAGCTCGTCGTCCAGCAGGCCGCTCGCCGGCAGG
>JBEPUS010000079.1:0-10752 GCA_041691435.1 Chloroflexota bacterium
GCCCGGGCCGGGTCCGCTACGCCCCGCTCCTCGACGCGGACGGCCGGTCATCGACGGCGCCACGGTCTATGTCTTCGGGCCGGATCACGTCTGGTTCATGACCAATCGGTTCGACCTCGGCGATCACCTGCGGGAGGTCTCGGCTGGCCTGGATGTGACGATCGACCTGATCGTCCACGAGCTGCCTCACGTCCAGTTCCAGGGGCCGCGGACGCGCGAGATCCTGCAGCGCCACGTGGACTTCGACCTGGCCACGCTGGGCTATTTCCGGTTCCTGACCGAGCCGGTCAAGGTGGGTTCGGTACCCGCCTGGATTGCCCGAACCGGCGTCTCGGGCGAGCTCGGTTACGAGCTCTTCGTGCGGCCCGAGCATGCCGAGCCGCTGTGGCGGACGCTGACGGCGGCGGGCGATGTCCGGCCGTACGGCTTCGATGCCCTCGACGTGCTGCGGATCGAGGCCGGGATGATCCTGCCCGGCTACGACTACACGCCCGCCGAGTCGAGTCCCTTTGACATCAACTTCGAGCGGTTCATGAAGATCGATGGGCGCGCCTTCCACGGCGACCGCGCCATCCGGGCCGAGCGCGACGCGGGCGAACCTGCCTTGCGCCTGGTCTCGCTGACGATCGAGGGCGACGAGGTACCGGAGGCCGGTGCAGCGGTCCAGCTCGGCGGCGCACCGGTTGGAACGGCCACCAGCCCCACGGCCTCGCCCCGCCTGGGCCCCATCGCCCTGGCCATCCTCGATCGCGGCGCGGCCGTACCCGGCACCCGCGTCGACGTAGCCCTTGGCGATGGCTCGGTGGCCGCGACGGTCGGGGAGCCCGCCCTGTACGACCCAGAGAAGCGCCGCCCGCGCGGGTAGCCCGGCGCCACTCGCCCCGATGCCCGATGATCAGGGGCATGGAAGCATTCGACTATCTCGAGGCGGCCGTGGCCATGGTCCAGGCCGGTGCGCGGCTCGGTGCCCGGGGACTGATTGTCGCGGCCGAGGGCAATCTCTCGATTCGCCTGGGCGACCAGCTCCTCGTCACCCCGTCCGGGCGGCGCAAGGACGAGCTGAGCGTCGAGGACCTGTTGCTCGTCCCCCTGGACCCGGCGGCAGCGCCAGATGGCGATGCCACGGCCCACGCGGATAGCCCGGACGCTCCGCGACCCAGCTCCGATATCGCCGTTCATCGCGCGGTGTATCGAGCCCGGCTGGACGTGCTGGCCGTGGCGCATGCCCACCTCGCCGCATCCCTTGGCCTGACCCTCGCCGGTGAGCGGCCCAGCCCCGACGACCTGCCCGAGACGCGCCTGCTCCTGCCCCGCCTGCCGTTCGTCCCGCTCCTCCCGATGGGCGGCCCGGAGATTGCCGCCGCCGTGGCCGCCGCCCTGACCGAGCCGCCCGAGCCGTTCGCAACTGCCGTGCTCCAGGAGCGTCACGGGGCGGTGACGGTCGGGACCACCCTGGAGGCGGCCGTCAATCGGCTTGAGCTCGTCGACCTGCTCTGCCGGGTTCGCCGGGATGCCCTGCTGATCGAGGCTGGTCGCCGGGCTCGCTGAACCGCTGGGCCCCGCCCATCTGCGGCCAGACGCGGGCCTGGGTGACGGCCAGGGCCTGGCGAACGTGTTCGCGATCGTGGTGGACCCACTCCCCGAGCAGGTCGCCCACCGTGAGCGCGCCGACGTCCGGATGGATCCCGACGCGCCCAAGATCGCCCGGCGTGAGCGATCGAACCAGGGCGATCCCTTTGCTGCGCCCGGCCGCGAACGCCTCGACAAGCGCGATCGGGTCGGCCTGCTCGTCATGACGCCCAGCCGCCACGGCCACCGGGTCCCAGCCCATGAGTACGACGCCGTCGGTGTCGAGGATGAGCCGGATCCGGCCGTCGTACGCGCGCCGGTCACACTCGATGAGGTGCCCGATGCACGCATTGACGGACCACAGACCGGCGGCCGGCCGCCAGCCCGCCCCGCGGCCCAGGCCACGCACCTCGGCGCGCAGGGTGGCCACCGTTGCCGCGAGGAGCGGCGCAATCTCGTCGGGCGTCAGCGGGGTCAGCGGCGTCACGCGGCCGGGGGCGACTCGACGGTCGGGTTGGAGATCGGGTCTGTGGGGATCGGCAGGGCCAGGACGTCGAGCGCGGGCAGGCCGCGCCGAGCCGGGAACGGCGGCAGCTCGGCGCCACCCTCGGCCAGCCAGCACGCGGCCTGGTGGCCGTCGCCGACGTCGAAGAGCGGCGGCTCCTCCACCCTGCAGCGGTCGAAGGCAAGCGGACAGCGCGGGTTGAAGCGGCAGCCGGCCGGGATATGGGCGGCGTCGGGCGTCTCGCCCTGCAGGATGTAGCGATTCGCCCGGGTTTGCGCATCGGCCGGCTCGGGTGTCGGCGAGACGCTCACGAGGGCTTTGGTGTACGGGTTGCGGGGCGAACGGATCACCGCCTCGGCCGGTCCGATCTCCATGATCTTGCCGAGGTACATCACCGCGATCCGGTCGGCGATCACCCAGGCGAGGGACAGGTCGTGGGTGATGAACAGGTAGGTCAGGCCGAAGTCGCGGCGCAGGTCAAGCATCAGCCGCAGGAGCTCGGTCCGGATCGAGACATCGAGCATCGAGACCGGCTCGTCGGCCACGACCAGCTCCGGGTTCATCACCAGCGCCCCGGCAATCACCACCCGTTGACGCTGGCCACCGGAGAGCTCGTGCGGGAAGCGGAAGGCGAACTCATGGGCCGGCCGCAGGCCGGCGCTCTCGAGGGCGGCCATCACCCGCCGCTCCTTCTCGGCGTTCGACCTGGTCAGGTGGTTGACCTCGAGCGGTTCGGCCACGAAATCGTGGATCGTCTGCTTCGGGTTGAGCGTCTCGTACGGGTCCTGGAAGATGATCTGCACGCGGCGCCGATACTCGCGCAGCTTCGACACGCCCCAGCGGTTGCTGACGTCCTGGCCGTCGAAGATCACCGTCCCACCGGTCTGTTTCGTGAGCTTGACGATCACCCGGCCGGTGGTGGTCTTGCCCGAGCCCGACTCGCCGACCAAGCCGAGCACCTCGCCCTTGTTGATCGTCAGGTCGATCCCGTCGACCGCCCGGACGTAGCCGCGCGGCCGGCGCCGAAGGGCATCGAGGATCCCCCCGCGGATCGGGAAATGGACCTCCAGGCCGGTGAGCTTGAGGAGCTCGGTCACGGGATGTCGTCCAGCGAGCGGTCGTCGGTCAGCCCGTGGCTGGGGCCGATCGTGAACGGGGCGCCAGGCTGGGCCTCTTCCTCGATCTGCTCAAGGGCCTCGTGCGGATCGCCGAAGACGCCCGCCCCGAGACCCTCGGCGGCCTCGTCCGGCGGACGGACCAGGGCATCCTTCGTGGGCTTCGTGATCGGCACGCCGGCGCTGCCCGGCGGGTAGAGATGGCAGGCGACGCGGACGCCGTCGGCGAACGTCACCTCCGGTGGCACTTCGACCGAGCAGACCGCCATGGCGAGCGGGCAGCGCGGGTGGAAGCGGCAGCCCGGCGGCGGATCGCGCAGGTCGGGCGGCGAGCCGGGGATCACGTCGAGCGTCCGGCGGTCCGCGTGGATGTTCGGGAAGGCGCCGATCAGCTTCTGGGTGTATGGGTGGCGCGGCGTCCGGAAGATGACGTTGACCGCGCCCTCCTCGGCCACCTTGCCGGCATACATGATCATCACCCGGTCGCAGGTTTCGGCGATCACCGACAGGTCATGGGTGATCAGGATCAGCGAAAGCCCCAGCTCCCGCCGGAGGCGCTCGAGCAGCTCCAGGATCTGGGCCTGGACCATCACGTCGAGGGCGGTGGTGGGCTCGTCGCCGATGACGACGGCCGGATCGCAGGCCAGGGCCATGGCGATCATCGCCCGCTGGCGCATCCCGCCGGAGAGCTCGTGCGGGTAGGCCTGGCCCCGCCGGGCCGGGATCCCCACCAGCTCGAGGAGCTCGCCGGCCCGTTTCATCGCGTCGGCCTTGTTGACCTTGAGGCGCAGCTCGACCGGCTCGGCGATCTGCTCGTTGATCCGGCGGACCGGGTTCAGGGCATTCATCGCGCCCTGGAAGATGATCGAGATCTCGCGCCAGCGATAGCGCCGGAGGGCGTCCTCGGACTTCTTGGCCAGGTCGATCCCGAAGAGCTTGACGCTGCTGTCCTTGCCGATCCGGCCGTTGGCCGGCAGCAGGCGGACGAGCGACAGGGCCGTGGTCGTCTTGCCGCAGCCGGATTCGCCGGCGATCCCCAACGCCTCGCCATCGTTGAGGGTGAAGCTCACGTCGTCGACCGCCTTGATCGACCCGCCGGCCATCTTGAACCGGGTGGTGAGGTGATCGACCACCAGGAGGGGGGCGTTCGGGTCGGCCTGTTTGGGCAGCGGCCACTGGCGCCGGCCGCGGATCAGCGTCTGCGCGTCGAGGGCCGCCGCGCGAGCCGCAACGGCCGCAGCATCGTCCAGATCGTCGGCCCCAGGCGCGCTGGAAGCGACTGGGCCCCGGTCGGTCATCGGCGGATCCTCAGGCGCGGATTCAGGACGTCGTCAAGGGCCGAGCCGACGAGCGTGAAGGCCAGGACCACGAGGACGATGCACACGGATGGCGGGACCACGTACCACCACGCCCCCAGGCCCATCGCCCCGGCCGACTCGGCGGCGTTGAGGACCTGGCCCCAGGACGGCGCGAACGGGTCGCCGAGGCCGATGAACGACAGCGTCGTCTCGGTCAGGATGGAGCCGCCGAAGACGAGGACCGTGTTGGCCACGATCAGGTTCATGACGTTGGGCAGGATGTGCCGCCACATGATGTGTCGGGGGCCGGAGCCGATCACCCGGGCCCGGCCCACGAATGCGAGCTCCTTCACGGACAGGGCTTGCGAGCGGATGATCCGGGCCGTCGATGCCCAGCTCGTGACGCCGATCACGACCACGATGACCAGCAGGGTCACCCGGATCCCGAAGAACTCGGAGTCGGCGCCAACGATGTCGAGGATGATCGGGGCCAGGATCAGGGCCAGCACGAATGTCGGCAGGACGAGGAAGAAGTCGGTGATCCGCATCAGGACGGTGTCCACCCGGCCGCCGACGTAGCCCGACACGATCCCGACCAGCGCCCCCAGGAAGATCGTGACGATCGTGGCCAGGAGGCCGATGACCATCGAGATCCGCGTCCCGTGGATCGTCAGGTTGAGGATGTCCCGGCCGAGCTCATCGCTGCCCAGCAGGTTGGCCGCAGTCGGCGGCGAGAGCGAGGGACCGCTGGCGCTGGTCGCCGTCTGAAGTGGGCCAACGAACACTTCCGGAGCGATTGCCAGCACGGTGAAGACGAGCAGGACGATCACCCCGATCACGCCGTCCGGCCGGCTGGCGAAGCGCCGCGCGAACGAGCGAATCGACTGGAGCCGAAGGCGCAGGCGCTCGTTGCGAACGCTCTGCTCGGGCACGGCCGGCGCGGTCATGAGCGGACCCGTGGATCGAGCCGGCCGTAGATCAGGTCGGCGACCAGGTTGGCCAGGACCACCGAGACGCTCAACAGCAGGAAGATCCCCTGGAGGACCGGGTAGTCGCGCGCCTCGAGGGCGGTGACGGTGAGGGTCCCCAGCCCGGGCCAGTTGAAGACCACCTCGACGGTAATCGCCCCGCCGATCACGTAGCCCAGGTTGATCGCAATGAGGGTGACGGCCGGCAGGAGCGCGTTCGGCAGGGCATGCGAACGCAGGATCCGGCTCGAGGTCAGGCCCTTGCCCCGGGCCGTGGTCACGTAATCCTCGCCGAGCGTCTCGATGACCGACGAGCGCATCAGGATCGAGTACTGGCCGATCAGGCCGATCGCCACGGTGGTGACGGGCAGGGCCAGGTGGCCGAAGAAGTCGAGGAGCTGGCTGGTGAAGGTCCCGTCGCCGCCGCCAATCGTGAGCATGCCGCTGGTGGGGAACCAGTGCAGACCCACCGCGAAGACACCCAGGATCAGGATGCCGATGACGAAATAGGGCATCGAATAGAGGATCAGGCTGAGCCCGTTGCCGATGTAGTCGATCGGGCCGCCGCGTTTCCAGCCTGAATACGCGCCCAGCGCCAACCCAAGGAAGATCGCCAGCACCTCGCCCACGCCGAACAGGATCACGGTCGGCCAGAGGCGGCCGGACAGGACGTCGGTGACCGCCTCGCCGTGGAACTTGAAGGAGAAGCCGAGGTCGCCGGAGGCCGTCGCCTCGAGGTAGTCGACCAGCTGGTCGGGGATCAGGGGCTTGTCCAGGCCCCAGCGGATGCGCGCCGCGGCCATCGCGTCGGCCGTGACGTTCGGGTTGCGCAGGAGGATCCGGTCCGGTGAGCCCGGCATCATCCGGAACAGCACGAAGTTGAGGATCACGATCATGAAGATCGTGAGACAGGCACCCACGACCTTGCGGATCAGGTAGCGGCTGCCCATGGGGTCAGGCGGTTCCGATCAGTCGGCCCGGAGGCTCTCCGGAATCCTCGGTCACTCGTCGTCCTCGGCGGCCGATACCCGTCGGCGGCGGGTGATCATCAGGAAGCCGACCAGCAGGACGGCAATCGCGACGATGCCCAGGACCAGGAGCAGCGGGCTGCCCGTGCTGGCCGTATCAGTTGGGGCCGGGGCCGGGGCGACGCTGGCTGCCGGTCCGCTGGAGCTGCCGGTCGACGGTTCGGCATTGGCGGCAGTCGAGGGTGCCGGCGTGGCTTTCGTCGCGTCCGTCAAGAGGGTGTAGTTGATGGAGCCATCCTGGAAGAAGGGCGCCCCGCCTTCGACCGGCTGGTTCTGCCAGCCTGCGAACTTGTCGGTGTGGTAGGCGTCCAGGTTGTTGTCGTAGTACAGGATGTCGTACGGCGCCTGGTCGTAGAGGATCTGCTGCATCTGGGTCATGTAGGTCTTGCGCTCGGCGTCCGTGGCGGCCTGGTTCTGCTGGTCATAGAGCTGGTCGTACTGGGGATTCGACCACTGGCTGTCGCTGGTGCTGCCGATCGACGAGGTCAGCAGGATCTGGAGCAGGGCGTTCGGATCCGGGTCACCAACCCAACCCCAGATGACCATGTCGTAGTTGAGCTGGGTCTTGATCGGCTTCGTCGAGTCGAGTGCCTCGTCCGTCACCAGGGTGCCTTCGTCGAGGACCTGGGCACTGACCTTGATCCCCACCTGGCCGAACCAGCCCTGGATGAACTGGGCGTCCTTGGGATAGCTCGCGTCCGTGTTGGGGGTGTACAGGCGCAGGTTGAGCGGCTTGCCCTGCTTGTCGATCCGCGTGCCGTCGGAACCGCGCGGATAGCCGGCCGCATCGAGCATCTGGTTGGCCTTGTCGATGTTGAACGCCCGGACGTCGGTCGGGTCGACGTGCCAGTTCTTCTCCCAGGGCGGCACCTGGGTCGTGCCCGGGGAGCCGTAGCTGAGGAGGACCTTCTGGATCAGGGTGGGCTTGTCGATCGCGTAGCCCAGCGCCTGGCGGAAGGCCGGATCCTGGAGCGCGGTGGTCGACGCCCCGCCGCCCTTCGTGTACGTGTTGTAGTTCAGCTGGGTGAATCCGTCGCCCTCACTGGCCAGGGCAACCGTGTTCTTGGCCGTCTTGAGCTGGTTGAAGGACTCGGGGCTCGGATTGTGGATGTAGTCGAGCTCGTTGTTCTTGAAGGCCGCGACCATCGTGTCCGGTGCGCTCGGGTAGTACTGGATGACGATCTCGTCGGCGGCGCCCTGCTTGCCCCAGTAGCTGGCGTTGCGGACCAGCCGGACATACTGGCTGGTCGACTCGACCGCCTGGTAAGGGCCGGTGCCCACGACGGGCACCTTGTTCTCGAAGTCGCTGATGTTGGCCGGGGTGACGTTCTTCCAGATGTGCTGGGGCACGATCGGGATGTACGAGTGGGTCAGCTTCGACGTCGGTCGTGAGGACGTGATCACGACCGTTGACGGATCAGGCGCCGTAACGCCCGTGACGAACGCGTCCTTGAGATACGGATCGAGATAGCCCAGACCCACGACGCCGTCGTTCTTGGTGCCATCCAGCTCCAGGTTGTACGTGTAGACGACATCGGCGCTCGTGGCCGGGACGCCGTCCGACCACTTCATCCCGTCGCGGATGTGGAAGGTCCAGCTCAGCTGATCGGCCGACTGGGTCCACGTGTCGGCGAAGCCCGGGACGGGCTCGTTGTTCGGGCCGAAGTTGACCAGCAGGTCGTAGTTGAGGGTGAAGACCTCGTAGCCCACGTTCAGGGCCGTGTTGAACGGATTCAGCGAGTCGAGGGCTTCGACCGTACCCACCCGGAGGGTCAGCAGGTCTTTGGCCTGGACCGACGCGGCGGGCAGGACGGCGGCCAGCGCCAGGCCGAACGCTGCCAGGGTGCGGGCGAGCTTGTCGCGCAGGGGCGATCGCATCGGGTGAGTCCTCCTCCGCGCGGCTCCGTCCACTCCGCCGGCTCCGGCCGCATCGTTCGGGCAGGGTTGCACAACGGCACCATCGTGTGCAAGGGCCAACCACGTGACGCACCAGCGTTGCGCCGGGCGGGACGCCTAGACCATGAAGCTCGTCGGCGGATCGTCCGCGAGAAGGAGCGGCCGGTCGACCCGGAAGTGCTCGAGCTCACCTGCCGAGGGCGTCGCACCGTCGACGACCAATTCGGACAGGATCCGGCCGATCACCGAGCTGAACTTGAACGCATGGGCCGCGCCCAGGGCGACGAAGATCGCCGGATGATCGGGCAGGCGATCGATCACGAAATCGCGGTCGGGCGGCATCGTGTAGAGGCACGTCTTGGTGAGGATCTCCGGCCCCAGGGCGCCCGGCAGGTGGCGGGCCATGAAGGCATCGAGCCGGGCGCCGGCCGCCCGGTCCGGCTCGAAGCTGCGATCGCGGGCGGTGGTCGGCTGGCCGCCCACATCCTCGGCGGCTTTCGGCCCCGCCTCGCCGTAGGTCGGGAAGCCGTAGAAGCACGGTTCGTCCATCCAGATCCAGACCGGAAAGCGGCCGGGCGCGAAGTCCTCGGGGCGCGGACAGGCGTAGTAGGTGACCTGTTCGCGGGTGATCGTCAGGGGCAGCCGCCGGCCGAGCCCGGCGAGCAGCTCGTTCGTCCAGGCGTCGGCGGCCAGGACCACGGCCGCGGCCCGGAACGTGCCCCTGCTGGCCGTCTCGATCTCGATCTCATCGCCAGCATCCCGGAGGCGCACGACGGGCGTTCGATCGAGGAGCGTCGCGCCGTGCTCGCGGGCCAGTCGCTGATGGGCGGCGTTGGCCCGGTTCGGGTCGGCCAGCCCACCGGCCGCCTGGAAGATCGTGACCGTGTCGTCGGCCAGCCGCCACTGGGGCCAGCGGCGCATCGTCTCGGCGGCGTCAAGGGCCTCGAACGGGACGCCCTCGGCGGTCAGGCTGCCTGCGTAATCGGCCATCGGGATCCGGGCGCCTGCCGGCCACAGGTCCAGGCCGCCTGTGGTGGTCACGACCTGGACCCCGGATTCCGCCTCGAGCATGGCCCAGGTCTCATAGGCCCGCTTGGCCAGCCGGACGTAGTCGGGCCGGTGGTACGAGAGGCGGATGATCCGGGAGTGGTCCTGGCTCGCGCCGTTGGCATGACCGAGCTCGAACTGCTCCAGGCCAAGCACGTCGGCGCCGAGGCGCCGGCTCAGCCAGTAGGCCGCGCCGCTGCCGATCCCACCGAGGCCGATGACCGCCACGGCATAGTCGCGCCGGGGCGCGTCAGCCATGGGCGCGCGCAACGCGCTCGAGGGCGGCAATCGTCAGCAGGTCGGTGATCCGGCCGTCGTCGATCATCTCGAGGGCGTCGGCGCACTCCACCCAGCGCACCCGGAGGTCCTCGGAACCGTCCGGGGATGGCTCGCCCTGGATCAGGCCGGTGGCCAGGAAGATCGTGCCCAGCTCATCGGTCACCGAGTTCGACACGGCGATCCGGGCGATCTCCTGCCAGTGGTCGGCGCTGAGACCGGTCTCTTCGCGCAGCTCGCGCCGGGCGCCGTCGAGCGGCGTCTCGTCGGGTGGTACGCCGCCCTCGGGCAGCTCCCACGAGTAGGCATCGAGCGTGTAGCGCCACTGGCCAACGAGGACGACCCGGTCGCGCTCGTCGATCGCCACGATCGCCACGGCGTGGTTCTGGAAGTGGATGACGCCGTAGATCCCGGGCTGCCCGTCGGGCCGGTCGACCTCGTCGTGCAGGACGCTGACCCAGGCGTTCTCGTAGACGAGTTGCCGCGATCGGCGGCGCCAGGGCGATTCGGTGGGATCCGGCTCGGTCATCGCCGGAATCGTACGTCCCGGGCGACGCGTCGCGCTGACGATGGGCCCGGGGCGCTCGCTAGACTCGGCCGATGCCCGAGATCGACGACCGGCCGGCTTCGCGGCCCGAGTTCCTGGTCAAGGTCATGCGTGACGTCCGGATCCCCGTTCGCGACGGCCTGGAGCTCTCGGCCAACCTCTGGCTGCCGAAACCGGCCGACGGGTCATCCCGGGCGGGCCGCTTTCCGGCGATCCTCGAGATGATCCCCTACCGCAAGGACGACTGGCGCTGGGCGAGCGATGAGGCCCGCGGCCAGTGGCTGGCGGCGCGCGGCTACGCCTTCTGCCGCCTCGATGTCCGGGGCACCGGCAGCAGCCCGGGGATCGCCCGCGGCGAGTACACGACCGAGCAGACGAGCGACGGCTACGACACGGTCGAATGGCTGGCTGGCCAGCCCTGGTGCAACGGCAACGTGGGGATGTGGGGAATCAGCTGGGGCGGCTTCGCGGCGATCCAGGTGGCGATGCTCCGGCCGCCCCAC
>JBEPUS010000080.1:0-10470 GCA_041691435.1 Chloroflexota bacterium
GGTCGTTGACCACCCACTCGACCCACTTGAAGGGACCAGTGCCGTTGGGCGTCTTGGTGATCGTCGAGCCCGAGTTGTTGGGGATGATCGCCACGTTCGGCAGGGCGGAGATCAGCTTGTTCGAGAAGCCGTTCGTATTGAATTTGACGGTGTTGTCGTCGACCACGTCGATCGACACGATGTCGCTGATCAGGGCCGTGTAGGCCGAGCCGAGAGTCTTGTCCTGCATCCGGGTAAATGAGTACTGCACGTCCTTCGCCGTCATTGGCGTGCCGTCGTGGAACTTCACGCCGGTCTGGAGCGGGAAGGTCACGCTCTTGCTGTCGGGCGCCCAGGTCCACGACTTCGCCAGCTGGGGTTTGACGAGCAGGGTCGCGTCGTCGAAGTAGCCGAGCGTCTCATAGACGTTCGAGAAGATCCCGTTCTCGGTCGTGATGTTGGCCAGGAATGGATCGAGCTGGGTGATATCGGCCCCCTGGGCCACCCGGAGCGTGCCGCCGGGCTTGCCGGCCGCGGCGCTCGCGGGCGCTCCGGACGAGGCAGCTGTCGAGGCTCCCGGTGCAGTACTGGCGCCGGCCGTGCCTGGAACCGGTGTCGAGCTGGCGCCGCACGCGGCAAGGACGGCCGCCGCGACGGACGCACCGCCCAGCAATGCGCCGATTCTGAGCAGGTCACGCCTGGTGAGCTCTACGTGAAAGCGATCGTGTTCCACAACGCTCCTCCTAATCGAATTTCGAAAGCACCTGTTGCGACGAGACCCCCCGACGAGTCCTCCTACTCGAATTTCGAAATCACCTTGCCCGCGAAGCGCGCCCGACCCGATATCGATGCGATCGTCGGGCCTAGACCCTGCCAGTCCCCGATCGGCCGCGCCACCTTGAGTTGGTTGAGCCCGGACGTCGGGCCGGTTGTTCCCTGGTTGCGATCTGGCCCGGGGTCCCGCCTCCCTACCGCTCGGGCGACGCCTCGACGAACCCACTCCGAGCCCGAGCATGCTCGGCGTGTTCGATGAGCAGCCGGCTGGCCTCCGGCAGGTCCGTGTCCTTCAGCCGATCGAGGATCGCGATGTGCTCCGAGCGACTCTCCTGCATCGCCTCGATCGACTCAACGAGATAGGCCCCCCGAATGGCGGCGCGCCGAGTGAGGTCCCGGTACGAGGACGCCAGGTATTCGTTTGAGCTCGCCATCGCAATCAAGGTGTGAAACCGGAGATCAAGGTCGAAGTATTCAGCGGCGTCCTCCTTGGCCAGTGCCTGGGCCTGCTTCTGGACGATCATCTTCAGCTCAGGCAGGATCCAGACCTGGAACCCGCCCGATGTCGCCAGGCGGAGCGCCAGGAGCTCCAGCTCCACCCGCAGGATCGTGATCTCGTCGAAGTCACGGGCCGAAAGCGACGCGACCGACGCCCCCTTCCGGGGGTTGATCACCACGAGGCCCTGGCCGTGAAGCTCGCGCAGGGCTTCCTTGATCGGCGTAGGGCTGGCTCCGAACATGTCCGACAACATCATGATTCGCAATCGAGTTCCGGGCTGGAAACCCTCCTCTCCGGACAGGATCCGTCGCGCCAGCGAATCCGCGATATGGCGCACGACCGTCGGGGTCGACGATGTGCTGACCTCGGTCGAGATGTCGGTCCTCCAACGGGCGAAATTTTCGAATGTCTACGAAATGGTGGTCGACGGATCGGGTGATGTCAAGCGAATATCGCGCCCATCAGCCCTCGTTGACGCGCTCGATTTGGAGGGTCTGAGGAACGAGCCGGAGCTGCGCGCAGGCCTTCTGGAAGTCGGTCCAGTCGAACTTCCAGTCGCCGGGAATGCGCGCGAACAGGTTGGCCCGGGTGGGCATCCCTTCGGCCTGCTTGAGGATCACGCCGCGGTTGTAGACGAGGACGAACTCCTCGATCGGCTCGGGATCGGCGACCACGCTCTCGGTGCCCTGGTAGAAGTAGAACAGCTCGCCGGGGACGGGGATTCCGGCCAGGTTCTCCTCGTCGATCTGGAGTGGGTTGGGCACGAGCACGAAGATCTCTGCCCCGGAGTACTGCCCGTGGTACGCGGGGCCAACGACCGGCAGGCGATCCCAGACGTGACTCGCCGTGCGCGGCGCCTCCTCGTCGAGGAGGTCGGCGACCACCGAGACGCCAAGGGGTTGCAGGGTCAATCGAATGCGTCGCTTGGCGCTCATCGTGCGTGCTGGCCTCCCATGACTGGCGCCACCTCAGATGGCGCCGTCGAGCTGAGCGTAGGTGCGGGCCAGGGCGACCCGGGCAATGTCGGCCGGATAGGGCGTTTCGGCAAGCAGGTCCTCCCAGGGAATGTGCTGCGCATGGGCGGTGATCGCCGTCTCGACGAGCTTCCGATGGCGGGCGATCTCGCCGGCCAGGTAGGGCCGAGTGGCCTCGCGACCATGGCCGGTGACCAGCACCGACCAGGTCAGTGCCTCGAGATTGGCCAGGCTCTGCGGCCAGTCAAGCGGGTAGGCATGGCCGAAGAACTGGGCGTCGCCCCGGACCACGAGGTCACCGGCAAAGGCCACCCCGGCGTCAGCCACGACGATCGCCACGTCGTGATCGGTGTGCCCCCGGCCCGGCACATTGAGCTCGATCCGACGGCCACCCACCTCGAGCTCCGTCGTGCGCTCGATCAGCCGGTTCGGGGGATCGACGACCACGGCCCCGAGCTCGTCGGCCATCGCCGGCTCGTGGCGGGCCGCCTCGCTCCGTTGGTCCTCGGCCGTGGCCGCCAGGAACCGGACGCAGGCCGCGTGGCCCCAGATATCGACCGGCCGGAACGCCTGATTGCCGAAGACGTGGTCGGAGTGGCCATGGGTGTTGATGACGGCGCCGACCGGGATGGACGTGATCGCCCGGATGTCGTCCTGGATCTCGCGCGCCTGGACAGCCGAGCTGCGCGTGTCGATCACGGCGCAAGCATCACTGCCGATCACGAGGCCGATGTTCTGGCTGAGGAACGGGTAGCGCACGACCATCACCCGGTCGCCCACTTCCACCCATCGCCCAACCACGAGAACGCTGCCCGCCTTGGCCCCGGCCCGCTCCCTCGACAGGCTGATCTTGTCGAACGTGGAGGGCCGTTTGGCGAGCGGAGTGTAGCAGCGATCCGGACCGGATCGACGGTGTTCTTCGAGTATCGAAATTTGGTAGGCTGCGACCCACCGGCGACCATGGCCGGCAACCTGGGGATGAGGTGGAGCGGTGCGGATCTCGCGCAGCCAGGTCGCCTACCGCCTCGAGGCCGGGGTCCCGTTCATCGCTTCGGTGCAGCCCGGCGAGCCGTTCCTCGTCGAGACCCATGACTGCCGGACGGGCACGATCACGGCCGCCAGCGTCCCGGACGACCTGCGCGACACGCGCTGGATCAACCCTGTCACCGGCCCGATCGAGGTCCAGGGCACCCAGCCCGGCGACGTGCTGGCGGTCGACCTGCACGACGTCACGACCGCCGACCGCGGCCTGATGATCCATCGCCCTGGCACGACGGCCTTTGACGACGTCGGCGAGCCGGTCTTCCGGATCATCGAGATGGATGAGCATCGAGCGACGATCGGGCCGGTCTCGTTCCCCCGCCGGCCGATGGTCGGGTTCATTGGCCTGACCCCGGCCTCCGGGACGCCGGGTACGCTGCTCGGTGGCGGCTGGGGCGGCAACATGGATACGAAGCTGCTCACGACCGGAGCCCGGCTGTACCTGCCCGTTGCCATTCCGGGCGCGGGCCTCCACGTCGGCGACCTGCACGCGGCGATGGGCGACGGCGAGGTGTACATGACTGGAGTGGAGGTCGGCGGCGAGGTCAGCCTGACCGTCCATCGCCTGCCCGCGGCCGATCTGGGCGGCCGAACGCTTCCCTTGCCGCTCCTCGAGACGGCCGATCGGCTGATCCCGATCATGGCGGGCGAGACGCTCGACCTCGCGGCGCGGGCCGCGCTCGCCGCCGGGATCACGATCCTGACCGAGTGGGAGGGGATGACGGCGACCGACGCCGGCTTCTACCTGAGCGCGGCGTGCGACCTGCGGATCTCCCAGTTCCTGCCCGGGCTTGGCATCCATTGCCGACTGGAGATCCCGAAGCAGCCGTTGATCGATGCCGGACTGTTCGCGGGGCTCCTCGCTGAACCGTTGCCACGTGCCCGTCTGGAGGCCGCCCCATGACCACTGGAGCCTCGCTGACTGAGCGTGCCTGGGAAGCGCTCCAGCACGCGTCGACCGCCACCCTGACCTTCCAGCTCCTCAAGCGCGGCTTCGGGAACCTGTTCATGTATGGCCTCGTGCCGCTCCGGCCAGACCTGCGGATGGTCGGCTACGCCAGGACCCTGCGCTATGTACCAGCACGGGCCGACCTGAAGCCCGGGATCGAGTACGACAACAAGACCAACGTCCAGCGCCTGGCCGTGGAGGCCGTCGGCGAACACGAGATCCTGGTCATCGATGCCCGCGGCAATACGGACGCGGCCGCGCTCGGCCACATCCTTGCCACGCGGCTACACGTCCGCGGCGCCGCCGGGATCGTGACCGACGGAGCGTTTCGGGACAGCCCCAGCTTCCGCCGGCTCGACCTGCCGAGCTACGCCGCAGGAGCCAACGGCAACACGGCGCTCACCGTCCATCACCCCATCGACCTGGACGTCCCGATCGGCTGTGCCGGCGTCCTCGTCCTGCCCGGCGACGTTCTCGTCGGTGACGCGGAAGGCGTCGTCGTCCTCCCCCGCTCGGTCGCCGAGAGTGTTGCGATCGATGCCGGGGAACAGGAGTCGCTCGAGGAATTCATCCTTTCCAAGATCGAGGCCGGCGCGCCGATCGCGGGCGTCTACCCACCCGACGAGGCAACTCGCGCCGAATACGACCAGCAGGCCAGGCAGCGTCGCCGATCGTGAAGGCAAAAATCGGGTGGACCTGATCATCCAGGGCGGCCTGGTCTACGACGGGACCGGCGATCCGCCGCGGGTTGCCGACGTGGGGATCGACGGCGACCGGATCGTCGAGATCGGGAACCTCGACGGCGTCGCCGCCGAGCGGATCGCAGCCGGTGGGGCGGTCGTCACCCCGGGGTTCATCGATATCCACAGCCACAGTGACCTGACCCTCCTCGCCAATCCCGGCTTCGAGAGCACGATCCGACAGGGCGTGACGACCGAGGTGGTGGGCAATTGCGGCCTCTCGCTCGCGCCCCTGCTACCCGACGATCGGCCCGCGGTCACCCGCCAGCTGCGGGCCTACGGGTACGAGGGCGACGTAGGCTGGGGCAGCTTCGCTGAGTACGTCGAGCACGTCGAGCGTGAAGGTGTTGCCGTCAACCTGGCCTGGCTGATCGGCCACAGCGCGGTCCGCGCGGCGGCCGGTGCCTCCGGTACCGACGCTGATGAGACCCAGGTCGCGGCGATGCACGCGCTGCTGGATGGCGCCATGGACGCCGGCGCCTGGGGCATCTCGACCGGCCTCGAGTACGACCCGGGCCGGCTGGCATCGGCGGCTGAGATCGCCCGGGTAGCCGCGGCGGCCGGCCGGCGGGGTGGCTTCTATGCGAGCCACATCCGCAACCGCGACGCCCACTTGCTCGAGGCAGTTGATGAGGCGATCTCCATCGCCCGGGTCAGTGGGGCCGGCGGCCAGATCTCGCACCTCAACGTCCGCCGCAACACGGGCGCGCCGCCGAACGCCTGGGATCGGGCGATCGAGCAGATCGAGCGGGCCCGTGCTGATGGCGTCGACGTGATGGCGGACGCCACGCCGTTCACGTTCGGCCTTGGGCTGATGGTCAACCTGCTTCCGGAATGGGCGACTCATGGTGGCCCGGCGGCTACCGCGAGCCGCCTCGCCGATCCCGTCCTTCGCGCTCGGATCCGCCGGGATCTCGATCGCTACTGGCGGTTCCTCGATCGCGGCGACTGGGGTCGGGCCGGCCCTGTCAACAATCGCGCGTTCCCGGCCTGGAACGGCCAGACCTTCGAACAGATCGCAGCCGCATCGGGTCGCGAGCCCGGCGATGCCTATCTCGAGATCCTGGCGGCGGCTGGCCTCGACATGAATGGGCTTTTCATGATGGGCGACCTGTTCGACGAGCCCGACCTGATCAAGATGATCCAGCATCCCCTGTTCCTGCTCGGGGCAGACACGATGAGCAGCCGGACCGACGGGCTGATGGGCCGCCTGATGGGCCACAACGCGATCTCATTCGCCGGTCACGTCCATTTCCTGTTGCGCTACGGCCTCGAGCTGAAGGTGCTCCCCTTCGAGGCCCTCATCCGGAAGATGACGGGCCTGCCGGCCGAGCGGTTCGGGTTCAAGGACCGAGGTTTCCTGCGGGTCGGGGCACTGGCCGATGTCGCCGTCCTCCGGCTGGACCGCCTCGTCGAGCGCATCTCGCCGCCCGGCTACGCCAGCGGGGTGGACGAGGTCCTCGTGAACGGGGTTCGCGTCGTCGCAGCCGGCGAGACGACCGGGGCCCGGCCCGGCCGAACGCTGAGGCCGAACTAGATGAAGATCCGTGAGATCCACGCGATCGGCCTGCGCGGCGGAACTCCCGAGGGCGGCTGGTCGAACGAGCTGCGCGCGACGGACTGCGTCCATACCCTCGTGGCCGTCGTGGCCGATAGCGGCCTCGTCGGCTGGGGCAGCGCGTCGACCAACGATGACCTGGTCAAGGCTGCACTCGGGGTCCTCGAGCCGCTGTATGTCGGCGAGTCGGCGCTGGAGCCCGACCGGCTCTCGAACCTGGTCGATCGGCAATCGTTCTGGATGGGCCACGGCGGTGCGATCACCCACACGATCAGTGCGATCGACATCGCCCTGTGGGACATCCTCGGCCAGGCGACGGGCGAGTCGGTGGGCCGCCTGTTGAGCGGCCGCCACCGCGAGCAGGTCCGGCCCTACGCCTCCGTCCTGATGGACGAACCGGCCCGCCTGGCGGACGCACTCGGCCGCCTGCGCGACTCCGGTTTCACGGCGTTCAAGATCGGCTGGGGTCCGTTCGGGCGGGTCAGCGCCAAGGTCGACGAATCGATCGTGTTCGCAGCCCGTGAATCGGTGGGTCCCAACAACCTGCTGATGGTCGACGCCGGTGGCAGCGATGGTCGCTGGAGCCACGGCCCGGCATGGGCAATCCGAACGGCCGAGATGCTCGCCGCGCACGAGGTCGCGTGGTTCGAGGAGCCGCTGCGCCCGGACGCGATCGACGACTACGTCCGGCTACGGACCGCGAGCCGAGTGCCGATTGCGGGCGGGGAGGTCCTGACCCGTCGATCCACGTTCCGGCCGTGGCTCGAGCGCGGGGCGGTCGACATCGTCCAGCCCGACGTGACCAAGGCCGGCGGAATCTCCGAGGTGCGCCGGATAGGCTGGAGCGCGATCGAGCATGGCGTTCGGCTGATCCCGCACGGCTGGAACACGGCCGTGGGGCTGGCAGCCGATCTCCAGCTCGCGGCGGCCCTCGAGACGACCGATCTCGTGGAATACCGACCCGGTTCGCCATACATCGACGAGCTCGCCACCTGGCGGCTCGATGCCGGGATGCTCGCAATCCCCGACGGTCCGGGCCTCAACGTCGCCCTCCACCGCGAGGTCCTTGAGCGGTACGGGGGCGCGCAGGCCGTGAAGGCACTCCCTCGGCACGCAACTCCGGCCACCTAGAAGGAGGTTCCTGCGATGGCTCCACGGCAGACATTCCAGCCAGCCACCGTCCCCGTCCCAGGCGGCGCCTACAGCCCGGTGGTCCGGGCCGGTGATCTCGTCTTCGTGGCGGGGATGGTCGGGACGGACGCCAACAAGCGGCTTCCCGGAGATGACGTCGGCTCACAGACCCGCCAGGCGCTGCGCAACATCCAGGCCTGCCTCGAGGCGGCCGGTGCCTCGCTAGCCGACGTCTGCACGGTGACCACGTATCTCGAGCACGTGGATCGGGACTTCAAGGCGTACGACGCCGTCTATCGAGAGTTCTTCACGGCCGAGTTTCCCGCGAGGGCGACCGTCGAGGCGCATATCGTCGGCGACCCGATCGTCGAGATCCAGGTGACCGCCGTCATCTCGCACGACTAGGTGCCGGCACCCTGGATCGATAGCTCGTCGGCTCCGGGGAACGCGGTCTGCGTCCCCAGTCTTGTCGTCGACAGGCTGGCCGCGGCCACCGCCCGCCGCGTCGCGGTCTCCAGGTCACGCCCCAGTCCGAGCGACTGACAGAGCACGCCGGCCAGGCAATCCCCTGCCCCGGTCGCGTCGACGGCGACAACGCTCGGGGCCGTGATCACCATCTCGACGCCATTCCGGACGAGGACGGCGCCATCCGCACCGGCGGTGACGATCAGCGCTGCGCTCGAGCCGCTGAGCGCGGCCCCAGCGGCTGCGGCCCCGGCCTGGTTCGTGATGACCACATCCACCCGCTCCAGCGCCTCGCGCCACGGCGCCGTAGCGAGGTCGGTCGCCTCGACTCCCACGACGACCGTCACTCCCCCGCTCTCGGCCACAAGCTGGACCAGCTCGGGTTCGACGTGGGTCAGGTACAGGACGTCCGCCCAGCCGGCTAGCTCGGTCGCCTGCTCAAGCTCGTGCCGGTAGCCAACGCCCGGATCAACGAACAGGCGCCGGCCGCTCTCCTCGATCAGGACCACGGCCACCTCGGTTCGACCCGCGCCAGCCACGCAGAGCTCCGTCCCGATCCCGGCCGACCGCAACGCTTCCAGCACCCACGGCCCCAGCGGATCGTCGCCGACCGTGCAGCTGATCCGGACCTGCGCCCCGAGCCGCGCCGCTGCCACCGCCGCGTTCGCCCCGGTCCCGCCCAGGCCGCGCTCCGCCTCGTCGACGGACGCCTTCTCGTCCGGCCCCGTAGATACCCGGAACGTGAGATCGACCGCCGCATCGCCGATCACGCCGATCCGCGGCGGCCGGTGCAAAGGGCTGTCCAGGGGTCCAGACCCAGTCACGCGACTCCAATGTGTGAAGTTGTGTATTGACTGTGTGAAGTTGCCATTTAGTATGTGGCCAGTTGATCGGATGTTGGCACGGCATCCGGCACGTCGGGGAGGAGGAGGCATCGGGTGGCGGATATCTCGACCACGGCACGTCCGAAGATCTTCGTGCGCAACGCCACGGGCTTGCGCAAGGAAGCGGGCACGTTCGACATCCTCGTCTACAACACGAACAACCAGAACATTGGCCTGGGCGTGGCCTTCCTGCTGCTGGCGATCGGCGCCTATCCGGGCGGCAACTTCTCGCTCGCCGCGATCATGGCAGCAATCCTGGTGATCCCCATCTATCTCGTGTATGGGCGTCTCGCCGCGGACATGCCCAGGTCCGGCGGCGACTACGTCTGGACCAGCCGGATCTTCGGGCCAAGGATCGGCCCGATGGTCGGCTTCATGGTCGCCTGGACGTGGATCGTCCTGGCGTTCGTCGGCGGAATCGGCCTGCCGGTTGCCCTCGTCGGCCCGCTCGGCATCGCGCCCTGGATGCGCTCACTCGCCGCCGCCACGGGCAACACCAGCTTCAACCAGGTCGCCGACTTCGCGACCAATCCCCAGGGCATCTTCATCATCGGCGTGATCGTCCTGGCGCTCTTCACGTACATCATGGTTCGCGGGGTCCGGCTGTACATGCGGATCCAGAACTTCACGTTCTTCCTGGCCATGGCCGGGGTGATCCTGGGCGTGATCGTGGGGCTGACCACGAGCCAGACGGACTTCTCGGCCAACTTCGACAAGTACGTGGTCGCAGCCGGCGGGGTCCAGGGCGCCCACGCGATCGTGATGGCCAATGCCCCGGCCGTGGTTCCGTTCTCGTTCTCGTCCACGTTCTTCGCGATGATCTGGACGATCTACATGGTCGTCTTCGGCTCCGCCTCGGCGTACATCGGTGGCGAGGTCCGCAAGCCCGGCCGCACCCAGCGCTGGGGAATGCTCGGATCGCTGATCCTCACCGGTGGCGCCATCGCGATCCTGCTCGCGGTCCTCGACCACGCGATCGGCAACCAGTTCCTGGCCGGGCTGACCGCGACGCCGGCCAGCGATCTTGGCCTTTCGTTCAATCCGAACTACAACGAGCTCCTGACCTCGGCGATGGGCCCGAGCGTGCTGTGGGGCTTCATCCTCGGCTTCACGTTCCTCTTCTGGACCTACGTCTGGATGCCGGTCAACTTCTTCACCACCACGCGGCTCCTGCTGGCGCTGTCCATCGACGGCTACCTGCCCGCGCGCGTCTCCGACGTCCACGAGAAGTACGGCACCCCGTATGTCGCGATCCTGATCATGGCCGTCCTCGGCGTGGCCGGGCTGATCCTCTACCAGGCCGGGATCATCTCGATCATCTCGATCGTCTGGTCCGGGCTGCTGATGTTCGGCATCGTGGGCGTGGCGGGCATCCTGTACCCGTATCGCCTCAAGGCGGTGTGGACGGCCGGCGGTGCCACCACGATCGGCGGCGTGCCGATCATCACCATCGCCGGCGTCCTGCTGGTCCTGTCT
>JBEPUS010000081.1:0-10510 GCA_041691435.1 Chloroflexota bacterium
TCCTCCGCTCCACCTCAGCGCTCGTGCAGGAGGCCAACGACGTTGGCAGGCCCCGTGATGGGTGCGTCCGACCGGGGCCCGGGTGTGTCGTGGCGGTCGTTGAGGGCCGCGCGCGGACTGCTCGCGATCCTCGTCGTCGGGCTCGCCTTCCGCCTCATCATCGCATACGTCCTGCTCCCCGACTCCGGCTTCGGCGTGGACCGCGCGTCGTTCATTGGCTGGGCCAGCGATCTGGCGGCGCATGGTCCGAGCGGCTTCTACGGCCGGGTGTCGTTCATCGATTACACCCCCGGCTACCTGTACGTCCTGTGGCTGGTGGGTGTGGTCGGCAACGCCCTGGGCGGCATCGGTGACCTGATCAAGCTGCCGGCGATCCTGGCCGATGTCGCCGTGGCCTACCTCGTTCACCAGCTGGTCGTGGAGCTGGGTGGATCGCGCCGGGCAGCGCTCCTGGGCGCGCTCCTCTTCGTCGTCAACCCGGTGACCTGGTTCGACAGTGCGGTCTGGGCGCAGGTCGATTCGTTCGGCCTGATCTTCCTGCTCCTCGGCCTGCGCGAGCTCTGGCGCAACCATCCCGAACGGGCGGCCATCCTGGCGACCGTCGCGGCGGTGATCAAGCCGCAGCTGGGGATCCTGATTCCGGTCCTGATCGCGGTCCTGCTCAAGCGCCATCTCTTCGATCCGTTGCGGGCGCGGAACGCCGCCGATCGGCCGGTGGATCCCGAGGCCGGGCGCGGGCCGCTGGGCGGCGGGCCGATCCGCCTGGTGACCTGCGCCGCCCTGGCGCTGGCCACGGCGGCCGTGCTCTCGGCCCCGTTCGGCCTCTCGGTCATCGACCTGCTTGTGCAGGTGGGCAAGACCGCCGGCGGCTACCCGTATATCACGGTCAATGCCGATAACCCGTGGGCCCTCATCGAGCTGGCCGGCAACGGCCTGGCGGCTACGGGCAGCTGGCTGCCGGACATCACCAACTCGACGGCACCCGGCACGCCCGTCTCGATCCTTGGGATCCCGGCCCTCTTCGTGGGGACGGCGTTGCTGATCGCCGTGATCGTGCTGGTCGGGGTGGTGGTTGCCCGGCGCGACGATCGCCGGACCATCCTGGTTGGGCTGACCGTCCTGGCGATCGCCTTCTTCGTGGTCCCGACCCGGGTACACGAGCGCTACCTCTTCCCCTTCTTCGCCCTGGGCGCGATTCTGGCCGCGACCTCGTTCCGCTGGCGCCTTGCCTATTTCGTCCTGGCCCTGGCCAACTTCGCCAATCTCTACGCGGTCCTGACCACGCCCTTCTACAACAACCCGGGGATCAGGGACTGGCTGGGGACGGGCGACGCATTTCGCTCGCAGATCGGGGTGACGATCGCCGCCCTGGCCCACCTGCTCATCGGCCTGTGGGCCTTGACCGAGCTCCGCCGCGGGGCGCAGGTCCGGTTGGACGCCGAGACCGAAGCAGATGCCCTCGAAGCCGAGCCGGCTCTGCGGGCACCCGTCGCTGTCGCTCCCAGGCGGACATCCTTCCTGCCCGACGAGTCCTGGGACCAGCCTCCTGAGCCCGCAGCGGTCGTTCCGGCCGGGGCCTGGCTGGCGCCGCTGACGGCCACGCCGCTGACGGACCCCTCGTCCACGGCCGCGTCACTCACGCCGGGCGCCACCTTGGCCGCCACGTCTCCGGCTGGGTCCGGGCCGCCGGCCGATGCAGGGGCTGGGGTGGCTGACGACCCGGCGTTTTCCCAGGTTGAGCCAGGCTTCCTGGGCGGGCTGATCAATCGCCGCCCGCGACTCCCCGATCGATCGCGCCTCCT
Source organism: Chloroflexota bacterium (assembly GCA_041691435.1). Classification (GTDB taxonomy): domain Bacteria; phylum Chloroflexota; class Limnocylindria; order Limnocylindrales; family CSP1-4; genus Palsa-1033. Next base: position 1,803 of record JBEPUS010000081.1, read on the forward strand.
GCATCGCGAAGGCAGCGGCCGGATCGACAAGCTCGACGTGTTCATCATGGCCGTCCTGCTGGTCGGCATCCTCGTTCTCCGGCTCTTCCGCCTGTCCGACCCGCTGGAGTTTCATTTCGACGAGGTCTATCACGCCCGGACGGCGATGGAGTTCCTGCAAGGCTGGAACTACGGCATCCCGCACGAGATCTACGAATGGACCCACCCGCCGCTCGCCAAATACGCGATGGCCGAAGGAATCACCTACCTGGGCGACAACAAGGTCACGGCCACGGCCACGCTCGGTGGGGCGATCAAGGCCGTCCTCGTCGAGCCGCGCTGGGACGACCCGGGCCTGCCCAATGATCGCGCCGGCGACCGGTTCTACGTGGCCGGCGGCGACAAGGTCCGGGTCTACGACCTCCAGACGCGGGCGCTGATCGCGACCTACTCGGTGCCCGGGGCACAGGCGCTGGCCCTCGACAGCAGCAATCACCAGGTGTTCGTCGGCACGGCCAGCGGCGTGGTCGCCACCATCGACTCGGGCGTCGATCTCGACCAGCTGCGCGCCTCGAAGCCGCCGGCGAGTCCGGACGGCACCGTCCCGCCCACCCTGGCCAGCGTCGGCGTCGGGATCAACGAGCTGTGGGTCAGCAATGACGGCACGGCGATCGTCGCCGGGACGAGTGCCTCGGACGTCGTGGCGATCGACCCGGGCAGCGGGGCCGTGACCGGGACCTTCCATGTCGACGGCCTGGCCGACTTCGCCGACGGGGGCAATGCGGATGGGCTCGTCGCGCCGCCCTCGGCGATCACCGATCCGGCCGCCGAGGCGCAGGCGATCGCCGGCCTGACCGGCACAACGGAAGCCGCGATCGAGGCGCGCCTGCGGACGATTGCCAAGGGCACCGGCGACACGCCCCAGGTGGTCCTCGGGCTGATCCCCACGACGGCCTCGTCGTCGATACCGGCGGCGATCAGCGGCGGCAGCCTGGCGAACTTCGCGGTCCAGCCGCTCGGCGAGGTGGCCGTCGCCGGCCAGGCGGGGGTCACCTTCCTGGAACAGAGCACCGCCCAGAAGGCGTTCTTCGTCCCGACCAGCGCGCCGGCGACGGGCCTGGCGGACGTCCTGGGGGTGGCCACCCCGATGCTCTACGCGGCCACCGCCAACCAGCAGGTCGCGATCCTGGCGATCGATGACCCGTCATCGGGCACCATCACGCCGCCCAGCCTGTCGACGACGTTCACGATGCCCGGCGACGTCAGCAAGCTGACCTTCGACGTGGCGACGAAGATGATTCACGTCCTCGGGCGCACCCCCGACGGGTCCGCGGAGACGGTCTATGTCGTCGAGCCGCACTCGAACGCGACCTACGCCGACGCCCAGCTGCCGATCACGAGCGTCTCCTGGGCCCTCGACGCGAACCACGATTACCCGAGCTCCGACCGTGAAGCCCTGCTCGTCGCCTCGGCCGACGGCACGGTCGCCTCGATCGACGTCGGCGGCGACCCCTTCGCGTGGCGCTTTCCGGGGGTGATCCTGGGCGCTCTCACCGCGCTCCTGATCTACCTGCTCTGCCGGATCCTGTTCAAGCGCCGCTCGATTGCCGTCCTGGCCGGTCTCCTCGTGGCGGTTGACGGGATGTTCTTCGTCCAGTCGCGGATCGCCATGAACGACGTCTACGTGGGCTTCTTCATCGTCGCCGCGTACACCCTGTTCGCGGCCGTGTGGACCGGCTGGTGGCGCTGGCGCTGGGCCTGGGTGGTGGCGTTACCCGTGATCGGCCTGCTCCTGGGCCTGGCCCTGGCCAGCAAGTGGGTGGGCCTGTACGCAATCGCCGGGATCGGGATCCTGATCCTCGGCCGGTCGGCCCTGGGCCGGATCCTCCTGATCCTGAGCATGATCGGGGGCACGGTGGTCCTCGGCAATTCGGCCCTGACGGCGGTTCCCGCGGTCCACCCAACGAGCGGCCCCAGCTACCTGTTCGTCTTCGTCCTGGTGGGCCTGACCCTGGCGTCGGTCCTGTACACGGTCCTGCGGCCGGTCGCCTGGACGGACGACGAGACCCGCCTGGCGATTGCCGGGCCGGCGCTCCTGGGGATCCTCGTCTTCCTGGGCTCGGTTGCCCTTGGCGTCGCAACGACGCCGTACGTGGTCCATTCCATCTCGGTCGAGCCGATCGAGATCGCCGCCGCCTTGATGGTTGGCTCGGGGATCGTCTACCTGCTCTTCCGGCTGGCCGGCTCGTTCGGGCTCGGCCCACTCAGCCCGCCCCTCGAACCGGGCGATCCGCTGGCCCGGGCCGAGCCGGCCGGGGCGCCACCGGCCGGCTGGCTGCGGCTGGGCTGGGGCTTCGGCATTCCGATGGTCTGGATGGGCGTCACGCTGCTCGTGCTGCCCCTCGCGGTTTACGTCCTGGCCTATGTCCCCTGGGCGATCTCGACTGCGGGCGAGCTCCAGTCGGGAGCCCCGCAGATCATCGCGGGCTGGCCAGCCGGCCATACCGGGCAGACCCTCGCGGACCTGACCCAGGCCATGTACAACTACCACAACACCCTGCGCACGGGCCACCCGGCCTCCTCGCCGTTCTGGGCCTGGCCGCTCGACTTCAAGCCCGTCTGGTTCTACGAGTCGAGCTTCGCCGGCAACACGTCGGCCGCGATCTATGACAACGGCAACCTCGTGACCTGGTGGCTGGAGATCCCGGCGATCGCGTTCGTGGCCTGGCAGGCCTTCAAGCGGAGCAGCCTGGGTCTCGGCCTGATCCTCATCGGGTTCATCCTCCAGTGGGTCCCGTGGATGCCGATCGACCGGGCGACGTTCCAGTACCACTACTACACCAGCCTGCCGTTCCTGGTCGTGGCCCTCGCCTACTTCCTCGCCGAGCTGTGGCACGGCGCCTCACGCCGAACCTGGCTCCTGGCGCGCGTCTCGGCGGCGCTGGTCGTCCTTGGTCCGGGATTGCTGTGGGCGTTCAAGGGCCCCCTGTGCGACTTCGTCCGGGTCAACGCGGCCAACCCCGGCTCGGGCGCCTGCGTCGACGCGACGCCCGGCGACCTGCTGATCACCATCCAGGCGGCCGGCCTGGGCCTGGTGATGCTGGTGGCCGCGATCCTGTTGATCGCCCAGCTGGTCCGCCTGCGCCAGGGCGGCAGCGATCAGCAGCTGTACCGGATCGTCGGGACGGCCGTGGGGGCGGTGATCGCCGTCGTGGCCGTTCGCTGGCTCCTGCCGGCGACGCCGCTCATCGACCAGGCCGGATTCTCGACCGCCCCGATCGCCATCGCGATCCTGGCCGTCCTGGTGCCGATCGCCTGGGTCGTCGTGACGGCCCGCGATGCCCGCCGGTTCGTGGCCGGGGTGGTCTCGGCTGCGACCGTATTCTTCATCGTCTTCTACCCGAACATCGCCGCGTTGCCGCTGCCGTCATCGGTCTTCAACGCCTACCAGGGCGTCATCCCCACCTGGCTCTACCCGTTCCAGTTCCCGGACAACACCGATGCGGTGGCCTCGGCCCAGCCGCTGATCCCGGCCCATTTCGACCTGCAGTCGCTCGTGCCCCTGCTGACCGGGGTGATGCTGGTGATCCTGTGCATCGTGGTGGGCTACAGCGCCTGGGCCGCGCGGATCCCGGCGCGCGGGGACGGCCAGGGCTCACGCTGAGCGTTGGTCAGCCGGGCGCGATCAGCGGGCTGAGCTGGCCGGGGATCTCGGCGTGGAAATCGGGCGGCAGGCTGCCGGTCGCGGCCAGTCGGCGGATCACGAAGCCGTAGTACGCCTCGACCTTGGCGGAGACCCGCTCCCAGCTGAACTCAGCCGCTCGGAGCGGACCCGCCTGGTGCATCGCTTCGCGCAGGGCCGGATCGGCCAGCAGGCGGGCGATCGCGGCGGCCAGCTCCTTGGGCTCGTGGGGCTCCACGAGCAGGGCGTTCTCGCCTCTCCGGACGACGCCCTTGTAGCCGTGGATGTCCGAGCAGACGATCGGCGCCCCGGCGGCCATCGCCTCGAGCAGCACGATCCCGAACGACTCGCGGCCGGTGGCCGGTGACACGAAGACGTCGGCCGTCTTGTACAGCTGGGCCTTCTCGGCGTCGCTGACCCGGCCCAGGAACTCGACGTCCAGCAGCCGCCGGGTCAGGACGTAGCGGCGCGCCTCGCGCTCCTGCGGTCCAGAGCCCACGATGAGCAGCCGGCAGGAGATGCCTTCGCGGCGCAGCAGCCGATACGCCTTGAGCAGCTCCAGGAGGCCCTTGCGCGGCTCGTGGCGGCCCACGAAGAGCAGGTTGGGCGTGCCGTCCTGCCAGCGCGACAGGGGCACGGCCCGTTCAAACCTGGCCAGGTCCACGCCGTTCGGGATCACCTTGTAGTCGCCCGGGAAGTAGCGGTCGATGAAGTGGCGGGCCGCCGCGCTGACGGCAATCCGGCCGTGGAGCCGCGACGCGTGGCCCTGCATGAACCGGCGGCCAAACTCGTACGAGGGCGAGAAGCCGGCATAGGCGTGGAACGTGGCGATGTTCACGCTCCGGGACTGGTGCAGCAGGATCAGCGACAGGAACGGCACGAACGGCTCGTGGAAATGGAGCAGGTCGAACTGCTCGTGCTCGAGCATCCGGCCAACCTGGCTGACGTAGCGCGGCGAGACGGTGATCGTGCCCACTGAGCCGTTCGTGGGCATGCTGAAGCCCTTGCCCAGGCGGATCACGTCGCCCTCGGAGGCGCGCTGCAGGCCGTGGCTGCTGCTGATGATCCGGACGTCGTGGCCACGCTGGCGCAGGTTCTCGTACAGGTAGCGGACGTGCTCGTTGACGCCGCCCGGGACCGGGTAGACGTAGGGCGTGACGAGGCCGATCTTCATCGGAGCTCGTCCCCGCCGTCGGGTCCGGGTTCCAGCTCCAGGCGGGGCGGCCGCTGGCGTCCGCCGGGATAGCCGTGGTCGCGGCCCGTGCCGTCGTTGCGCACACGCCCGCGGGTCTCGTCGCGCAGGTCACGCCCGTATTTGCGGAGCTGCCGGCCGAACGTTCCGAGCTGGCCGGCCGTGGCATGGAACGTCCCCTGCCAGCCGCTCTCGTGGGCCAGGATCGCGGCCCGGAGGTCGTCCGCCGAGCGGCCTGGAAAGGTGGTGGAACCCCGCCCGATCGCCTCGACCGCGTGGGCATCGCTGCTGCCGATCGCGCCCAGGCCGTGGGTCGCCGCGAACCGGACCACCCGGCGGTGGACCGGCCGGCCGAACGTGGTCGGGTTGAAGACTTCGATCGCATCGGGGTGGTAGCGGGGATCCTCCTCTGCGAGCAGGCGCCGGAGGATCACGCCCTGGGCGCACAGTGGGTATGGGAAGAGAGGATGGGCGGGGATCGCCAGGCCACCCTGCTCGTGGACCGCGGCGATCGACGCACGCAGCGATTGCCAGGGCTTGATCGGGGCCGTCAGCCACAACCCGAGCAGGTGGCCGCCGCGGGTCGAGATCTCCTCGCCCACCACCACCTCGATCGCCAGCCCGCGGCGCACGGCCAGCGCCTGACCGGCCAGGGCTGCGTCGATCCGGTCGTGGTCGGTGATCGCGATCACCTGGAGGTCGGCGACGACTGCTGCCGCCAGGATCTCGTCGATCCCGGCCGTGCCGTCCGACGCCAGGCTGTGCAGGTGAAGGTCGGCCCGGCTCCGGCCAGGCTCGGCGAGCGGGCCGCCGGCGCCATCGTGCGTGGTCATGTCCTGCGTGGTCATGTCCTGGCCTCTGCCGGCCAGATCGGAAAGAACACCGCCCACCATTGATCGGGCGCCTTGGCGATCAGCCGCTCGAACGCGGCAACCTCGTCCGCGAGGAAGGCCGTGACCTGCTCGCGCCGGCTGCCGCCCGCCGGGACGTCGATTCGCTCGAGGCTGCCCCGGTAGCGGCCCGGCGTGGTGCGCCAGGCGCCGGCCACGAACGCCGGCACGTGGGACTGCACGGCGAGGAGGCCCGGCCCTGCGGGGATCGGTGCCGGACTGCCGAAGAACGGCACGGCGACGCCGCCGCCGGAGATGTCGCGATCGGCGACGAGGCCCGCGATCTCGCCCCGTTCGAGGGCGCCGGCGAGCTCACTGCGGGCCACCTTCAGGGGGACCAGGCGGATGCCGACCACGTTGCGCGTGCGGACGAACCAGGCCTGGATCGCCGGCTCGTCGATCGTCTCCATCGGCGTCGTGACCGGCCGGCCGGAACGCTCGACGAGGTAGAAGCCGGGCAGCTCGAGCGATCCAAAGTGCAGGCCCACGAAGATCACCGGGCCGTGCTCGGCGAAGGCGGCGTCAACGACGGCCGGATCCTCGATCGTCGTCCGTTCGCGGACGTAGGCGCCGCCCATCGTCGGTGCGCGCATCGTCTCGAGGTAGTTCCGGGCGTAGTGCCGAAAGGCCGAGCGCACCAACCGTTCCAGCTGGGCCGGATCGCCCGCCGCCGGCCAGGCCGACGGATCGCCGGTGCGCTGGGCAGCCATCCAGGTCACCACGCGCAGGAGGTTGGCCCGGGCCAGCCGGCGCTTCTCCGGCGCGGCCCTGTACCACAGGTCGCCGGCGAGCTCGGCCAGGCGAATCGCCGGTCGCTCGGGGAGGTGGCAGGCGACCCACGATGCGCCGCCCAGGAGCCGCGCCGCGAGACGGCCGCGCCACGTGCCGGCCGCGTGGCCGTCCGTCATTTGGCGTTGCCGGACAGGTTGCTCGCCATCCGCTCCGCACGGGCTGCGAGTGCATCGGCCTCGGCGGCGGTCGCCGGCCACATGGGCTTGAAGCTGTACCACTGGTCGGGCGCGGCGCTGATGATCCGTTCGAGCGCGGTGGCCAGCTCCTGCGAGGCGGCCTGGATGTCGGCCGGGTTGCTCGACGGCACGGTAATTGGCTCGTCGACCTCGACGAGGAAATGGTCATTGGGCTGCCGGCGGATCGCGATCGGCAGGATCGTGGCGCCGGTCTTGGCGGCCAGGGCCGCCGGCCCGGCCGGCAAGGTGGTCCAGCCGCCGAAAAGCTTGACCGGGATGCCGTCCTCGCGGTAGCCCCAGTCGACCAGGAGGGCGAGCAGCTCGTGGCGGCGGAGCACCCCGAAGACCTCGCGCAGGTTGCGCCAGGGGATCACGTGAGCGCCCCACGACTCGCGCTGCCGGCGGAGGATCTCGAACAGCTCGGGAAAGGACGAGTCGTCGGCGACCACCGAGATCGGCCAGCCACGGTAGGCCACGCCGGCCGCCACCACCTCGTTGTTGCCAACGTGGCAGATGGCCAGGACCACCCCCTTCGACGAGCGCCAGTAGCGCTCGACGTCGTCGAGGCCGTCCCCGTCGACCAGGGTTGCGGCCTGCGCCTGGCTGAGCCGGGGCAGGCGCATGAGCTCCACGAGGTAGCGGGCGTACGTCGCGTAGGCGCGCAGGGCCAGCTTGCGGACCGCCGGGCTGTCCGGCGGCTTGCCCAGGACCCGCCCGAAGTTCGTGTTGGACCAGCGCCGCTTCGTCGGCCAGAGCATGTAGGACGCGCGGGTGAACCAGCCGATCACCGTCCACGCGGGACGCGCCGGCAGCCGGGCGAGCAGCCACGAGCCGCCCCGAAAGAGCAGGACGCTCGATCGCTCGACGACGCGCGGGCCTTCGCTGGCCCGGCGGTGGGGTGCCTCGAGGCGATCGGCAGCCGGCTCGGGGCCGGACCGCGATCGCCCTTGCTCGGTCATCGGCTGCCTAGCTAGCAGACGCGGCGACCTTCGCCTTGGATCCGCCCATCCGCCGATAGGTCTTCTTGACCGGCGCCTCGGTGCCCACCAGGGTCTCGTTGTCCTCGCCCCGGATGAACGCCTCGACCCGGTTGAAGGCAATGTCGTCGTGGATCTGGAGGGGCGGGCTCTTCATGAAGTAGCTCGACGGCGCGACGAGGGTGCCCTTCAGGCCCCGGTCCAGGCCCAGCTTCAGGCAACGAATGGCGTCGGTGATGACGCCGGCGCTGTTGGGGCTGTCCCAGACCTCGAGCTTGAGCTCGGCGTTGAGGGGCACATCGCCGAAGGTCGTGCCCTCCATCCGGATGTAGCACCACTTGCGGTCGAGCAGCCACGGAACGTGGTCGCTGGGGCCGACATGGACGTCGTCGGGGTCCATCTCGTAGTCGAGCATGGAGGTGACGGCGTTGGTCTTGCTGATCTTCTTGGACTCGAGGCGCTCGCGCTCGAGCATGTTCAGGAAGTCGGTGTTGCCGCCGAAGTTGAGCTGGTAGGTCCGGTCGAGGCGCACGCCGCGGTCCATGAACAGGCGGGTCAGCACCCGGTGGGTGATGGTCGCGCCGACCTGGCTCTTGATGTCGTCACCGATGACCGGCAGGCCTTCCTCGGCAAAGCGGCGCTGCCAGTAGGGCTCGCGGCCGATGAACACCGGGATCGCATTGACGAACCCGACGCCGGCCTTGAGGGCCTGCTCCACGTACCATTTGGTCGCCTCTTCCGAGCCAACCGGCAGGTACGAGACCACGACATCGACCTGGCGCTCCTTGAGGATCCCGACCACGTCGGCCGTCGGCCCGGGCGCCTTCTCGATGATCTGGCTCAGGTATTTGCCCAGGCCGTCGTGGGTCATCCCGCGCTCGACCTTCACGCCGATGTGGGGGACCTGCTTGAAGACGTACGTGTTGTTTGGCTTCGTGTAGATCGCCTCGGACAGGTCCTTGCCAACCTTGTTCTTGTCGATGTCGAAGGCGGCCACGAACTCGATGTCGCGGATGTGGT
>JBEPUS010000082.1:0-10470 GCA_041691435.1 Chloroflexota bacterium
CCTCGACGCGGCCGAGCGCGAGCTGACCGGTGCGCAGGCCACGGTCGCGAGGACGGACGAGGACCTGGCGGACGCCCGTGCCGAGCTGGCGGCGATCGCTCCGGCCGGTTCCATCACCACGCTCCAGGCGATGGGCGAGCGGCCCGCGCCGGGTCGCTCTGGATCCAGAGCGATCGTCCTGACATGGACGCTCGTCGGTCTCCTCGTGGGCCTGCTCGCGGCCCAGGGCGCGACGCTGGCCGGCTGGGTCCTGCCGGAAGCGGGCCTGCTGGGCCTCGCGGCCGGCGTCGTTGCTGCCCTCGCCGGAATCTGGATCCGCAGGTCCAGCCTGCCCAATGCGTCGGTGCCTGACCCCCTGGCCGGGTCGCGGACCGCCCGGCTCGAGGAGCGCACCGAGCGCGTCCAGCTGCTCGAGGATCGGGCCCGGAGTGCCGCCGGCCGCCTGCTGGCCGCCGAACATGCCCAGGAGGACGTGCTGGCAGGCTGGCGCACGTGGCTCGCCGGCCACGGCCTGCCTGCCGACATCGACCGCGAGACAGCCGGCCGGCTGCTCGAGAGCAGCGCCCAGGTCCGGGCCCAGATCGCCGGCCTCGCAGCGGTCCGGGCTCGGCGCGACCAGACGGCGGCCAGTCTCGCTGACTTCGAGTCCCGTGCCCGGGCGTTGCTCGCCGGACTCGGCCGCCCGGCTGATGATCCGCTCGCGGGCCTCGAGATGATCCGACGTGATCTCCACAGCGCGGTCGCCGCGGCCGTCGACCGGGATCGGATTGCTGCGGAGCTCCAGCGGATCGACGCAGCCGAGGTGGCGAACGAGGCGGCGAAGGTCGCGCTGTCGGGTGACCTCGCCGCAATCCTCGCCGAGGTCGGGGCGGACGATCCCGGGGCAGTGCGGACCGCCGTCGCCGCAGCCACCCGTCAGTCCGAGGTGGAGCGGGCGATCCAGGCGGCCCAGGACACGCTCGTTGCCCTGTCCGGTCCGGGCGAGGCAGTCAGCGGATTCCAGGCGGACCTCGCCGCAGTCGGTGACCTGGCCCGGGTCCAGTCGGAGCTCGCGGACGTGGTCGAACGGGCCACGACGCTGGAGCATCACCGGACCGCGATCTTCGAGAGCCTTGGCGCCGAACGCGAGGCCATCGCCCGAATCGAGCGATCCGCGGAATCGGCCGAGCTGCGCCAGCAGCGCGCGGACCGGATCGCCAAGCTCCGCGAGCTGGCCGAATCCTGGTCGGTCACGTCGATCGCTCTCGCGCTCCTGCGGCGCACCCGCGAACGCTACGAGCGCGAGCATCGGCCGGACGTGCTGCGGGCAGCCGAGGAGCTCCTGGCGAGCTGGACGGGCGGCCGCTACGTCCGGATCCTGGCTCCCCTGGGCAAGCAGGTCCAGGAGCTCGAACGACGCGATGGGGTCGTGGTGCCCCTGACCGGCCTGTCGACCGGCACCGCCCAGCAGCTCTACCTCGCCCTGCGCTTCGCCCTGGTCGACCATTTCGCGCGGCAGGCCGAGTCGCTGCCGGTGGTGATGGACGACATCCTCGTGAACTTCGACCCGGTCCGGGCGGAACGGGCGGCGCGCTCGATCGAGGATCTCGCGACCCGCCACCAGGTCCTCTACTTCACCTGCCACCCCGGAACGCCGCTGCAGGCGGCGACCACGATCGAGCTGCCGACCCTCGTCAAGGCTTGAGCTGATGTACCGCCTTCAGGCGGCGACCGACGGATGGTGCGGGTCATGGTCGCGGTCGCCGATCCAGAGGGCCGGCGGGGTCATCCAGAACCTGGCCAGCTCGTTGAGCCGCGACGCGTAGCGGCCGCGGATCTGGGCGAACGTGATCCAGCCGATCTCGGGATCCTCGAGCTGAAAGCCGGCAGCCTCCAGGCGCCGGCAGGCGGCGTCGTACTCGTCGCGCTCGATCGCCACCCGGCCATCATTGGGGAAGCCAAAGAAGCTGGAAAGATCCTCGACGACATGGACCCCGATCGCCACGAGCATCTCGGCCTGGCCGCGCGGCAGGCCCTCGACCGTGGTCATGACCAGGACGGCGGCGTCGAGCATCGCCCCCAGCGAAGCCAGCCACGACTCGTTGTCGTGGCTCGAGCGGAAGTAGCCGAGGACCGGATAGGCAAGGTGGCTGTCGAGGACCTCCGCCGACCAGCGCTCCCAGTCGCCGAAGAGCGCCGGCAGGTCGCTGAGCAGCTCGGCGCGCTGGCAGGTCTCGAGGAGGGCGATCCCCGACGGCGGCGCACCGGCCCGGGCGTCGAGGGTGGTCACCAGCACCTCGCGCCGCTGGAACGAGCCGTACAGCGAGAAGAGGTAGGTGATGACCAGCGCCACGGTGCCCAGGCCCAGGCCCGCTGAGATCAGCACGATCAGCCGGGTGACGAGGGTGATCGGCACGATGTCACCGAAGCCGATCGTCAGGAGGCCGGTGCCGGCAGCGTAGAAGGCGGTCCCCAGGTCGTCGATCGGCGGGAGGAAGCTCGCGCCCAGGGCCAGGTCGAGCAGGGCGAAGCCAACCGTCAGGGTCACCACCCAGACAACGAGCAGGACCAGGACGAGCAGCGGCGCGAAGCCGCCCAGCCAGCGCTCCCGGCGCTGACCGGCCATCCGACCCGCCTGCCAGCACCAGGCCCGCCAGGACCAGCGGGTGAGGTTCCGGGCGAGGCGGTAGACCGAGGGCGTGGGCCGCGGCAGGGCGACGGTATTGAACACGTCCCAGGCCACGAACAGGATGAGGAACAGGCCGGCCAGGGCCTCGGCGACGTGGACGGCGGAATCCATGTCAGCCGGTCCGGGAGCGATTCAGGATCATGGCCGGTACGCTACACGAACGACTGGTCCGCCACGGACCCCTCGGACCGGAGGAATCGATGCGCGGATTGGGACGCAGGATCGGAATCGCCCCCACGCTCGCCAGCGCACTCGTCCTGCTCGTCGCCTTCGGCTTCGGACCGGTCGCGCCAGCGCTGGCCGGCTCGCCCCATACCGTCCAGCCCGGGCCACCGGCGCCCATTGGCGGTCCGGTCCATCGCTTCGAGGTCGTGCCCACGACCATCACGTTCTACGGCCGTGGCTACGGTCATGGCGTGGGCATGAGCCAGTACGGCGCCCGGGGCCGGGCACTCGCCGGTCAGGCCGCAGGCACCATCCTCGCCCACTACTACCAGGGCACGACGGCGGCCACGGTCAGTGCGAGCGCGCCGGTCAGGGTCCTCGTGCTGGCGCCGGTCAAGCCGACCGTTTCGAAGCCGATCGTCCTCCACGGCCGCGGGGCCCCGTTCACGATCGACGGGATCCCGGGCACGTTCCCGATCGGCGCGAAGGTCAGCGTCTGGCCCTCGGGCGCGGGCTTCGCGATCCAGGTCAACTCCAGCGGCGGGACGCTCCTGCGCAAGACCACCTCGGCCGCGACCGACATCCGGCTGCGATCGGGCGCCGACCCCGGCCGGATCCAGGTGGACACGAAGCCTGTGACCGACGACACGTACCGCGGCGTGATCCGGCTCCTGGGCACCTCGACCGGGGTGATCGCGATCAACGAGGTCGGCCTCGATCTCTACCTGCGCGGCGTCCTGCCCGCCGAGATGCCGGCGAGCTGGCCGGCCGAGGCGCTCAAGGCCCAGGCGATCGCCGCCCGGAGCTACGCCGAGGAGCACGTCCATCCGGGGACCGGCTCCTACGACCTGTTCGACGACACCCGTTCGCAGGTCTACCACGGCTCGCTCGGCGAGATAACGGCCACGAACACGATCGTGATCGCAACCGCCGGCCAGGTCCTCAAGAGCGGCTCGGCGATCATCAACGCGCTCTACCACTCGGCCGACGGCGGGGCGACCGAGAACAACGAGAACGTCTTCACCTCGGCGACCGGCCAGATCGTGGCCGGCCCGGCGAGCTACCTGCGCGGCTCAGCCGACCGCGCCCCGAGCGGGGTCGCCTACGACAGCGCCTCACCCCATGCCACGTGGCATACGGCCACCTACACGCTGGCCCAGCTCTCGACGGTCTTCGCCGCCGACTCGCGCACGAATGTGGGCTCGCTGGCCACGCTCGACCTGTCGGACAAGGGCGTCTCCGGCCGGCCGATCAAGGTCGTCCTGGCCGGCAGCCTCGGGTCGAAGACCGTGAGCATCGAGGTCTTCCGCGACGTCTTCAACGCCGACACCCCGGCGACTGATCCCTACATGTGGAGCACGTTGATCGACACCGTGCCAATTCCGTGACCGAGCCCGGACGGTGCGCCTGGGCCGGCGCCGGCCGGCCCGACCCGTTGATGACCGCCTACCACGACGCCGAGTGGGGCCGGCCCACGGCCGACGCTGTCGAGCTCTTCGAGCGACTCGTCCTCGAGTCCTTCCAGGCCGGCCTGTCGTGGTCGACGATCCTGCGCAAGCGCGAGGCGTTCCGCTCAGCATTTCAGGGCTTCGATCCGGCGGTCGTGGCGGCCTTCGATGATGACGACCGGGCCCGGTTGATGGCCGACGCGGGAATCGTCCGGAACCGCGCCAAGATCGAGGCCACGATCGGCAACGCGGCGGCCTACCTCGCGGTCAGCCGCGAGCTCGGGGGCTTTGCGGCCTACCTGCGAACGATGGTTGCCGAGCCGGCCCGGCCGCTGCCGGCAACGACTGTGGCCGCCGAGATTCCCTCGACCACGCCCGCGTCGGTCGCGCTGTCGAAGGACCTCCTGGCGCGCGGCTTTCGGTTCGTCGGCCCGACGATCACCTACGCCTTCATGCAGAGCGTGGGTCTGGTCGACGACCATCTGCCGGGCTGCTTTCGCTACCAGGGCTGAGCCGCTGGCCTAGACCTCACGCCGGCGGAACGAGTAGATCGCCAGGCCCAGGACGATCGCGAACCAGGCGGCGATCCACAGCGGGTATTCGGGCGCCAGGCCGGTCGCTGCGTAGAACGGGTTGGCCGCGAGCTGCTCGTCCGAGCGCCCGCTGCCGGACGCCACCGCGATCACGATCTGGGGCTCCAGGGCGAAGATCGCCCCGCGCCACAGGCCATCGGACGGGAAGATCAACCGGGTGATCGACGCCACCTGCTCGAGCAGGTCGGCCTTGAAGAACACGCCCAGCCCGCCCAGGACGCCGGCGATCCAGCACATCCCGAAGAGCACGACAGCGATCGCACCCCCCGCGATCGAGGGCAGGCGGGTCGAGAGGAGCAGGGTCAGGGTCAGGACGAGGCTGGCCTGCACGGCGATCGCGCCGGCGGCCCCGAGCGGATCGGGCGGCCCGTAGCCCGAGGCCAGCTTCATCGCCAGGATCTCGAGCAGGCCCGAAGCGAGGGCGTAGCCGGCCGCCACGAGGATCAGTCCCAGCCAGCGTCCAACCAGGAACGTCGAGCGGGCGATGGGCCGGGCGAGGATCGCCAGGAGGACACCGCTCTCGATGTCGGCCGAGACAGCCGGGGCGCCGATGAACGCGGCGGTCATCGCCAGGATGAAGCTGAACATGAACGCGACGACGATCAGCATCTGGCTGACCCCGAGCTGGATCTCGGTCTCGCTGTTGCCGTGGTCGCGGGCGATCGTGACCAGGCGCTCGAAGCCGATCCCCGACAGTCCCACCACGACCACCGTAAGGGCCAGCAGGACCCACAGGATCCGCCGCCGCAGGGCGTCGAGCAGCGTGAGCCGCACGATGACCAGCAGCGGGCCGATCACCGAGCTCATCGCGGACCGCCGTCGTCCGTCAGCCGATGGGCGGCAACCGCGCCCTCAGGATCGGGCGCGGCGCCGAGGAGCTCCAGGAAGCGTTCCTCGAGCGTCTCCCGGCCCTGGGCCACCGCGTGCACGAGGCCGCCGGCGAGGACGATCGCGGCAACGACCGCCGGGATTCGCTGGGGATCGATCGGCCGGATCGTGATCCGTTCCGGGTCGGCCGGGTTGGTCTCGACGTTGCCAAACGCCGCCAGGCCGGCCCGGGCCTCCGCCGACAGATTCCCGACCCGCAGGACCACCGCCTGCTCGCCGAGGAGCTCATCAAGCGTGCCGCCGGCGACCACCCGTCCGCGGTTCACGACCGCGACGTGATCGCATACCAGCTCGACCTCGGACAGGAGATGCGAGTTCAGGAAGATCGTGACGCCGCGATCGCGGGCGGCCCGGATGATCTGGCGCACCTCCGTCCGCCCAACCGGGTCGAGGGCTGACGTCGGCTCATCGAGGAAGACCAGGTCGGGGCTGCCGAGCAGGGCGGCGCCCAGGCCGAGACGCTGCTGCATGCCCTTCGAGAAGGTCCCCACGGGATCATTTGCCCGATCGGCGAGGCCAACCGTCTCAAGGGCCGCCTCGACCTCGGCCCGGCGTCGCTGGACGGGCAGGCGGGCGAGGTCCGCGTGGAGCCGGAGGACCTCCCGGGCCCGAAGCCAGGACTGGTAGCGGAAGAGCTCGGGCAGGTAGCCGATCCGGCGACGCGTCTCCCGGTCGCCGATCGGGGCGCCCAGGACCAGGCCGCTGCCCGACGTGGCGGCTGTCAGGCCGAGGAGCAGCTTGACCGAGGTGGTCTTGCCGGCGCCGTTCGGACCCAGAAACCCGAAGACCTCGCCGGGCTCGACGCGCATCGAGAGGCCAGCCAGCGCGATGGTCTTGCCAAATCGCTTGGATAGCTCATGGGTCTCGATTGCCGGAGCCGAGCTCCGCGCCGGAGATTGGACGCTCATCGCTGGCATCGTCGCATGGACGGTCGACCCTGGTGACTCGTGACGAGCTCGGTTCGTGCAGCGTTTTCCACCCGTGACACGCTAGGTGTCACAGGTGACCGTCAATCTCCGGTCATGAACACCAACACCTTCGTTGCCAACCCGCTCATCGCGCTGGATTGCCCGGCCTGCGATGGCACGGTCCTGGTGGGCCAGGTGGATCTCGACGGCGAGATCCGCTGCGAGGGCTGCCTCGTCGCCTTCTCGGTCTTCGAGCCGGCCTCGGGTGCCGCCGCGCTGGAGTTGCTCGCCGCCTGACCGGCCCTTGACGCTCACGATCAAGTGAGCGAACATGATAGCCGTGGGTATCACGTTATTGCCGAAGGGTCGAGCCAGCGCCTCGGTCCGCTCAGGCACGATGCTGTTCGACGCCGACTGCGGCATCTGTGTGGCGACGGCCGTCTGGCTGGCGAAGCGGGTCGCACCACGGCGCTTGCGTCTCCTCGCGCTTGGCGACGCAGCCAGCGATGGCCGGATTGCACGCCTCGTGGCGGGCCGTCAGCTCTCGGCCTCGCTCCATTTCGTCCGGGCAGATGACACGGTCCTGACGGGAGCTCGGGCAGTACTGGCCGCCGGGCGCCTTGTCCCCCGCTGGCGCCTGCTGGCGATTCCGTTCGACAACTCAATCGGTCACGTCGTCCTCGAGCCGGTCTACCGCCAGGTTGCCACGCATCGCCGCCAGATCGGCCGGTTGCTCCACCTGCCGGCGTCCTGCCCAGTCCCGACCGGTGACCAGCGGCCCGCCTAGCTCAGATCGAGGAGGCTGAACCCTCGCCCTCCGAGGCCGCGTCGGCCGGCGCAGGCTCCAGGACCTGCCGGCTCAGGTGGCTCACCTCCACGACCATCACCTGGTCGTCGCGATCCTTCCAGCGGGTCAGGAGCTGGACGGTCTCGTTCTCGCCGGTCAGGCCCAGGACGATGTTGAACCCGGAGTTGCCGTGCTCCACCGACTCCACCGTGGCGGCACTCAGCGGCAGCGGCAGCAAACCGATCACCTCGCCGAGGTTCCTGTGGAGCTCGGGGCTGAAGACCTCGATGGCCAGGTCGATGTTGCCGGCCACCAGTGCCGCGCAAAGTGCCTGCGCCTGCTCGCGAACCGCTTCTTCGTCGACCAACGGATCCCCTTTCGCTCTGCCTGTCCAGGATTGTCCGGATCACCGTAACCGCTCAGCGCGGAACGTGGCCGCCGATCACGATGGCCGCGCGCAGCGGCCGCGAGAGCGAGAAGGCGATCGTGGCGGTCAGCAGCGCCGAGCCCATCAGGAGCAGGGTGGCGCCACCGCCGATCGTGTCGAGCAGGACGCCGGCCGCAATCATCCCGAGCGGCTGGAGGCCGATCGAAAGAGTCCGGGCCGTCGAGCCGACCCGCCCCAGGAGCTCGTCGGGCGCGGCCGCCGAACGCAGGGTGATGTAGGTGATGACGACACCCGCCGATGCCAGCCCGACGACGAAGGCGGCCGGGAAGAGGACAACCACCTGGCCGTTCACGGCGGCGATCATCGCGACCGCTTCCACCGCCGTGCCGATCAGCATCAGCTTGCCTGCGGCACGCAGCTTGACCCGGTTCATGCCGATCGCACCAAGCAGGTAGCCGATCCCGTTGATTGAGAGGAGCACGCCGAAGGCGGTGGTCCCGAGCTGGAGCTGGCGGGTCACGAAGTAGGTCAGGACCGGGATCAGCCCCGCGGTGATCACGCTGCTCAGGCCCCAGAACGAGACGGCCAGGCGGAGGGTCGGGTGGCCGGCGATGTAGCGGATCCCCTCGCCGATCTCGGCGCGCAGGTCGAGCGGCGGTCGAGCCTGGCGCTCCTGGAGTGGCCGCCGGATCAGGGCCATCGCCAGCGAGCTGGCCAGGAAGCTGAGCGCATCAACGGCAATCGTGGGGCCGTAGCCAACCACCGCCGCGAGGAGCCCGGCGATGCTCGGGCCAACGACGAAGCTCAGGCTGTAGACCGTCTCGAGCGTCGACGTCGCCCTCGCCAGGAGCGGCCGGCCCACGAGGCTGGGCATCGCGGCGGTGTAGGCCGCCAGGAAGAGCGAGCGGAGCATTGCCATCGGCGCGGCGATCAGCAGGATCACCGCGATCGTCGGCCCGCCCAGGAGGATCGAGAGCGGGATCAGGCCGGTCAGGATCGCCCGCCCGAAGTCCGCTCCGAGGATCATCAGGCGCCGGTCGCTGCGGTCGGCGATGACCCCGGCGAGCAGCCCGAAAACGAGATCCGGGATGGTGTTCAGGACGCCGACGATGCCCATCGCGATCCCCGAGCCGGTCAGGGCCAGGACCAGCAGCGGCAGGGCCGTCAGGCTGAGCGCATCCCCGAAGGCCGAGATGCCCTGCCCGCCGAGCAGCAGCAGGAAATCGCGGTTGTGGCTGAGCGGCTCCTCGCGGGTGCGCGCGGGCTGGGCCAGTTCTTCGCCGAGGGCAGGGACGCCGTCGCCAAGGCCACCCGCGCCCTCGGGTTCGGTCACCCGATTCGGACGGAGGAGGCACCACCACTGAAGCGGACGAGGACGTGGTCGCTGGCCGTGCCGTAGCCGGGACTCTGGGTGGACCCGTCGATGCTCGTCAGGCCGCCCGACGATTCGAAGCGGTACTCCACCCCGGCTGGCACCTCGATCGCAAACGAGGCCGCGCCGCCGGTGATCGAGACGACCACTTCGCCGCGGGGCCGGGGCAGGACGATGCGTGTGCGGGCCGCGCCAACCTGGAGCTTCGCCTCGACGATCGCCAGCAGCTCCAGGTCCACGTCAAAGCTGCCCGCCCCGGCGTCGAACTTCAGGCGGGTCGGGATATCCGGGGCGAGATGGATCTCCCAGTTCGTGTTGGCCCGCCAGCCGCCGAACGAGGCGAGGTCCTGGCGGAGCCTGACCTGGACAAGATCCCCGTCGCGGCGCTGCTGCGCGGCAATGTCGCTGACCGTCGAACGAACGTCGAGGAGCTGGCCGGATCCAGCGCCGAGGCTGAACGTCCCGGCACCCACGGCCACTTCCAGCTCGAGCCGGCCGGCACCCTCCCGGGCGATCGACGTCGAGGCCGCCCCGGGACCCTGGTGGCGAGCGCCCTGCCGGGCGAGCGCGTTGAGCAGCACGACGGCGCCAATCGCGATGAGCAGGACGGGCCACAGCATGCGCCAGCCCAGGTGGAAGATGCCCAGCTCGTTGACGAGGAAGATCCCGCCGACCACGATCAGGACGACCCCGAACACCGAGATCCCGGACCACTCTCCGCGACCCGAACCCCCGCCGCGCCATTGCCCAGCCATCGCCCACCTCCTCCCTGCGGGTCCAGCCCGCACGTCCAGCGTAACGCCACGCGCGCGACGCGGTGAGTTCCGTCGCGCGGGCCGGTCGTCGCGCCAAGCGGGACACCAGCCGCTCGGCCGGGCCGCCCGCGCCTACCCTCGGGCCATGACCGAAACTCCCGTTCGTTCGGCGTTCCACAACGTCCAGGAGGAGCTGGGAGCCGAGTTCGGCGACTGGGACGGCTGGTTGTGGACGACCGGCTTCGGCGATCGGGACGGCGAATACGCGGCAGTCCGCGCCGGGGCCGGGATCTGGGATTGCTCGGCCCTGATCAAATGGGACCTTCGGGGACCCGACGCACTGCGCGCGGCCGATCGCCTGATTGCCAACGATGTGCTGGCGTACGGCCCGGGCCGGGTCCGCTACGCCCCGCTCCTCGACGCGCACGGCCGGATCATCGACGACGCCACGGTCTATGTCTTCGGGCCGGATCACGTCTGGTTCATGACCAATCGGTT
>JBEPUS010000083.1:0-10321 GCA_041691435.1 Chloroflexota bacterium
TGTCGTCCGAGAAGGCGTTCACCGAGCAGGCCGTCTGGACGACGACGAACGGCACCCCCGAAATCCGGCTCGCCTCCTTGGCCACATCACAGACGGTGCCAGAACCAACCGCCACGACACAGCCGGCACCGGTGGCCGCACCGGTGGCCGCGTCCACGGCGGGTGCATCCGCGTGGAGCTCGACGCCCGGCTCCCCGAGCAAGACCTCGTGGACCGGGCCGAGCGGACGGAGCATGGCAGCCACGAGGGGTTTGAGCGATGCACCGTCGCGGTCCATCGGGACCTGATCGCCGAGGACGATGATGGGACCAGGCTGCATGACCGCGCGGACCATGTCCGGCAGGCGGTCCAGGGCGTCCTCGGCGATGTCGATCCGGCGCATCCGGATCGCTCGCAGGGTGGACCCTGGCTCGGCGAGCCCGAGGGAATCCGAGATGCCCCTCAGATCGGCGGGGTCCAGGTACGTCGTGGCCGTCATGGCGCGCCCGATGTTGGCTCGAGGGCGTCGTACGTCGCCCGATAGCGCCGATACGATTCCTCGTAGACGACCCGGTTCCGAGGCTCCGGCAGGGTCGCCTCGCCGTCCAAACGCAAGGTCGCCGCGGCAGCCTCGTCCAGATCGGCAAACCAGCCGACCGCGGTGGCCGCGATGAGTGCCGCGCCAAAGGCCGTTGCTTCCGGTTCGCCGAGAACCTCGATCCGGCTCCCGGTGACATCGGCCTTGACCTGGAGCGCGAAACGGCCCCGGGCGCCGCCGCCGACGACGCGAATGGTGTCCCCGGCGAGGCCAAGGGCAGTGAGGCGGTCGACGATGTCCCGAAGCGCGAAGGCGCAGCCCTCGATGACCGCACGAGCGAGGTGGCGGCGGTCGTGACCGATTGCCAGGCCCGAAAAGGACGCTCGGGCGTCAGCGTTCCAGCGTGGCGTGACCGACCCGCCGAGGGCCGGCACGAACAGGACGCCATCGGCACCAACGGGAGCTTCCGCCGCAAGGACGGCGACCTCCTCCTGGCTGCAGCCCAGCACGGACCCGGCGAGCCAGCGAACGCTCCCTCCGGACACGAACCCGGGGTTCTCGATCAGCCACCGATCGGCCGGCACGTGGGCGTGGGTTTCGACGAGGCCGTCGGGATCGATGAGCATCGACTCGGAGGCAGCCGCGACCGGCTCGGCCGTGCCGGCGATATCACCAATGATCCCCGGCCGCAGCACGCCCGCGGCGACACAGGCGGCATGCTCATCACCCGTGCCCACGGCCACGCGGCAGCCGGTTTCGAGGCCCAGCGCGGCCGCCGCCGCGGGTCGGAGTGCTCCGGCAAGATCGGTTGCAGCTCGAATCTCGCCCAGGTCGGAGGCATCGAGCTCGGCCGCGTCCAGGAGAACCGGCGACCACGTGCGCGCGGTGATGTCGTACAGGAGAAGGCAGGACGCGTTCGCGTGATCCACGACCTGCTCGCCGGTGAGACCCCCGACGAGGTAGGCGGCCGGGACGAGATAGGCGGCGATCGGCTGCCGCGTGGACCGACGCAGCCATGCCACTTTCGGGGCTCCGTGAGAGGCATCCAGATTTAGCCCCGTGATCGACCGGATCGTGGCGGCATCGACCCGCTCGGCCAGCTCGCGCGTCTCTTCGATGGCCCGCCGGTCCATCCAGATCGGTGCCGGCGCCAGGGGCTCCCCACGGCCGTCAACCGCCACGATGCCATCGACTTGGGCGGCGACGCCGAGGGCCACGACATCCCGCGGCCGAATGGCCGCCACGTTGAGCAGCTCACGGACGACCGAGGCCAATGCCCGGTCCCAGTCGCGAGGGTCCTGTTCCGCCCAGCCCGGTTGGGGATATGCCGTCTCGTAGGAGCTCGTCGCGCGGGTCACCACCTGGCCCTCCCGGTCGAGGAGAACCGCCTTCGTGCTCTGGGTACCGACATCACAGCCGATGACGTAGATGTTTTCGCTCCCAATCATTAGTCGTAATATGACTATCGTATTGGCGAGCGCGCCGGGCCGTCAAGGCGCGGCATACCGGCAAACGCCGGATTCAGGACACGGCGCCAGGGCCTCGGCGGAAGACTCGCAGCTCGATGATGGAGGGTGCGTGCCACTCGCGCGAACGCATGACCGGACGTCCGTCGACGTCGTAATCCGTCTGCCGGAGATGCTGCAGCGGAGTCCCCGGAACGACGTCGAGGAGGTTGGCGATGTCCTTGTCCGCGATCATCGGGATCACGACTGCCTCTCCATGCGCAACAGGGTGCCCGGCTGCCGTGAGGAGGCGGTAGAGCGAACCGCGCAGAGCATCGTGATCGAGGTTCGGATCCGCGAGATCGGCGGGCAAGGCATCGATCGAGTAGATGACCGGCCGGCGGTCGGCGGTCCGGATGCGGCGGACCTCGACGATCGGGTCCCCGGCTGCGAGGCCGAGCGCCTCCGCCGTCTCGGGGTCAGACGTCGTCGCTTTGGCGACGAGCACCTTGCGTCCCGGCTGGAGGCCGGAGCCCTCGATGTATTCCGTGTAGCTGAAGTTCTCGTCCAGGGAGTTCCGCAGGAGCGGCCGCCGCGTGACGTACGTGCCCGAGCCCTGCCGACGGACGACGTAGCCGTCCTCGATCAGGCCCCGAACGGCCTCCCGAATCGTGACCCGGCTGACGCTGAACCGGTCGCACAACTGCTGCTCGTTGGGCAGCTTCGCCCCGAGCGGGAACTCGCCCGACAGGATGGCCCGGCGAAGGTCGCTCCGAACGACATCCGCCAGCAACGGGCGAACGCGGCCGCGGGACATGGTCACGGCAGCCAGCAAAGACCGTCAATCATCAGTCGTATGATCTCATGGCGTCGGACGGAGGATGGGCAGCGCACGTGATCCAGCGATTGCGATCGAACCTGGGAGTCGGCCTCGCGCTCACGCCGTTCGTCGTCTTCATCGTGCTGTTTGAGGCGATCCCGATCGTCGTCCTCCTCCTCGGCAGCGTCGGCTGGTTCAAGGAGCCGACCCTTAAGTACCTGACCGCCGTGTTCGCCCACCCCGTCTATCGCAAATCGGTGACGAATACCATCCTGGTCTCGGCCATCAGCGGGGTGATCGGCGCGACCGTCGGGACGGCTATCGGCTACGCCCTGACCGCAACGCGTCACGACCGGCTCCGCGGCACGCTCATGGCCCTCGCCAACGTGACGGCGAACTCGGGCGGGATCACGCTCGCGTTCTCCTTCATCACCATCGTCGGGGTCACGGGCGGGCTCACGATCGCCCTCAAGGTAATCGGCATCGACCTCTACTCGTTCTTCACCCTCTATTCCTTTACCGGCCTGGTCGTTGTGTACGTCTACTTCCAGGTCCCACTCATGATCGTGCTGACACTGCCCGCCTTCTCGGCCCTCCGGCTCGAGTGGCGTGAAGCGTCGACATCGCTCGGCGGCACGACGGCCGACTTCTGGCGCCGGGTCGGCATCCCGATCCTCGCCCCGGCGATCATTGCCGGGGCGGTCCTCCTCTTTGCCAGT
Source organism: Chloroflexota bacterium (assembly GCA_041691435.1). Classification (GTDB taxonomy): domain Bacteria; phylum Chloroflexota; class Limnocylindria; order Limnocylindrales; family CSP1-4; genus Palsa-1033. The sequence goes on from JBEPUS010000083.1 coordinate 3,502, forward strand.
GGCATGGGCGCCTTTGCCACGGCGCTCGCCTTGATGGGCGGCCAGGCGAACGTGATGACCACGCAGGTCTCGGTCCTCCGCCAGGGCGAGGTGATCTTCGATCCGTCGCAGGCGGACGCGCTGGCGACCGTCCTGCTGGTCTTCGTCGCGGTTGCCGTCGTCGCCTACCACCTGATCCAGGGTCGAACGCTGCGCTGGCTGAAGCGATGAACGCTGCAGCGAGCCGAAGCGGAACGGGCGAACTTCCCGGGCCACCCGCTCCGATCGAGCGATCCGCACCGCGGCCGAGGCGCGAGATTGCGTTCTACGTGCTCTTCCTGCTGTTTGCCTTGTACGTGCTCGTACCGCTCGCCGGGATGGTGCTCTTCTCGTTCAGTGATGGCTGGATCAAGACGATCCTGCCGACCCACTACACCCTCTCGTACTGGGCGTCGGCGATGGCCCAGCCGCTCTTCATCCCGACCTTCACCCGGTCGCTGCTCGCGTCGATCGGGACGATCGCTCTCTCGCTCGCCCTCCTCACGCCGACCCTGTTCGTTCTCCACGTCTCGCTGCCACGGGCCCGGCCCTTCGTCGAGTTCCTGTCCCTGACGCCGTTCGCGCTGCCGACCGTCGTCCTGGCCCTGTCCCTGATCCGGGCCTATTCCGTCCCGCCCCTCGTCCTCACCGGGACGCCATGGCTCCTGATCCTGAGCTACACCGTCATCTCGCTCCCGTTCGTGTACCGCTCGATCGACAACAGCCTTCGGGCGATCGATACGAAGGGCCTCTACGAGGCCGCCCAGACGCTCGGTGCCTCTCGCTGGAATCCCTTCTGGAGGATCATCCTGCCGAATATCCGCCGGGGCATCGCGGCCGCCAGCCTCCTCGTCCTCTCGACGACCTTCGGCGAGTACACCCTGTCGGCATTCCTCGTCGGCGACGCGTGGAAGACGAGCGGCGTGTGGGTCTACACGTTCTGGGATTCGCATCCGCACGAGACGCTCGCGCTCGGGGCACTTAGCTTCATCGTGACCTGGAGCGCTTCACTTGTGATCCTCGGGCTCTTCGGCCGACGATCCGCCTCGGAGGTCGGGCGCGCCTAGCGCGAGCAGGGGTCCTTGACGAGTCGCTCGCGCAGACCGGTCAGAGACGAGGGGCGTCGAGCTCCTGGACCATCGCCGCGACGTCGTCGCCCATCAAGGCGTCGACGCCCAGCCCATGCGACCGTTCGATGTCGGCGTGCGCGGTCGTCGGCCACGGCCAGACGGCAAGATCCGCGGCGTGACAACCGGCAACGATCGTCGCGTCGAGGTCCGCGTGATGATGCTGGATGATCGTCGCGCCGATCGCGCTCGCCTGTGCGATCAGGTCTGCCGCGGTGGACTGGCCGCGTTCCGGAAGGCGGTCGGGCGCGAGCGACAGGCCGGGATATGCCAGCCGGGCCGTCCTGAGGGCTCCCTGGTCGAACGATGACAGGACATCACGGTCCAGACGGCCGCGCCGCCGGATCTCCCCCGCCACCTCGAGGGCCAGGCCGGATGCCGCCCCATCGCCGTCCGACTTCACTTCCAGGCAGAGGTCCACGTCAAGTCGCTCGGCGAGGTCGAAGAGCTCGTCCAGCGTCGGAACGATCTGGCCGGCGAACCGCGGATCGAACCAGGATCCGGCATCCAGCCTGCGAAGGTCGGCGAAGTCGATGTCGGCGACCGGGCCCCGCCCCGATGTCGTCCGCTCGAGCGTGGCGTCGTGGAGCATGACCAGCCGGTTGTCCCGAGTGCGCCGGACGTCCGCTTCGATCATGTCCGCCCCGCGCTCGACCGCGAGCTCGTACGCGGCGAACGTCTGCTCCGGCGCGTGGAGCGAATCGCCACGGTGGGCAATCACGAGTGGGCGATCGGCCCGCAGCCACGGGTTCAGATCGCCGTCTCCAGCGCCAGCTCCGAGCGATCAAGGGCGATGAGGCTGCCCTCGTCGAAGCCGAGGTGGACCCGGTCCCCGCGCTGGAGCAGCCCGCCCTCGCCGCCGACCTCCGCGACCACCGGACCGGCGTCAGTCTCGACGGTGAGGCGGTAGCTCGATCCGAGGAAGGTCCGCTGGACGATCTCGCCGATCGGCCCGTCAACGGCCTTGTCCTCCGGATCGATCCGACGGACGTCAACGCGTTCGGGCCGGACCACGAGCGTCACGAGGTCGCCGGGGCGGCGGCCGTCGAGGCGCATCGCATGGAAAATCGTCGAGCCCCATCGAGCCGTGCCGGCCACGGGATCGACGATCGTCGCGGGCAGCCGATTCGCGGCGCCGACAAAGGCAGCCACGAATTCGGTGGCGGGGTTGGCGTAGAGATCCTCGGGTGCTCCGGCCTGCTCGACGCGGCCTGACTGCATGACCACGACGTCGTCGGAGATCGAGAGCGCTTCCTCCTGGTCGTGGGTGACGTAGACCGCGGCAATCCCAAGCTCCTGCTGGATTCGGCGGATGCCCTGCCGGAGGCTCACCCGGACCGTGGCATCGAGTGCGGAAAGCGGCTCGTCGAGAAGAAGCACCCGGGGCTCGATCGCAAGCGCGCGGGCGAGCGCGACACGCTGCTGCTGCCCGCCCGACAGCTGATGCGGGTAGCGTTCGGCGGCATCGCCGAGCTGGGTCAAGGCGACCATCTCCGCGACTCGGTCGCGAATCTTCTGGGCGGGCCATTTTCGGAGCTCGAGGCCATAGGCGATGTTCGATGCCGCCGTCATGTTCGGGAACAGGGCATAGGACTGGAAGACCATCCCGACGCCGCGTCGGTTTGCGGGGAGGTCGGTGACGCGCTCGCCCGCGATCCAGACATCGCCGCTGTCTGGTCGCTCGAGGCCAGCGATGATCCGGAGGAGCGTCGTCTTGCCGCAGCCGCTGGGTCCGAGGAGGGAAAGCAGGCGCCCGTCCTGAAGCGCGATATCGACACCATCGACCGCCTGGACATGCCCGAACCGCTTGCGCATGCCGGTCAGCTCGAGATACGCCATCTGCCTCCCCAGGCCCCCGCGCCGCGCCCATTGACGGGGTCGCCGTTCCGAGACTATCGTAGCATCCAGTCGTTAGTCATAATACCTAAGATGACTTCCGAGCAGCTTGCATGGCCGAGCGACCAGCGGAGGAGATCAGATGTTCACTCGCTCTCTCGCGCGTGGCGGGATCGTAGCGTTGGCGGTCGTCCTGTCCGCCTGCTCCAGCACGCCCGCTGGCACCACGGCGCCGACGGGGCCAGCCACGACCCTCGCGCCAGGAGCCACGCCGTCTCCTACCCCTGATCCAATCGCAGCCCTTGAGACCGCGGCCAAGGCGGGCGGCGCCCTCAACAGCTACGGGATGCCTAACGACTGGACGAACTTCGGCGCCATCTGGGGCGTCTTCACGGCGAAGTACGGCCTCACTCACTCCGACACCGACATGTCGAGTGCGGAGGAGATCCAGAAGTTTGACGCTGAGAAGAACAACCCGGTCGCCGACATGGGTGATATCGGCATCCAGTTCGGGCCGGTCGCGATCGACGCCGGAGTCGCGGCGTGCTACAAGCCGACCGTCGCCGACAAGATCCCCGTGTGGGCCCAGGATCCGAACGGCTGCTGGACGGCCTGGTACCAGGGCACGATCGTCTTTGCCGTGAACACCACGGTTGTTCCGAATCCCCCGAAGAGCTGGGCGGACCTTCTCAAGCCGGAGTACCACGGCAAGGTCGCGATCAGCGACCCGCGGACGACCGGCCAGGGCGCCATGGCCTTCATGGCTGCCAACCTTGCCATGGGTGGCGACGAGTCGAACCTCAAGCCCGGCTTCGACTACTTCAAGAAGCTGTCCGACGCCGGCAACTTCGTCGCGACCGCGCCGACCTCGGCGGCGATCGAAAAGGGCGAGGCCGGGGTTGGCATCCTCTGGGATTACAACGCCCTGCCCCTTCGCGATACCCTCGCCGCCGCCACGCCGGCGACCCCGATCAGCGTGATCGTGCCTAGTGACGGAACCGTCAGCGCACCGTACGTCTGCGTCATCAACAAGTACGGCAAGCATCAGGACGCCGCTAAGCTGATGCTCGAGTACGTCCTGTCACCGGAGGGCCAGATCCTGCAGTCGCAGAAGTACGCCCGGCCGATCCGGAGCGATGTCCAGCTTCCGGCGGACATCGCCGCCAAGTTCCCGCCGGGGTACGAGGCGATCAAGCCTATCAAGGATTGGGTCAAGCTCGCGGCGTCGATCAAGACGCTTGCCACGGACTGGACCCTGACCGTCGGTCAGTAATCGAAGGAAGACTCTCCACCTCCCGGTAGGAGCCGCCGTCCATCAAGACGGCGGCTCCTCTCGCTGCGCCGACATTGTGCTTGCCATCCGTTCGGCCTCGGATCCGAGGTGCTCAGACCTCCGATCGGGCGAGGACGACGAGGCCCGCCTGACGCCTCCCTGCGGGCCCGCCGATCGACCGGAGTGCTTCTCGTTGGTATCCCGATCGGTCGACTGCTGTCGGCGCGAAACGGTCCGGAGCTTACGCTGCTCACGGTCAGGGCGCAGGCATCGAACCTAGCGTCAAGGCGCCGTCGGCTACGGTTTGCCGTACCCTTGAGGACGGCCCTCATGTGTGGTAGGAGCCGCTCTTGACCCCTACGGTGACCCCTGCAGAGTCGGCCAAGAATTGGCCCCTGTCCGCGCAGATCGTGCTTGGCGCACGGCACCGGCGGCCTCCTCACCGGTATCCGGCTCGACGGACTCATTCTCGGGTTTGGATCGTTCGGGGGCCCGCCGCAGAGCCGTCGTGAGGATGAGTGCTGGACCCGATCGAACCGCTTCGTAAACAGCAGGTCCTCGGTTCGAATCCGAGTGTCGGCTCCAATCCGCCGTTCCCGATCAGGATCTCAGGTTCGGGCTGCAAGCCTCTTCGCTCACGACTGGCCCAACGCTGAGGACCTTGTATCTGAGCGGCCTTCGCCCACGCTCATTCTCGGCAGTGGGCGGACTTGGGCCGATTGAAGCGCCCTGCCGAGCGCCAAGACCTCGTTCGCGGAGCCTGCCCGTTACGCGCGAGGCCGTGTCGTCCGAGCCCTCCTCGGTCCCGGCCGCCGCGACTCACTGTGGTTTCTGGGGCGCCGAGGCCCGTCCCGGTTCCCGCTGCCCGATGTGCAATCCTCTCGTCTAGGCGCTACTCGTACCCCGAGAGAACCGCTGCTGCCCTGGCTAGGTGCAAGGGTCCCGGTCGGGCCCAGCCTCGCTGGTCATCGGGCGAGGTGAGTCGCCTCCTCGCTCGGAGGGACTCCAGAATTGGGACCATGCCCAAGCAGAATGTCGCCGGTTTCAAATCGTGAGGCCGTGATCGGGAGGGCTCGCGGGATGAACTCGGGTATTCGCTCCAGCAGGCCCCATAGCGTGGTCGAGAACGGTGTCGTCCGACGGGCACCCAGCCGCTCGACCGCCACGATCTGTCGTCGGATCGTGGTCGCGCCGCCGAGGCCGACTTCCCGGACCGAGCCGGCCGCGAGGGCGTCGGCGACCGCAGTCCCGGGCAACAGGGCCACGCCGAGCCCTCGCTCGACCATCCGTTTGGCCGCCTCAATGTTGTCCACCTCCGTGACACCACGAGGCACGACGCCGGCGGCACGGAACAGGGCGTTCGTGAGGTCGTAGTAGCTCGACGTCCGGTCGAACAGGATGAGCTGGGCGTGCTTGATCTCGGAAACGTCGACCTGGCGGGCGATTGCGAATGGATGGTCCGGCCGGGCGACGAGGACGAGCTCGTCCTCGTAGAGCGGGCGGCTTCGCACGCGCGCGTCGCGCAGCTGGCGGACGATCCCGAGCTCGACCTCACCCCGAGCGACGAGGTCCACGATCTCCTCAGAGTGTCCGGTGAGCACCCGCAAGCGAACGTCCGGGTGTCGCTCCGTGAAGCGACCGAGGATCTCGGGCAGGACATAGGCGCTGACCGCCGGAGCGACCGCAAGCGCGAGCTCGCCGATGACGCCGAGCTCGAGCTCCCGGACCAGAGAGCTACCGCTCCGGATCGCCTCGATCGCCCGGTCAGCATGCGGCAGGAAGGCGCGGCCGGCTGGGGTCAGCAGCATTCCCGTGCGCGTTCGCCGGAAGAGCGGCGCGGCGAGCTCCTGCTCTAGCCCCTGGAGCCGCGCGGTGAGCGCCGGCTGGCTGATCGAAAGGGCATCCGCCGCACGTCGCATGTTCCCGAGCCGAGCGATCTCGATGAATCCTTCGATCTGGGCTAGGAGCATCGGTCAACTCCAAGGTGATCAGTCTGATTGATGGAAGCACACTGTACATTCGATTGGACCGATGGCATTGATGGTCGTACCGTTCCACCTCAGCGACGTCGAAAGGACCTCCCCACATGGAACTTCACACGGATCTCCGCCAGCCGGCCCGCCCGGCCATCGGCTCGGCTGATCATCCGCTCCTCCGGATCCTCGGACTTGCCGCGACCGACCATAGCGGCCGGGAGCAATCGACTCGGCGCCACTACAGCTTCCTGTCCGAGTGCGAGTGCCCCGACGACTGCCTCAGGGACCACGAGAACGAATGAGCGGCCCTTCAGACGTGAATCCGGCCTCGCTAAGTTCCTTCGAGCTGCAGGTCGAGGCTGTGCGCGAATGGTCCGCCCAGCCCCGATTCGACGGCATCGTCCGTCTCCATACCGCGCGCCAGGTCGCGGCGCAGCAGGGCAGGATCCAGCAGGACTACACCGTTGCCCGAACCGCGGCCGAAGCGTTCTACGCTCGACTGCGCGAGCTCTTCTCCCGGCGGCAGCAGATAACCACGTTCGGCCCGTACTCACCGGGTCAGGCGGTCGTGATGAAGCGGATGGGAGTCG
>JBEPUS010000084.1:0-10281 GCA_041691435.1 Chloroflexota bacterium
CGGCGGCGCACCAGGCAGGCGGCGCGCGTCGGCCTGCTGGTCGTTGCCGGCGCCGTGGCCTTCGATGCCCTGGCCCTGATCGGCCTCGACTCGTCCACCCTGGTCGCGGTGGCGATGGACTGCACTGTCCTGGCTGTCGCCCTCGCTGGATGGTGGGCCCTGGGCAATCGACTCCGCCGGCATCCCGAGCTTGTCGCGTGGACGGCCACGATCGGCCTGGCGATCTCGACGGTCTGCACGGGAACCGTCGTGCCCGGCCTTGCCGTGCAGACGGTGGGCTATCTCCTGCTCATCCCTGGCCCCGTGGCCCTCGTCCTGCCCTGGCGCACACGGACCCACGTGCGCTGGTTGCTCGCCTACGCGGCCATCGGCTTGGCCTACTTGCTCTTGGGCGATCTCGGGCGCTTCTCGGCTTCCGAACGGGGCGATCTCGTCATCGTGTTGTTCGTGGCGCTCCTGGCCAGCCTCGCCGGACACGTCCTCCTGCAGTCGGCCCAGATCACGAACTTCGTGCAGGTCGGCCGGATCGGCCGCCTCCGCCGCAAGACGGAGGTCCACCTTGTCGAGCTCGAGCGGTTGCATCACGCCCTGGAGCTCACGGCTCGGACCGATCCCCTCACCGGTGCCGGCAACCGCCGCCGCCTCGAGGAGGACTTGCGTGCCGTTCGCGCCCATATCGCCCGGTCGGGCTTCACCTACGGCCTGGCCGAGATCGATCTCGACCATTTCAAGCGGGTCAACGATCGTTTCGGGCATGCCGCGGGCGACGACGTCCTGCGCCGGGTGGCCCAGGCGATCGAGAACTCCCTGCGGGCCGAGGACGCCGTCTACCGGCTTGGTGGCGAGGAGTTCCTGATCATCCTGTACGTGCCCAATCCGGAGGGCCTCCGGGCTGCCGCCGACCGCCTCCGCACCGTGGTCGCCGACCTGGGGATCGAGCACCCGGACAACGAGCAGAACCACGTCGTCACGGTCAGCGTCGGGGCGACGTTCATCGGCCCGGCCGATCTCGACCAGTCGGACGACGAGTGGATTGCCCGGGCGGACGCCGGCCTGTACGAGGCGAAGGACGCCGGTCGCAACCAGGTGCGCATCAAGCTGCGCTGAGGCCAGTCCGGCATTCCTCGCCGCAGCTGCCCCTGATCCGTTGCCGCCGGGCACCGCGCGTGCGTGCGAGTAGCCCATTAGTACTAGTGACGTCCCCCTACTTGCCGCTTAGCGTGTAGCCCACAGGTACTACCTGAGCTCACGGGCAACCACCATCGACCCTTACCGACACGAGTCATGCCTGCCTCCGTCCGGCGGCCGACTTTCCTGCGCCAACAGCTGGAGACCAACGACCAATGAAACGGGATGAACTCATCTGGGAGGTCGAGCGCGAGCTGGCCCAGTTCGGGCATGCGAGCGGCGACGATTCCGAGCCGCGCCTGTCCTACCTGCATGCCGTGCTGGGCTGCCTTCGGGAGCAGGTCTTCGGCGCGGAGCTGCGGGCCTACGTCGCCGAGCGCAAGATCTCGACGCAGCCGCGCCTGAGGCTGCACGACTAGATCCGGGCATGCCATTGGCAATGGGCTGATGCGGCGCTGTATCGTGAGCTCGTCGACGACTGTCGGGGAGGTATCGCGATGATCAGCTCGCGAACCGGCGCTGGGATCCTGTTGGCCGGCCTGCTCCTGGCCGGATGTTCAACCGGCGGAGCATCGACGGCGTCACCCGCTTCCGCAAGCGGCGCCCCCACGGCGGTGGTCGTCACCGCGGTCCAGAACGTGACCTATGGGCCGGTCCTCACCGGTCCGACCGGACGATCGCTCTATGTTCGCGTGGGCGTGGGCACGGGCAATACCCCGCAGACGTGTACCGGCGCCTGCCTGACGTCGTGGCCGGCCCTCCTCGTCACGGCCGGTGGCTCGGTCACCGCCGGCGAGCATGTTCCGGCGGGCACCCTGAGCACGGTGATCCGAGCAGACGACAACTCCACCCAGGTGACCTACATGGGCCTGCCGCTCTACTACTTCACGGGCGACGCCGGTCCCGGCGACGTGACCGGCTACGGTGTCGACGGCTTCCTGCTCGCCACGGCCCCGGCGTTCCTGCCGATCGCAACACCCTGCCAGAGCTCCTGCACCGCGCAGCCGGCCCCCTCGCCATCCGTCGCTCCTGGCTATTAGTCTCAGTTCGCGCCCAGGTACGCCTCTTCGTGGTGGAGAGCCGAATCGAGCCCGAGCTCCTCGGCTCCGGGCGCGTCAAGGTCCGACCGCGCAGTTTCGTTTTGGCCGGATACCGGTGGGCGTGCTGTTATCCGACGATATGCGCCCGGTCAGGCCCGCATGGGCGTCACCGATCGGGTGCTTCCCGCACGAACCAACGTCGGCTCCTTCGTGCCGGCGCCACACGGGCGGTCATCGTTGGATACGAGCACGGGGATCGATCATCCGCGCAACTGAGGCGGCCTGACCGAGCGCTTACCGGCCGCGCGCCGACGTGCCCCGGATCTCGCCGATCAGATCTTCGGAGCTCACTTCGCCGATTCGGGTCTGACCACCGATCTGCCGGAACTCGTCGTCTCCGACCTTGTGATCGAGCTCGCTGGACGTCGTGTGCCAGCCCCGCTCATCGCGCGCCTTCGTCGCTCCGAACAGGCGCCGGAACACGGTGGTCTTCGGATCAAACCCCCACTGGGCCGCCTGCGCCTCGTCGCTGATCTCGTCGCCCCGCGGCCGCAGGTCCGCCGGCAGCGCCGCGCAGAACCGCTTCCAGAGATCCTGGCGGGCCGCTTCCTCGGTCGGGAAGGCCGCTCCCGGGGCATGGGCCAGCGCTGAGATCGTCTCGGCGATCATTCCCCATGTCACCTGCCAGCCGAGCGTGTGGTCGCTGACATGCTCGTCCTCGCCGGCCTTCACCCGGGCCTGCCATTCCTGGGTCACATCGAGGTAGATGTGCGGGAACATCTCATGCCGACCCGCGGTTGGCCACCACTGCTCGAGATAGGGCTCGGGAGCCCGGGCAGGAACCGCCCGCGTGGTCCAGCCCTTGTCCGTCTGCACCGGCTGCTCCGCCCGGAGCAACGGCGGCGACGCATCCACCGATGCCACGGTCCGGCCCAGGAGTCCGCCGCCTCCGCGGCTCTCCCGAATCTGGCGGACGCCGTCGGGTGGATCGGATGGATGGGTCTTCAGGACCACCTGCGAGCTGCCGAAGACGACCCGGCCGTTACGCCACGAGCCGATCTCGGCAGCGACGGCCCGATTCCCGGCGAGGTGCTGGAGATCGAGCAGCGACGTGGCAGTCGGATGGATGGACGGCCGGATCGGGCTGCTCCCGACCCTGGCGAGTTCCCCGCCCAGCGCTGACTGTTCCCGGTCGAGCCGCAGCCGATGCCCGCGTGTCCGCATGGCTCAGACGCTACGCCCGTTCGCAGGCTGACGCACGTGCTGATGGGCACGCCACAGGACGGCGGCGCTCGCGGCGGCCAGGACCGTCGGGACCGCAGCGATCACGATCGTCGTGGCACCGGGTGCGGCGTCTGGGTGATCCGACCCGGCAATTGACAGGAGCGTGATCGAGGCGGCGATGGCAGCAACGATCGCCACGCCCGCGCCAATCGCCACGTCGAGGCCCCAGGCCGCCGGCGCCTGGCCGAGCCGGATCATCGTCACGACCAGGATGACCCCGAAGATCACCTCGAGCGCGAACGGCTGGAGGGCCACGTACTGGGTGGCCAGCGAGAAACCCGCCACGAGCAAGGGAATGATCCCGGCAACGCCGTAGAAGATCCGGACCGGCAGGACCCCGGTCAGGGAATCGTTCGCCATCTGATGCTCCTCCCCGCGACCTCTGCGCGCCCGCGGTGCCAGTCTGCACGCCGGAGTGGCAGACGTCACCTGGTTTTAACGAATCGGCGTGGGTCGGACCCGCCAGCCGTCGACCAGCTCGCGGGCACGGCGCTGCAGCTCGAGTGCTTCGGCGTCATCGGCGCCCAGTGCCGCTTCGAGCGCGTCCAGGGTGTCGTAGAGGGTCGCCCATTGCGCTCGCTCGCCTGCGATCCGTGCGTCGAAGGTCTCCTCTTCCCCGGCAGACCACAACGTCTCGGTGAGCCGGCGCGAACCGATCGTGGCGTAGGAGTGGCCCAGGTCACGCTGACCCGTGCCATACGCCTCGAGGATCCGCAGCGCAAAACGCAACAGGACAACCGTCAGCGGCAGGCGCGAGATGAAGCCACCGGTGAACGGATCCATCCGTGACTTGAGCGCGGCGACGGTCACGCCGGCCGCCGACCGCTGGCCCGCGATCGCGCCGGCATAGGCGGAGAAGGTCAGGATCCGCACGTCATCGCCAACGAGCTTGCCCACCTGGGCGGCCTCGATCGCCGCGCCGGCGTACTGGTCCTTATCGTGACGCATGATCAGGCCCGCCGCGTGGACATAGGCCAGGCGGGACCCGGCCTGGCCCTGGACCGACAGTGCATAGGCCTGGTCCTCAGCGCGCCCGATGAATGACGGAGTGAATGGCCGGTGGCGACGGAGGGCGTCGACCAGGATGCCGTTCGTCCCGCCGGTCACGTGGATCCGCTCGATGGCGGTCGCGACGCCATCCGGACTCGCGCCGTCATAGCGCTCCATCATCTCGGCCCGCGTCGATATCGCCTGGGGGAGGGGGCTGAAGAAGACGTGGTCGGAGGCCCGCCGCGGGCCCCCGGGGATCGGCACATCCGGCGTGAACAGGCCGCGCTCGATGTCGCCGGCGTTGACGAGACCGCCGGCAATCATCCCCAGCTCGATCGGCCGGCCATCGGCATCCCGCCCCATAGCGCCCCAGAGTGGCGTTTCGAAATGCTGGAACGCGGTCTGACCGGTCTGGGCCACGAGCTCGGCCTGGGGGAAGACCTGGTCGAGGTCGATCTTGAACGTCCCGCGCACGCCGGGATCGATCAGTACGTGCCAGATCGCGGCGATCGCCTTCAGGAATGAATAGTGGCGTCCGTACTCGCCATCGACGCCGAGAACATCCAGGTCAGCCGGCGTGATCGGCGGCCTGCCCGTGGCCGCCGCCAGGCGCGACGCGGCCGGGACGAGGACCTCGCTGAGGAGCTGCCGGGCGTCGGTCTCGCTGACGACAAGGACGTCGACATGCTCGAGCGTGTCGCCCTCGGCCAGGGCGAGCTCCACGTAGTGCCGGGCGATGCCGCGCAGCTCCGCGTGGGTGACCGAGACTGACAGGAGGCAGGTCAGCCGTGTCGCCCTCGGCCTGGCGCCAGGCCCGCCGTCCCCAACGGCGAGCTCGGCGCGGACGGCCGCGTCGAGACCCTGCAGGCCATGCAGGAGCTCGTTTGCCGCCGGGTCGACGCCGATCGGGATCGGGTGGTCGAACCAGTACCGTTGCGGGGCAAGCCGTGCTCTCGCCACGGCGTCGGCGATCCCCGGGTCCCGATCCGCACGCGCGACCGCCGCGGCATCGAGTGGCAGGCCCAGCAGGACATTCGACGTGAACAGGATCTCCCGCCCGGCATCGGCGATGGGCCGGGGGTTTGGTTGATCCACCTGGACCATGCGCCGGCGGCGCAGCCCCGCAACGGCGTCGTCGATGCTGCCCGACAGGCCCACCGCCTCCGGGTAGAGGACCGACCAGATCGCCTCGGTCGCGGCCAGCTGTGCCGTTCCCTGGTCCGCCGCCACCTCGGCCGCCTCGGTGAGGACCCGTGCGAACGCCGGATCGTTCGCACGCCATTCCTCGATCTCGCGCGGGATCGCCTCGAGGCCGTGACGGAACACGGCGATCAGGTCGGTCGGCGCGTCCGCTGGCGGCGCGTGAAGCACGGCCATGGCCTGCCGCCGGAGTGGGTGCTCAGGCCCGGCGAGAGCCACCAGGAATGCGGCCGTCAACGTCGCCGGACCGTCCCCTGGAGCTGGCTCGCCATCGGCGTCGTCTTGGGTCGTCAACCAGCGTCCGACATCGAGGGCATCGGACGAAGCGTCGCGACCCGGGTCGATCAGGTAGTGGACGAGGGCCGCGAACGGGTCGGGCATCCCTCAAGAGTAGCGGCACCTACGGGGCGAACGGGACCTCGGTGACCTGGAGCTGACCGCCTACGAGCGCGCCATCGAACGCCACGAAGCCGCCGGCGCCAAGATTGGCGATGACGCTCCCCAACCAGGTTCCGGACGGCGGCGGCGGGCAGGGCGAGACGAGCCGCGACCGGCACGGGATGGGCTGGCCGTACGCTCCGAGGTCCTGGACGGCCGCCAGGCGGCTCCCGAGGGCCACCTCGGCCGCGTCGACGAGCTCCTGGCACGCATCGCGGGTCAGTTGGCCTTGTGCGCAGGCGATCGCCGGATCGTTCGGCGGCGCCGATGCCCCGGCAAGGCGGGCAACGGCGCCGGGGTCGACGAACATGTTGATGGTGTCCCCGGTGAGGACGCCGGCGACCTTGTACGGCGGGCTTTCGACGGTGAAGGCTCCTTCGCTTGCCTTGCGTCGCAGATCTGCGAGGCAGAACGCGATCGGGTGAACAGGCCTTGATATTGACGAGCCGGCTTGAGGGGCGGCCCCTCCCAGGCCCGTGCCAAAGGTGATCCACGTCTCCGTCGCAACGTCCCTGCAGATGCTCGCATCGCCGTCGATCTCGGCGCGCGCCAGCGCCGCGTACCACGTCACGCTTGGGCCCGTGCCCGACGTGGTCACCGGCGGGCTCGCCGGCGGTCCGAACGGGTCCACCTGGCCGATGATCGATTCCCAGGTGGACCGCAGGACGAGTGCGCAGAACTGGGTATCCCAGCCGGCGGGCAAACTGGCGCAATCCGCGGCCGTCGAGATCGTCAGCGTTGGGCCTGGTGAGCGGCCGGCCGTCACCGCGAGGCTCAGTCGGTAAGGTGCCAGCGCAGCCGCCACAGGAGTCGGCGAGGCCGGTGCCGACGCGGTCGGTCCCACCGAAGGACCGAGCGAGCCCGGGCCGTGAAGGCTGGAGATGAACAGGACGCCCACCACCAGGATCGCGGCCGCGACGAGCACCGCGACGAGGAAGCTGCCGGCAGGCGCTCGCCTGCGGGTCGCGATATGCCGGACCGGATTCGTCGGGGAGGTCTCGGTGCCAAGCCGGGCCACCAGCTCGTACAGCCTCTCCGGGACGGGTGGCTCTGCGGCTCCCAGGTACCAGGCCCGAACCCTGGCCTCGAGCGGATCTTCGCGGGCGTCAACCATGCCCGTCCTCGCGGTCAAGCTCCACTCGAAGCGCGTCGAGGGCGTAGTGCAGGCGAGAGCGCACGGTCCCCGGTGGGATCCCCAGCCGTTCGGCGATCGCCTCGGTCGTGAGGTCGGCCCAGAAGCGCAGGACCACGGTGACGCGCTGCTCTGGATTCAGTCCGGCCAGGGCCCGCGACATCACGTCGTGCTCCAGCGATGCAGCGAGGGCATCTCGTCCGGGGATGCCGGGCTCATCGGCTAGCGCAACCTGTGGCCGGCGGGCGCGGCGCCGGAGGTGCTCGAGGCACGTGTTCACGAGGATTCGATCGAACCAGGCATCGAAACGGTCCTGGTCCTGCAGACGGGGCCACGCCGACCACGCGGCCAGGATGGCTGCCTGGCAGGCATCTTCGGCGTCGGATCGATCGCCAAGGAGGTGCCAGGCGAGGCCGTAGGCGCGATTGAGCCTCGCTCCGACGAGGCTCTTGAAGGCGGCCTCTCGCTCGGGCCACTCCTTCGCACCCCCGGCCGATCCCGCCATTCGCTCCTCGATGCCCAGTCCCAGAACCGTCACATCATTCCAGACGGTCTGGCGCGCCCGAATGTTCAGGGGCAGATGGCGCTCTCGATGAGGACGACCCACGCCCCGTGGACCGGGTCGGAGAGCAGCGGAACGAGACGATCTGCGCCAGCTACCACAGGGTGGTCGATCTCGAAGATCGCATATCTCGATGCCGCCTCGCCGTCGAGACGATCGTGATAGACGATCTGACCGGGAGCGGGTTCGCCCGCCAGCTTGGTGATGCCCCCGGGTTTTGCTACCTGGGTGAGGGGAAGGCCGAGGTCGACGACCGCCTGGGCGCGCATGTGCGAAGGCACGATCACGGCCGAGCGGAGGGGGACACCCGAGGCGCCCGCCGCCAGCAGGCACGCCGACGGATGGGCGAGCTCGGCCCGAATGGCGGCCATCGCCCGCTGCTCGTTGGCATGGAGCTGGATCTGGCGCGAGATGGTCCGGCGCGTCGTCGAGTCGAGCAGGCCTACCGGCGCCAGGGCCAGGGCCGTCAACGCCCCGGCGACCACGAGCAGGACGGCACGCCGCGACTCCAGCGGCCGGAATCGTCGGACCAGCCGGCGGATGGCGGGAAGATCCACCGCCGAGAGCCCAACCCCGGCCGTGACCAGGAGGCTCAGGTCGATGGCGGCGAGGTACCGATTTGAGACAAAGATGCTGCGCGCGCCGAGGTAGACCAGGAACAGGGCCACGCCCGGGCCCAGCGCCAGGAGGCCCACGACCAGCGGCCACAGCCGGCGGCGCACCAGGACGAATGCCCCGAGCGCCGCCAGGGGCAGGATCGGCGCTCCGTGCACGAAGTGAAGACCCAACGACACGGCAACCTGGACTGGCCCTCGTATGTTCGGGGCACCCACCGAGTTCAGTTGCGAGATCGTCGCCCAGAAGAATGGATCCCCGGTGAGCAGCCAGTCGTGGACGAGCATGATCGGCAGGGCCAGGAAACCAAGCAGCACGAGGTAGGCAGCGCGCGGCGGCCCCGGTCGGTGCGTGCGTCGGGCCATGATCTCTGCGAGGACCAGGCTGGCGGCCGCGGCAAGGATGACGATGAGCGTCTCGAGTCGGGCCAGCGACGCGAGCATCAGGGCGAGCCCGGCGATCTCATAGCGCGGGCGCTTGGCCGTGACGGCCAGCCCGGCCACCAGCCAGCCCAGCAACGCCCAGCTGACGCTGTACGCAAGGGTGAGGTCCGCGAGGAGCACGGACGAGAACAGGAGGCCGATGGCGACGAACGCACCGCCGGCGTAGCTCGCGAGACGGTAGCCAAGCACGCCACCCAGGACGACGCACAGGGCAAAGACCGCGACCGCTGCCCAGGCGATCGGCCGCCAGTCGTGAAAGACGCTGTAGATCAGGCCGTAGACGAGGGTGAGCAGTGGCTTGGGCGTCTGACCCAGGAAGCCTTCGAGGTGCTGGCCGGAGGTGATCCGCAGGAAGTGGACCACGGGCGCCGCCGCGTCCGGCCCGATCGATGCGGAGGTGAACGGCCGCAGGATCGCCAGCTCGAACAGTGCCGCGACGATGAAGAGGCCGCCGAGGAACGCGATCCTGGCACGATTGCGGACCTCAGGGTGCATCCGAGGCATCCTAGCGCGGCCGGCGCGAAACCCCGGTTGGAGCGTTCAGCTCGGCGGCGTGAGCTTCGCCTCGGCCAGGATCGGTTCGAAGAGCTCGACGAGGTTGCCGGACGGATCCTCGAGGAGGATTTGCTTGCCGCCCACGCCGACGACGATATCGTTGCGGAAGTGGGCCCCTCGCCCGCGGAGGGTTGCCACCAGCCCTGCGAGATCCTCGATTTCGAGAGCGAACCGATTCCAGCCTCCCGGCTCCGGTAGTTGGCCATCGGGCATCGCCTGGCCGCCTCCCGGGCCGCCACCCGGCCGGCTGAGGATCAGCCGGAGGTCGCCCCGCGAGAGCATCGCGAACGATGGGTTCGGATGCATCTCCAGGCGAAAACCGAGCTCGGTGCGATAAAACGAAATCGCGGCCTCGACATCGTGGACGAAGTAGCGAACGCTCACGGATGGCATGGATCCTATTGTCACGGCACGACGAGGAAGTTGCTCCGGGCCCTTCCCAGCCGGTTCTTGTCAAATTCCCAGCCATGCGGACCGTATGGCGACTCGCGGGCGCGAAATGCTGCGCAGGGGCTCAAGGCGAGACAGGTCCGTGCACGACCTCGACTTCAGGGACCCTCGATTCGGGCCGAATCAGGCCCAGATACGACCATAGTGTCCGCCTGGCTGGAATTTGTCCCGGACGAGCCGCCGCGACGCCTCCCGGACGAGCCGCCGCTCCGCTTTCCAGCCCGGCGGTACCTACATCCGATTGGGACTTGGCAGAACGCCCCCGAACGTCGCTCCCAGGATGATGGTGATCTCGATCGAGACAGCGACATTGGGCGCGTAGTCGCCTGTGGGTTGACCACCAACCAGGCCAATCAGGCTGATCAGTCCGAGCATCAAAAGCCCGACAGCCACCCCCACGACGCTTCGTCCGAGCCGCCACTCGGTGATGTCCGACGGATCGGA
>JBEPUS010000085.1:0-10277 GCA_041691435.1 Chloroflexota bacterium
GAGCCGGCCTTGGCCACGGCCAGCGCCTTTGCGCGACCTCCACCGCCGATGCCGGTCGCGGCAATCAAACCGCCCAAGCCCGACAAGCACAAGAAGCCCAAGGCGCCGCTGGTCGAGACGCTTGCCCCGAGCTTCGCCGATGCAATCCCGGCCGCGCCAAGTGCCGCCCTGGTCGACACGTTCGGCGAAGCGAGCATGCCCCGCTGGCGCCGACCATCACTGGCCAAGGCGCGCTATGCAAGTCCGCGCATCGCAGCCGTGGCGGCCCCGGCCCTGACCTTCGCCGGCGGCAGCGCGGCCGGCCTGGAGCGGCGCCTGATTCGCTATGACCTGGTCGCGCTCACGGACATCCCGGACGAAACCAGAGGTGCCCAGGTCGGCCAGCTGCAGGCCAACGATGAGGTCGAGATCCTCAGCCGAAAGGGCGTCTGGCTGAACGTCCGGACTCCCGTTGGCGCTGAGGGCTGGATTCATCGAACCACCCTGAAGGCCATCGAGGAGCCGCCCGAGCCGACGGCGCCGGCGGATCCCGATGAGTCGGCCTGGGTGCCCCGCCCGATCGACATCCCGGCCGCTGCGCCTACCGACGCGGTCCAGGAGTCGATCGAAACCGACGTGACCATCGGCGCCTTTGCTGCCGCCGCCGCCGCGGCCGCCCGGCTCCATGAGCTTGAAGCGACCCAGGCGACAACCGTGATCAATGAGCCGCCGGTGACCCCGAAAGCCACCATGAAGGCTCGTGCCCGGCGAACCACGACGCCCAGGGCCGCCTCGAAGGCGACGCCCAAGGGCTGACGCCGGCGCAACGAGGCATGGCATTGGCGCGCCCGGCGGGACTCGAACCCACGACCTTTAGGTCCGCAACCTAACGCTCTATCCGCTGAGCTACGGGCGCAATGCGGGAGTGGCGGAGAGGGAGGGATTCGAACCCTCGAAGCAGGTTACCCCACTTGGCGGTTTAGCAAACCGCTGCACTAGGCCTCTATGCGACCTCTCCGCGGAACCGCGGGCGCCAGAATAGCATTGCCCGCACCGCGCACCGCGCGCCTGTTGTCGGCGTGTGCACGTGATACCTCAAAGGCCCCGTTTCGAGCCGCAGTTGGGGTGACCGGCGCCCGGACCGCGCTCAGCTCGCGCTCATTCGTGGCCGCCAGGCTTCCGCCGAGGCCGATTCCTGGGCTGAGGAGGCCCAAAACTCGGCGTTTGAGGTACCGCGTACCCATCGGAACGCGAGGACGGGAACTGGGCACGGTGCGAGGCGCCGCCGCGCACCGCGCTGGGCGGCGGGCGAACGCGTTGACTGGGCAGCGGGCGAACGCGTTGACAGGGCAGCGGGCGCTCGACTACCGTTTGGCCACGCACATGCAAACCTTCTTTTTCGCCTACCAACGCCCGGCATGACCGTACCCGGAAGCTGAGACCCGGGAGCACGGGTCGTGCCGGGATGAGCAGAGGCCAGACCTCTGCTTTTTTTGTTGGTCGAGGACGGCCGAGGATGGGCTGGGGCCGGTGAGCGACCGGCCGGCGGGGCCCGCGAACGTGATCAGATCAACGCGAAAGGACGCGCAGCAGCGATGTTCGTGGTCATGAGCGCTTCGGCCAGCCAGGCCGAGACGAATGCGGTCAAGAGCCTGATCCTGGCGGAAGGGCTGGTGCCGTACGACCACGCGGGCGTCGAGCGCGTGGTCATCGCGGTCGTGGGCGAGATCGGCGCCCGCAAGCCGGTCCTGATGAGCCGGCTCGAAGCCCTCAACGGTGTCGAGGCAGTCACCCCGATCAGCCGGCCGTTCAAGCTCACCTCGCGCGAGTTTCATCCCGAGGATACGGTCATCCGGGTCCTCGATGCGGTGATCGGCGACGGCAGCCTGACGGTGATGGCCGGCCCGTGCTCGATCGAGAGCCGCGACCAGCTCCGCGAGACGGTCGATGGGGTCGTCGCGGCCGGCGCCACGATCATTCGGGGCGGAGCGTTCAAGCCGCGGACCAGCCCCTATTCCTTCCAGGGCCTGGGCGTCGAAGGCCTGCGCTACCTCGCCGAGGAACGCGATCGGACCGGCCTGCCGGTGATCACCGAGGTGATGGAGCCCAACCAGGTCGACATCGTGGCCGAATACGCCGACATCCTCCAGGTGGGCACCCGCAACATGCAAAACTACTCGCTGCTGACCGCGGTCGGGCGGGTCGCCCGGCCGGTGATGCTCAAGCGCGGTTACGGGGCCACGATCGAGGAATGGCTGATGTCCGCCGAGTACATCGTCAGCTCGGGCAATCCCAACGTGATCCTCTGCGAGCGGGGCATCCGCACGTTCGAGACCTATACCCGCAACACGCTCGACCTGGCCGCGGTCCCCCTCCTCCACCACCTCACCCACCTGCCCGTGATCGTCGACCCCTCGCACGCCACCGGGAAGCGCTGGCTGATCAAGCCGATGTCGCTGGCCGGGGTCGCCGCCGGGGCCGATGGGATCATGGTCGAGGTCCATCCGCGGCCCGACGAGGCGCTGTCCGACGGCGAGCAATCGATCACGATCGCTCAGTTCACCCAGCTCATGACCGGCCTGCGCGCCGTCCACGCCCAGGTCGGCGACCTGCACGGTGATCCCGTCCTGCCCAACGCGGTCCTCAAGGTTGGCGGGACGGGCAAGCATTGACGACCCAGGCGCGTCCGAACCTGGCCGGCGGAGCCGAGCCGGACGTCGCCGGAGTTCGCCCGGCGGCCCGCCTGCGCGGCCGTCCCGGTCTGCCCGGCGATAAGTCGATCAGCCATCGGGCGCTCCTGCTGGCCGCCATCGCGGCCGGCCGGTCGACGATCGAAGGGGCCGGCGATGGCGCCGACGTCCGGACGACGGCGCAGCTCATCGAACGCCTGGGGGCCACGGTGGAGCGAGGCCGTTCGGATGGCCGGCGGGTGGACTACCGAGTCGACTCGCCGGGGATCGCCGGCCTCCATGAAGCGGACGGGATCCTGGATTGCGGCAACTCCGGGACCAGCACCCGGCTGATCGCCGGGATCCTCGCCGGGCTGCCCGGCTATCACGTCCTCGACGGCGATCAATCGTTGCGCCGGCGACCCCTCGCTCGTATCATCGAGCCACTGCGCGAGATGGGCGCCGACATCCATGCGCGCCGGAGCAATTCCCTGTTGCCGATGACCGTGATCGGCCGTACCCCGCTGCGGTCGATCAGCCACCAGACGGCGCCGCCCAGCGCCCAGGTGAAGTCGGCGATTCTCCTGGCCGGGTTGCGGGCCGAAGGACGGACAACGGTCCGCGAGGGAGTGGCCACGCGCGACCACACCGAGCGGATGCTCCGGGCACGGGGCGTCGCGGTGCTCCGCGAGGAGCTTGGGGATCGCGGCGCGGCGGTCAGCGTCGAGGGAGGGATTGCAGTGCAGGCGATTGGCGAGAAGGTGCCGGCGGATCCGTCGGCGGCCGCCTTCTGGCTGGTGGCCGGGGCGATCCATCCCGATGCCGAGCTCCGCCTGCTGGATGTCGACCTCAATCCAACCCGCCGGGCGATCGTCGACCTGCTCCGGCGGATGGGGGCCGAGATCGAAGAGCATCCCAGCCGGGCGACCACCACGCCAACGGACCCAATCGGCGCGGAGACCGGCGAGCCGCTGGCCGACCTCGTGGTTCGCTCGAGCGAGCTCCGGGCGATCGACATCACGCCCAGCGAGGTCGCCCAGGCGATCGACGAGATCCCGATCCTGTGCCTGGCCGCGACGCAGGCCCGCGGGACGACCACGATCCGCGGGGCCGGCGAGCTACGTGCCAAGGAGTCCGATCGGATCGCGGGGATTGCCGCCGGCCTCACCGCCCTCGGCGCCCGGGTCGAAGTGGACGGTGACGACATCGCGATCAGCGGCCCCACGCCGCTGGTTGGCAGCGCCACCGCCAGCCGCTCCGACCATCGCCTGGCGATGACCTTCGCGATTGCCGGCCTGATCGCCAGCGGGGTGACGACGATCAGCGATCCAGGCTGCGCCTCGATCTCCTATCCAGGCTTCTTCGCGGAACTCGAAGGGGTACGAGCATGACGAAGCGTGTCGTCCTGATCGGGCATCCGGTCAGCCATTCGCTGTCCGGTGCGATGCAGCAGGCCGCGTTCGATTCGCTCGGCATCGATGCCCGCTACGAGATGTGGGACCGGGCGCCGATCGCGCTCGCCGATGCCGTCGCGGAGCTGCGCTCCGATGCCTTCCTCGGCGCCAACGTGACGATCCCCCACAAGGAGCGGGTCGTGCCGCTCGTCGACCGGCTGACCGAGGATGCCCGCGACACGGGAGCCGTGAACACGATCACCCGCGAGGGCAAGCGGCTGGTCGGGCACAACACGGACGTGCCCGGCTTCAAGCAGGCGATCGACAAGCTGGTCGGCCGCCAGAAGATGCCCCGCCAGGCCGTGGTCTTCGGCGCCGGGGGTGGCAGCCGGGCAGTGATCCACGGGCTGATCACGGCCGGCTTCCTGCGGATCATTCTGTTCAACCGCCACCTGCACCGGGCCGAGGCCCTGGTCAAGTTCTTCGGCAAGAGCGCGGCGCACATGGAGCTCAAGGCGATGCCCTGGCACGAGTCGATCATCGAGGCCGAGCTCGCCAAGACCCGGATCCTGGTCAACGCCACGTCGATCGGCCTGCACGGTGATGAGTCGCCGATCCCGGGCGAGATCATCCCGGCCGACCTGCTGGTCCTGGACCTGATCTATCGCCGGACAAAGCTGCTGCGTGACGCCGCCTCGAACGGCGCGACCGTGGCCGATGGCGCAACGATGCTGCTCCACCAGGGAGCGGCGGCATTCAGCCTGTGGACCGGCCAGCCGGCGCCACTCGAGGTGATGGAGGCCGCCCTGACGGCGGCCCGCGCCGAGGGCATCGAATCGGCAGAAGGCGAGCCGACGGGCGCCGTCGCGGAGGCCTAGGTGGGCCGGTTCCGTTTCCTGACCGCCGGCGAATCGCACGGGCCGGCCCTGGGTGTCACCATCGAGGGCGTGCCGGCGGGCCTGGGCCTGACCGCCGATGGCCTGGCGATCGACCTGGCGCGCCGCCAGCGCGGCTACGGCCGGGGAGCGCGCCAGGCGATCGAGCACGATCGGGCCGAGATCCTGGGCGGCGTTCGTCATGGGCGAACCCTCGGCTCCCCGATCCTGCTGCTCGTGCGCAACCGCGACTGGGAGAACTGGACCAGGGTGATGCAGGTCGAGCCGCTCAGCGCGGCCGACGCCGCCGAGCTGTCCCGGCTGGCCGAAGAAGGCAACAAGCGGGCGACGCCGGTGACCCGGCTGCGGCCCGGTCATGCCGACCTGGCCGGCGCCCTGAAGTACGGCTTCAACGATGTTCGCGATGTCCTGGAACGGGCCTCGGCCCGCGAGACGGCGGCCCGCGTGGCGGCCGGCGGCGTGGCCCGGGCGCTGCTCGCCGAGCTGGGCATTGCCGTCTGGTCGTTCACCGCCGAGGTCGGTGGCATCGCCCTGGATCCGGCCAACGCCAGCCGCTCGCGGGAGGAGGCCGATGCGTCCCCGTTGCGCTGCCCGGACCCCGACGCGGAGGTCCGGATGATCGCCCGGATCGACGAGGCGCGGTCGTCCGGTGACACCGTTGGCGGCGTCTTCGAGGTCGTCGCTCACGGGCTGCCGATCGGCCTGGGCAGCTACGTCCACTGGGACCGCCGGCTCGACGCTGCCCTCGCGGCGGCCGTGGTCAGCATCAACATCGTCAAGGGTGTCGAGTTCGGCCTGGGCTTCGAGCAGACCCGCCGATTCGGGTCGGCCGTCCATGACGTGATCGAGGGGCGTGGCGAGGGTGATCGCTGGATCCACCGAACCAACAACGCCGGCGGGCTGACCGGCGGCGTGACCAACGGTGAGCCCCTCGTGGTGCGTGGCGCCGTGAAGCCCATCTCGACACTCGCCCGGCCACTGCCCTCGGCCGACCTGATCAGCGGCGAGGCCGTCGACAAGGCCCACTACGAGCGCAGTGACATCAGTGTCGTGCCCGCGGCCGGGGTGGTCGGCGAAGCCATGGTGATGATCACCCTGGCGGACTTCATCCTGGACAAGTTCGGCGGCGATTCGATCGACGAGACGCGCGCCAACTTCGAGGCCTACCGGGCGCGGATCTCGCAACCGCGCGAGGCACCGGTTGCCGGCGGCCGCCACCCCCGGGCAGCCCTGGCCGAGGCCGGCCCGGGCGGCGAGTCCGGCTCCGGCGGCGACGACTAGGCCGGCTGATGGACCTCGTTCTCGTCGGCCTGCCCGGCAGCGGCAAGACCTCGGTCGGGCGGCGCATGGCAGCTCGTCACGGCGCGCGCTTCGTGGACCTCGATGCGACGATCGAGGCGGCGGCCGGCCACACGATCGCCGAGCTCTTCGCATCGGAAGGCGAAGCCGGCTTCCGAGCGCGCGAGCGAACAGCCGTGGCGGCCCTGGGCCAGCCCGACCCGACGCCCGAGATCAAGCGGGTCATCGCCACCGGTGGTGGAACGGTGGTCGATCCGGCCAACCGCTGGGCCCTCTATCGCGGCCGGCGGGCGGTCTGGCTCAATGGGCCGCCGGAGGTCCTGGCCCAGCGCCTGCGCAACTCGCCGAACCCGCGACCACTCCTCCAGGGCCGCGACCCGGTCGGCGCGATTCGTGAGCTGGCGGCGGGTCGTGAACGGTTCTATGCCCCGGCCCTCCGGCTCAACGGCCTGTCCCAGGTGGGCACCGTCCTCGATCGGCTCGACACGCTCCTCGCCGTCGCGCGACCGACGGGGACGCTCCTCCTCGCGGCGGATACCCCGCTCGGCCGGATCCGGATCGGCGAGGGGTTGGCGACCGAGACCCTTCTCACCACCCTCGCGGAGCTCCATGCGCCGCGCGCGATCTTCATCTCGGAGCCCACCGCGTGGGCCGCGGTGGGTGAAGCCCTGGCGGCCGGTGTCGCGGCGGGCGGGCTGCCGGTCGAACGCATCCTCCTGCCGGCCGGCGAGACGGCCAAGCGGCTGAGCGTGATCGAGACGGCCGCCGGCGACCTGGCCCGGCTGCGAGTCGAACGGGGCGAGCCACTGATCGCGCTCGGCGGCGGTGCCCTGGGCGATGCTGCCGGGTTCCTCGCCGCCACCTGGCTGCGGGGCGTGCCCCTGATCCACGTCCCCACCACGCTCGTTGCCCAGATCGACAGTTCGATCGGGGGCAAGACGGCGGTCGACCTGGCCGAGGGCAAGAACCTGGTCGGGGCGTTCCATCAACCGGCGGCCATCCTGATCGATGTCACGCTGCTGGCCGGCCTGCCCGAGCGCCAGCGCCGCTCGGCCCTGGGCGAGGCCGTGAAAATGGCGGCCCTCGGCGACGAGCTCCTCTTCAACCTGCTCGAGCGCGACGGTGCCGGCATCGCCCGGGGCGATTCCGCGGTGATCGCCCACGGTGCAGTCGCCGAGCTTGTCGAGCGCTGTGCGTGGGCCAAGATCGAGGTCGTCCTGGCCGACGAGCGCGAGGCGGGTGGCCGGCCGTCTGCCACGGGCGACCCGATCCAGGCCGCGCGGGTGGAGGCCGGACGCCTGGCCCTCAACCTTGGCCATTCGCTTGGCCATGGGTTCGAGGCTGCCGCCGGCTATGGTGCGGCGCTGCTCCATGGCGAGGCGGTCGCCTATGGCCTTCGCGCCGCCTGCCGGATCGGCGTCGAGATGGGCGTGACACCCATCGAGCGGGCGGCCCGCATCGAGGCTCTCCTGACCCAGCTCGACCTGGCCCCGGCCGGCGGGCTCAGCCGCCTGGATCTCGAGCCGGCGGCCGTTCTCGGGGCCCTGGCTGCCGACAAGAAGCACGCCGGCGGACGGCTGCGCTGGGTCCTGCCGACCGCCGAGTTCGTGGCTGTTCGGAGCGACGTCCCGGCCGACCTGGTCGAGTGCATCGCCGCCCAGCTGCTGGGGGCCGCTGCGTGACCAGCGTGCTCGTCCTCGAGGGGCCCAACCTCAACCTGCTCGGGTCGCGCGAGCCCGGGATCTACGGCCGGGCGACGCTCGCCGAGCTCCACGCGGGGATTGCCGCCCGGGCCGCCGAGCTTGGCCTGGCGGTCGACTTCTTCCAGTCGAACCACGAAGGCGCCCTGATCGACCGGGTCCACCGCCGGGACTTCGACGTGGCCATCGTCAACGCCGGCGGCCTGACCCACACGAGCGTCAGCCTGCGCGATGCGCTGCTGGGCGTGGAGCGCCCATTCATCGAGGTCCATCTCTCGGACCCGGCCAGCCGCGAGCCGTTTCGGTGGGTCAACTTCCTGGCCGACATCGCCCTCGAGTCGATCGTCGGCAAGGGTGCCGCAGGCTACTCGCTGGCGCTCGAATCGATCGCCCGGCGGGCCGCCGCGGGCGAGCTGTCGAGATGAGCCGCCGGCCGCCACCGAAGCCGGAGTCGCCCGAGCTGGCCCGGCTGCGTCGCCGGATCGATGCGCTCGACCGGCGCATCGTGGGCCTGCTCAATGAGCGCGCCGAGCTGGGACGCGCAGTCGGCCAGGCGAAGCACGCGGTCGGCCGGCGAGCGGTGATCGACCGGGAACGGGAGCGCGAAGTCCTCCTGCGGGTGGCCCTGGCCAACCTCGGCCCGCTGGCCCAGGCGGACCTGCTCGCGATCTATCGCCGGTTGATCGCCGCCACCCGGGCGCTGGAGGAGCACGACCGCTCGGACGCCTAGCCCGCCATCCCGCCAGCAGGGTCGGACTTGTCCTGGATCTCCCAGGCGTGGTCAAGGGCATGCCAGGCGATCCGCCGGGCGGCGTAGCGTGGGGGCCAGCGGCGGCCGGCGAGCGGCGAGCCATCGGCCGGCCGATCGAGGAGCAGGAGCATTGCCCGGCGCACCGCCTCGACGGCTGGGCGATCGGTTGGGGCTGGTTCCGGCAGGTGCAGGCCCATCACGGCGGCGTAGCCCGAGTCGGACGACACACAGTGGGCCACCATCCGATCTCGATCGCGACCGCCGCCCCGGGGACCCTTGCGCAGCTCCGCGGGCGCTCCGGCGACGATGCGATCCAGGATGATCCAGGCGGCCTGGACGATGCGCGCGAGCCGGGCGGCGTCAGCGGCGGAGGACGGCCGGCGATCGCTCTCCGCGACGCTGCCGGGCACGCCGAAGTCCGTGCTCGCCGAGCCCTCCACCGTCTCGATCAGCTCGACCAGCGGATCGACGCCGAGCTCGAGACCGGCTTCTGCCGCCACGAGCGCATAGCGTGGCGCCGCGCCGGCCATCGCGGCCGGCAGCAGGAGTGGATCCTTCGCGCTGCGGCACCAGCCGGGCCAGTCGATCGCCCAGGCGAACGCCCTGGTCTTGCCGAGCTCCTCGGCGATCGGGATCGCCGTCCGGGTCAAGTTCGCGCCGTCGCCGAGCGGAGCGCACCGAGCAGGCGACCCATCGCCGGCACGTTGCGGCCGTCGGGGCCGAGGGCATCGATCAGCGCCGACGCGACGATCACGCCGTCGGCACCGGCCCGGGCGATCGACCGGACGTGGGCCGGGCGGCTGATGCCGAACCCGACCGCGCCGGGCACCGGCGAGCCTCGCTTGACCGCCCGGACCAGGCGGCCGACCGACGCCGGCAGGCTGGTCCGGGCCCCGGTGACCCCGACCAGGGAGACGCAGTACAGGAAGCCGCCCGAACGCGTCGCGATCGTGACTCGCCGGCCCGGCTCGGTGGTCGGCGCGACGAGGTAGACCACGGCCAGGCCGGCCGCCCGGGCGACCATCTCGAACGGTCCGCCCTCATCGGGGGTCAAGTCCGCCACGATGA
The DNA here is from genome assembly GCA_041691435.1 of Chloroflexota bacterium. Taxonomy (GTDB): domain Bacteria; phylum Chloroflexota; class Limnocylindria; order Limnocylindrales; family CSP1-4; genus Palsa-1033. The sequence continues at coordinate 9,757 of JBEPUS010000085.1, forward strand.
CGCCGGATGCCCCCGCTGCGACCAGGCTGCGGGCCGTCCCGGCTCCGTCGCCACCGCCGATCACCTGGTTGGCATAGGCCATCGGCACGAGCGGCAGGGCCGGGCGGGCGGCGGCGATCCGGGCGAGGAGCTCGAGCGACGCGCCGAACGTGGCACCCGCGCCGAGTGCCACCTGGGACGCCCGCTGGAGGGTCGCACCGTCGGCCAGGGGATCCGAGTACGGCAGGCCGATCTCGAGCAGGTCCGCGCCGGCATCAGCCGCGGCGAGGGCGACCTGGAAGCTCCCCTCCGCGTCCGGATAGCCCGCGACCACGTAGGGCACGAGGGCAACTCGGCCCTGTCCGCGGGCGCGCTCGAAGGCGGCCGCGATCCTGCCCGCCCCGGCCGTCGCGTTCGTGCCGGCCGGGGTGTTCCCGGCGCGCTCGTCGATCGTCATCCGCCAACAGCCCCGGGCTCGAGGGCCGCCAAGTCCTTGTCGCCCCGGCCGGAGAGGCCGACGAGCACCACCAGCTCGTCCGGGT
>JBEPUS010000086.1:0-10207 GCA_041691435.1 Chloroflexota bacterium
ACCAACGCCTACTCGTTCGCCCTCGTCGAGGCCAAGAAGGACGGCTACATCCCGGGCAGCGGCACCGTTATCACGCCGCTCCAGGACACGGCCAACGGCGGGACCGACCCGCGCCAGCTCGATGTCACGATCTCGACGCCGGTCCAGACGTTCTTCGCCAGGGTCCTCGGCATCAACAGCTTCAATGCGACACGGACGGCCAAGGCCATCTACGTCCAGCCCGTACCGATGGGCAGCCCCGAGAACTACTACGGCGTCTACTGCCTGGTCACTCCAAGCGATGGCAACTGCGACGGCACGACTGCTGTGCCCAATGCAACCGGCGTCGGGACGCTCGCCTCCAAGGGCTTCTGGGGCGCCTTCCAGTCTTCCGGTGACCTCCACAACGAGGGCGATGCCTTCACGCCGCTGAACGACACGCTCAACCCCGGCTCGAATTCGTCCGGGGGGACCAACCCCGACTACGATCCGGTGCCCTACAACTACGAGGTCATCGTCCCGGCCAACGGTGGCAGCGTGTACGTCTTCGATCCTACCTTCTGCCCCGTTGGCGGCGGTTATGGAACGGGCGACCACTACGATGCCGACAACAGCCGGCAGTGGGGTGGGACGGCCGGCAAGTACTACTCCGTCGCCTCGTACTTCAGCCTGTACAACACGAACAACACGGCCTTCACCCAGGCCGACGACACCATCGTCGCCAGCTCTGGAAACCTGTTCAAGCAGGAGTTCCAGCTCGATAACAGCGGAACCTATGGGACCCCGTCGGGCCCCAAGATCGGCGACGTCAGCACGGATGGCAAGACCGCGGTGGACTGCGGCGCCGGCAAGATCGCCAACCCGGCCATTGGCGGGTATTGGCACAACAAGTGGTGGCCCATCGCGACAGGCCTTGCCGCGGGCACCTATCGGGTGCAGGTCCAATCTGCCGCAATCGGTGATGCGAATTTCAAGGCACAGGCCGAAAACGCCTGGTCAATCGAAGTCACCGACGGCGCCGGAAACTCGCCCCAGGTCCATGGTCTCGGGCGGATGGCCGGCTACAACATCCTGGGTAGCGGGCTGCAGGCGATGTACCTCGCCCAGATCGACCAAACTGCCGCCGGCAAGACCATCGAGATCGATCTGTTCGATCCGGGCGACGTGTCCGGCAATGCCTTTCTGCGCATCCAGAACCCGGACGGAAATGCGTACAACTACGCCACGTTCAACTACACGAGCGACGCCAACTGCGTCAACGGCAAGAGCGATCAGTGCGCCCAGAACGGCGTCAATGTCATCCAGACGGCCAAAGGCGGAGGGAGTTCATTCAACAACGCGTGGATCAAGATCCTGATCCCGCTCCCAACCAACTACGGTGCAGCCGGACTGACGCCCGCGGGCGAGACCCAGCCCGGCTGGTGGAAGATCGAGTACCAGGTGGCCGGCGGAAACGACACCACGACCTGGGGCGTCAACGTCCTGGGGAACCCGGTCCACCTCGTCGTCCCGTGATCCCGGCGGGCCGGGCCCGCCAGCGAACCCCACGAGAGCCGTCGGCCCTGCCGGCGGCTCTTCCATGTCCCGCCGTTGGTCGGCGCCGGTCTGCTTCCAGGACTTGCTGCTAACGCTACGTCTGTTGCGATCGTTGACAGCCCGCACCACGAACAGCTCAGTCACGCTCAGAGGGGTCCTTCTTTCAAGGTTCACTGCAATGTAGGCTCCGTAGCGTTCGCTATCTCACCAGTACGAACGTCCTATGAAGTGGTGGTCACTCACCCGGACTATCGACGTGGGCAAGCTATCGGCTCCTTCACCCGCCACAGAAACGACGGAGACCATGAATCGCCCGACGCCCTTCCCGCTGCCAGTCCGACCCTCGGCCCGACGCCGCAAGCGATCGCGCGGCCAGGCGCTGGTCGAATTCGCCATCATCTTCCCACTCTTCCTTATCGTCCTGGGAAGCGTTCTCTATTTCGGCTTTCTGCTCTACTCCAAGATGTCGATCATCAACGCTGCTCGTGAGGGAGCCCACTACGGGATCCTCCTCGACCCGGCCGATCCGGCGTTCGACACCCAGGTCAGCGACCAGGTTCAGGGAGCCGCGGGCGCTGGGCTGAACCCGGCCGACGTCAGCACTGCAACCCAGGGCTTCAAGGTCGACCCGACCACCCACCTGGTGACCGGCACGTCGTGCACATGGGGCTCGACCTGCGTCGCCGGCGATGCCGTCAACGTGACGGTGACCTACCCCTTCACCAACCCGATTCCGCTGCATCTCGTCCTGCTCGGGAACACGATCATCGATCTGCCGAGCTCGATCGACATCACCGCCACCGTCCAGATGATTCACGAGTAGCGGGGCGTTGTGATGAAGACCCGACGAACTCGCGGAGCTGAGATGCTCCGCCGAAAGAGCGGAAACAAGCCGGAGCAGGGCCAGATCATTGTCCTGTTCGCGCTCGTCATCGTGGTAGTCCTCGCATTCGCGGCGCTCGCCGTCGACCTCGGTGTGCTCCGGAACAACAGGCAAATCCTGCGCAATACGACGGACAGCGCGGCGCTTGCCGGGGGCACCCTGATGCCGGTCGACGGCACAATCCCGGGCGCCGCGACCGGCGTGGCGACGCTCGTCAACGGCACGATCCAGAAGAACTACCCAAGCCTCCGTCACTCGGGAATGGCGATCGGTGCTCGGTGCGTGGTCGGCGTCGACGACGCGAACATCGCGGCCGGGGCCTGCGACTACACCATCAGTTTCCGGTGCCTGATCGGCGCGGACTCCAGCGGACCCCTAATTGCCAGGGACGTCCCGGCGGCCTGCGATCCCACCAAATCACTCGGAACCAACCTCGCCGGGCAATTCACGGGCGCCGGGCCAACGCGGAGCTCCAGCTGCAATCCCTTCGTGGGCGACCGGTGCAACGTCGTCGTCGTGGGCGGCAGCTCCACCACCCAGTACGCGTTCGCGAACGTCGTCGGGATTGGCAGCGGTAACTCGGGCGCCGTCTCGTCGGCTGCGTGCGGCGGGCCGTGCGGCGCTGCGCCGCCGGTCATCAACGACGTCGAGTTCGTCATCGACAAGTCGGGCAGCATGAACGGCGACAACTCCGGCACTGACCCGAGCTGTCCTGGTGGATGTCCGCGCATCTTCTGGGCCAAGAAGGCCGCCAACCAGCTGGTCACGGACCTGTCGAGCAACGGCGGCATCGGTGCCACCGGAAATAGGGTCGGGATCACGACCTTCAGCGGGACCACCGCCAACTCCGATCTCAGCGCGTGGACATCTACGGCGGCGGGCCTCGCAACGAAGATCAACGCGATCAACGCGAACGGCAGCACGCCGACCGCGCTCGGGATGCAGACGGCTACGACTGATCTCAACGCAAACGCCCGGAATCCCAAAGGAGGCAGCGTCAAGCGGGTCGTCATCTTGCTCTCGGACGGTCGCCCGAATCCCGACCAGGGCCCGAACGGATTAGCCGCGACGAGCGCGACGGGCCAGCGACCGACCCAGGCCGACATCAGCGCCTACCTCGGTTCGGCGGACGTCGCCTACTCGATCCTGCTCGGCAACACGCCGAATCCTTATCCCTATACGATCGGGCAGGGCCCGCCCCTGGACCCGAACATCAACGATCCGGCGATGATGAAGCTGATGGCCACGCCGGACGACAACACGGTGAACCCCCCGCTGGTCTACTACTTCCACGTGATCCAGGCCAGCGATCTGCCCAGCGTCTTCAATCAGATCGCCGGCCAGATCCTCGGCTCAGGCGCGCATCTCATCCAGCTCTATCCGACGCCGGTCGTCACCAGCTCCAGCGGACCTACCACAGCCGTGCACATCACCGGCCAATATTTCAGCGGCCTGACCCAGGTCAGGATCGACGGGATCCCCTGGACGGTCGTGTCCAGCTCGGACACCTCGATCACGGTTACCCATCCAACATCCGGGTGGAACCCGGGGGCGTCCGGCACGAAGGCCGACGTGATCGTCACGACCCTGGGCGGGACGTCGCCGATTACAAACGCCGAAAAGTACACCTGGCCTTGATCCAGGAACCCACCTTCAGCCGGCTCTCCTAGCGAACCGGATTCGGAACGAAGCCGCCGGCTCCAACCGGCGGCTTCTTCGAGTCCTGGCCCTACGCGCGGCCTGGTGCCGGTCGGCACCGGCAGCACGTGGTTGTTGCGGTCCGGTACGGTCCGGTTCGTTGACCGGCGGACCCGCAGGACTAACGTACTAGTGCGACTGTGCCGGTCGGCCGGATCGATCGCAGCCCTTATCATCGCCGTCGCCGCGACGCTGTCCAAGCGGGCGCGCGGCGGCGGCGGCCATGTTTCTGGCCGGTCCGGTCACAACCCCGGCAGCAGCCCGCCCAGGGGGCCGGAGCCCGAGCTGCGTCCGGCGCGCTCCTCGAGCTCCATCTGCTCGAGCGCGACGACGATCGCCAGGGCCAGCGGCGTGTCGAAGGTGGGAGCGACCTGGATTCCGTAGCTGTCGCGCATCGATAGCCATTTGCGCGAGGCCCGATCACGTCGGCCCCGGCCCGGGTAACCCGGAACTCGCGGTCGATCCAGTTCCCGCTCACGCCGAGCTGCTCGCCGGTCGACGCGGTGATCGTGAAATGGTCACCCAGGAAGTTGACGAGGGCCTCCTGGATGGTGGCCACGATCGCGTCGCCGCTTGATCTCGAACGTCCGATGGAGATGGGCCAGCGACTTGCCGATCGCGTAGAGCGGGGCGCCGGACAGGTCTTCGAGGACCAGGGTCCGCCGCAGGCTGAAGGCTTTGCCGTCGACCTGGAAGGCGTTGTTGCCCTGCTCGTCCTCGATCCACAGGTCGCCGCTCAGGGACAGGAGCTTCTGGTTGAGGACGTAGGTATGGACGGTGGGCGGCAGGCTCATCCGAGAACTCGATCCCGGGTCAGGCCGGCCAGGGTTGGCGCGCCGAGCAGTTTCATGGCAATTCGCAGCTCCGCTTCGAGGATCTCCACACAGCGCAGGACCCCGGCCTCGCCGGCCGCAGCCAGTGCGTACAGATAGGGCCGGCCGATGAACACCGCTCGAGCCCCGAGGGCCAGGGCCATCACGATATCGGTCCCCCGACGCACTCCACCATCGAGGTAGATCTCGGCCCGCCCGGCGACGGCGTCGACGACCCGCTCGAGAGCGTCGATGCTGGCCGGTGCCCGGTCGAGCTGGCGACCGCCGTGGTTCGACACGACGACGCCTGCGGCGCCGAAGTCCAGGGCGCGCACGGCATCCTTGGGATCCAGGATGCCCTTGATGATCAGGGGCAGGTCCACGAGCCCACCCAGCCAATCGAGATCCTTCCAGTTCAAGGACGGGTCGATCAGCTCGACGAAGGATCGGCGATGGGCTGTTCCGGAACCCAGGTTCGGCAGGACGGCATCCTCGGCGACCGGCTCGCGGATCTCCCGCTCGCGATAGCCGGGGACGGGCAGGTCGACGGTCAGGAGGAGCCCCTGGTAGCCGGCAGCCTGGGCGCGCCGGACGATCTCCTCGGTGCGACCGCGATCTTTCTGTACGTAGAGCTGGAACCAGCGCGGGCCGCGGCCCACCGCGGCGACATCCTCGAGCGACCGGTTGGAGAACGTGGACAGGCAGTAGAGCAGCCTGCGGTTGGCGGCGACCCGGGCCGGGATCACTTCCGCCTCGCCATGGGCAAGGGCCTGGTTGGCCGCCGGGGCAAAGCCGAACGGCAAGGCCACAGGCTGCCCCAGGACGGTGGTGGAGGGATCGACCGAGGCGACGTCGACGAGGACGCGGGGCAGCAGCCTGCGCCGGGCGAACGCCGCCTCGTTGTCGCCCAGGGTCAGCTCATCCCAGGAACCGCCGGCGTAGTAGGCGAAGGCCGCGGGGCTCAGGCGAGCGCGGGCGAGCGCCTCGAACTCGCGCAGGTTGGAGATGGTCGTCACCGCCACAGAGTAGCGATGCGTCGAACCCTCAGCGCACGGCCCGGGCGGCCTCCATCAGCCGCCCGACTCGGGCCGGGTCGACTGCGTTCCAGGTGATCCCGTCCACCTTCAGGCTGGTCCCCACGATCACGGCATCGGCGACCTTGAAGATCTCCGCGATCCGCTCCGCCCGAACGCCGGTGTTGGCCACGATCGCCATTTCGGGGACCGCGTCCTTGGCCGCGCTCAGGTCGCTCATTGCGAACGGGACGCCCGCGGCCGGGCCGCTGATCAGGATCGCATCCATGCCCAGGAACGCGGCGCCCCGGGCCCGGTCGGCCACCGTCCGGCTGCCGATGGCGCTGCTGAACTCAGGCGAGATGTTGTCGAAGAAGGCGACGTCGTCCGCCCCGATCGCGGTCCGATAGCCGGCGAGGTCGCCGATCGCGGGGGCGATCATGCCGAGATCGCTCTCGTAGACGCCCGTGAGGACTTCCCGGATGAACGTCGCGCCAGTCGCCCGGGCCAGGGCCAGGCTGGCCCGGGCATCCCACAGGATGTTGACGCCGAACGGGACCCGCACGTCGCTGCGCAGCTCCCCGATCACTGCGGCCATCGCCGCCGGAATCTCGGGACCCACCGCCAGCTGATAGGGGATGTCGTTCTCGTTGCAGAAGAGCAGCCCGTCGACACCCGCCGCCTGGAGCGTCCCCAGGTCGCGTCCCACGACGTCCACCAGGTGCGTCCGGCCCAGCGCTCGGTCGTGGCGTGGCCGCCCAGGCAGGCCCGGGAAATGGAGCATCGCGATCACCGGCTTGGCAGTCCCGAAACGATCGGCCAGCGGCGGTGTCATAGGGGCTCCTCATGCTCTTCTGCGACGATCAGGCTGCCGCTCGCCAGGGGGGCCGTTGCCAGGACGATCTCGACGCCCAGCTCGCGCAGGCGCTCGAGCTGGACTGGGTCCGCATTGGCGTCGGTGACCAGGATGTCGATCGCCCTGACGGGCGCGACGTTGGCCAGGGCAACCTGGCCCAGCTTCGAGCCGTCGGCGAGGACCACCACCTGCCGGGCGAGCTCGATCGCCTGGCGATGGATATCGGCCTCTTCGTCGACCATGTCGGTGATGCCGGCCTCGACCGAGAGCCCGGCCGCCCCGATCACCGCAATGTCAAAGCGATAGCGGGCCAGCGTCGCCCGGGCGGCGGGTCCGATGCAGCTCAGCTCGTCCTGGCGAACCGACCCGCCCAGGACCACCGTGTGCATGGATCGTGTCCCGAGCTGGCTGGCAATCGGCAGGGACCCGGTCACGACCGTCATCTCCGGTCGAGCCCGGATGTAGCGTCCGAACTGCTCGCAGGTCGTGCCGATGCCAATGAACAGGCTGGCTGCCTCGCTCACCAGCTGGGCCGCAGCCATTCCGATCAGGCGCTTCTCACGGGCCGACTGGAGCGCCCGGGCATTGAAGGCCAGGTCGAGCGAGCGGGTGAGGTGGGCGGTCGCGCCACCGTAGGTGCGCCGCAGGAACCCGTCCCGCTCGAGCCGCTTGATGTCTCGCCGGATCGTCATCTCGGACACCCGGAAGCGGGCCGCGAGCTCGACGACCTGGATCGTCTGCTCCTCGGCCACCGTCTCGAGGATCTTCAGTCGGCGATCAACCGCCAGCATCGTCCCACCTTCTCGACTGACACTATCGCGCACAATGCTGCCCGAGGTTCACAGGTTTGGCAAGGGTTCGAGTGTCCGATCATGTGATCCTCCGCATCACGGGCGCCCGCCGGCGACCGCCCCAACGAACGCCACGATCGCCGCGTTCCAGGCCGTTGGGTTCTCCCACATGACCGCATGACCGCCCGCCACGGACGCCCAGCGGGCGTTCGGCAGCCGCTCGAGCAGCCGCCGCGAGAGGGCCGGGCGGATGAAGATGTCCGACTCGGCCACAAGGACCAGGGTGGGTACCTGGACCGCGTCCAGCCGGTCCCAGGCGTCGTGGTCGTGGAGGATCGCCAGCTGGGCCGCGAAGGAGTCGGCGGTTTGCGCCGTCCGGATCATCTCCTTGATGAAGCCGGCAAGCACCTCGGGCTGGGCGGCATGGAACTCGGGGCTGAAGATCCACGGCGCCATCTGGCGCATCACCGCGGGCATGCCGCCTGCCGCGAGGACCGCCATCCACGAATCGAGGATGTCAAGGAGATATGGCTCGGCCGCGGCGTACGTATTGGCCAGGGTCAGCGAGCGCAGCTGCCCCGGCGTCGCGATCGCGTACTCCAGGGCGATCAGGCCGCCCATCGAGCAGCCGACGAGATGGATCGATTCGAGGCCGAGGGCGTCCACCACGGCCCGTGTGTCTTCGGCTCCCTGGCGGCTGCTGTACGGTCCCGGCGGTCGATCCGACCGGCCCAGCCCGCGATTATCGAGGGTCACGACGCGATAGCCGGCCGACAGCAGGTCCGGGACCTGCAGGAGCCAGGCCTCGAGGTCGTCGCCGAGCCCATTGACCAGGACCACCGTCTCGGGGCCGGCGCCTTCGACGCGGTAGCTGATCTCCACCCCGTCGGGAGCCACGGTCCGGCCGTTGACCTGGCTCATGGGCGCGGTCTCACGGGTGGCTCGTGCCGAAGCCACCCACCGCGATGGCGGTCCGCCAGTAGGCGGCGGAAGCAACCAGGTCAGCCCGCAGCTCGTCGTCCGGCTGTTCCCACGACGGGATCATCTCGAGGATCAGGGTGACATCGGTCGCCCCTGACGCTGCCAGCGTGTCGAGGACCCGGCCCGCCTCGATGCGGCCCTGCCGGTTGCGCTCGGCCGTGAATGGCCAGTGATGATCGCCCACAGCATCCGACTGCTGCAGCTGGACCTCCAACAGCTGGGCGCCGAACCGGGCGAGCCAGGCATAGGGATCGCGATCGGGCCCGCTCGTGCCTGGCACGCACATGTGACCGAGATCGACGCACAAGCCGACCGGCACGTGGCGGGCATCGCCGGCGGTCAGCAGGTCGGCGACCTGTTCCATCGTGCCGGGTTCGCGGACGGGGACCAGGTTCTCGACGAGGAAGTAGTCGAGGCCCGCGCTGCGGGCGTATTCGCTGAGCGTCGCGAGGCCGGCCTTGAGGTCCGCCCAGCGCTCGTCGCGGGCGGCGAGATCCAGCCAGTCCGGCGCGCTCAGTGCACCGATATGGCCGCCGGCACCGGCCAGGCCGAGCGCCGCAGTCAGGTCGATCACGGCCTTGTACCAGGCCACTGCCTGGAGCCGCCCGGCTGGATTGGGGTGGAGGAGCAGGTTGTGCGAATAGGCGTTCAGGCCCGTGAACGTGCCAACGGCCGACAAGCCGGCCTTGGCCAATGCCACCTGATTCTCATCGGCGACCCGCTGGCGGCCTGCGTCGGTCTCGAAGCCCTCGAGCAGGTCGAGCGAGAGCTCGACAAGGTCCAGGCCCAGGTCGTCGCGGACGACGGGCGCCCAGTCCGCCGGGCGGGGCCAGCGCTTGACCGCGAAGCAGGTATTGATTCCGAGCTGGACCTTCACCGCATCAGCCCTCGTTGCCGACATGGATGGCCCGCGACGCCACGAGCGCGCGATAGCCGCGATAGAGTTCGTCGTAGTGGGCATGGGCCGCCGGGTCCGGCTCGATCGCCGGCTCCGGCAGGGCCGTGACCGCGACGGCTTCGGCGGCATCGCGGTAGACCCCGACGCCCAGCCCGGCCAGCAGCGCGGCGCCGGCCGCGGTCGCATCGCCGGCCACCCGGACCACGGGGATCCCCAGGACGTCGGCCTTGATCCGGTTCCAGGTTCCCAGCCGGGTATCGCCCCCGGAGACGCGCAGCTCGCTGGCCGGAGAGCCGGCCAGTCCGAGCGTCTCGACGCGGGCGCGGATCCCGAACGCCACGCCTTCCAGGACCGCCCTCGCCAGGGCTGCCCGGCCATGGCGCAGCGAGAGGCCCACGACCGCCCCGCGCAGGCCGGGATCATCGCGTTCCCCGTCTCCGAGGACCGGCACGACCAGGAGGCCGTCGGCCCCGGCCGGAATAGCGGCGGCTTCCGCGTCGATGCGGGCGTAGTCGGCGCCGGTGGGCTGCCCGGAACGCCCGGTATAGGCGAGGCCGGCCAGCCAGTCGACTGCCTCGCCGGTGGTGTTGATACCCACTTCGGTGAAGTAGCCGTCGCCTGGCAGCAGGTTCGGGTAGTTCGTGACGTCGAGGTCGGCCAGTGGCTCGGGTACCACTGAGTTCAGGCAGCTCGAGCTCCCGGCCATCTCGCTGACCGGGCCCGGCGCGACCACGCCCGCTCCGAACGCACAGGCCAGGCT
>JBEPUS010000087.1:0-10083 GCA_041691435.1 Chloroflexota bacterium
TCCTCTGCGCAGGGAATCCCGACCGCCGCGCAGCGCGCCGGGAACGCGTCGACATAGTCGTCGGGATCCTCGGGCGTGGCGACGTAGACGCCGCCGGTGTCCTCGATGCAGGCCGGCGCAATCCGGCGCAGGACGACATTCTCGGCGATGCACTCGCGGGCCGCCTGCGGGTCGCGAGCCACATAGCGCGCGCCCGAGTGGAGGAGGCCGTGGTAGCGACCGCTCGTGCCGCTGGCGAGGTCGCCCTTGTCCACGAGGACGGCCCGCAGCCCGCGCCGTGCCAGGTCGCGCAGCAAGCCGGCGCCGGTCGCGCCGCCACCGACGATCAGGACATCCACGCTGCGCGGCAACGGCTGCAGGGAGCTCATCTGGCCCATCATGCCCGACCCAGGACGGAGCGAGCCGGGCTCAGGGCTCGAGCCAGTCAAAGGTTCGCTCAACCGCCTTGTGCCACCAGTGGTAGGCCGTTTCCCGAGCGGCCGGGTCGAGGGCCGGCAGCCACTCGCGATCCTTGCGCCAGTTGGCCTGCAGGTCCGCCATCGTCGGCCAGAAGCCGACGGCCAGGCCGGCCGCATATGCCGCGCCGAGGGCGGTGGTCTGGATCACTTCGGGCCGGATCACCGGCACGCCCAGGACATCCGCCTGGAACTGCATGAGGAGCTCGTTCGTGACCATGCCGCCATCCACCTTGAGCGCGGCGAGGGGAACGCCCGCGTCGCGGTTCATGGCGTCGAGCACCTCGCGGGTCTGCCATGCGGTCGCTTCGAGCGCGGCGCGGGCGATGTGCCCACGGGTTGCAAAGGCCGTCAGCCCGGCGATCAGCCCACGTGCCTCGCTTCGCCAGTACGGCGCGAACAGGCCCGAGAACGCCGGCACGAAGGAGACCCCGCCATTGTCCTCGACGGAGCGGGCGAGCGGCTCGATCTCGTCCGCCGCGCCGATCAGCCCCAGGTTGTCGCGCAGCCAGCTGACGAGTGCCCCCGCGACGGCAATCGAGCCCTCGAGGGCGTAGACCGGCGCCTGGTCGCCGAGGCGGAAGGCCAGGGTCGTCAACAGGCCGCTGGTGGAGCTGACCGGCCGGGGACCCGTGTTGAGGAGCATGAAACAGCCGGTTCCGTACGTGTTCTTTGCCTCGCCGGCCGAGAAGCAGGTCTGGCCGAAAAGGGCCGCCTGCTGGTCACCCAGGTCGCCCGCGATCGGCGCGCCCTCGAGGGATCCCTTGCCCATCGCGTAGACCTCGCTCGACGAGGCGATCTTCGGAAGGAGGCCGCGCGGGATGTCGAGCGCGCCGAGGACCCCGGCATCCCAATCGAGGGTCTCGAGGTTCATCAGCATCGTCCGGCTGGCGTTCGTGACGTCGGTCACGTGGGTCCCGCTCGCCGGACCGCCGCTGAGGTTCCAGATCAGCCAGCTGTCGATCGTCCCGAACAGGAGGTCGCCGGCCAGCGCCCGGTCACGGGCCCCGGGGACCTCGTCGAGCAGCCAACGCAGCTTGGGCCCCGAGAAGTAGGTCGCAAGGGGCAGTCCGGTCGTCGCCCGGAAGCGATCGATGCCGCCGGCCGCGGCGAGCTCGGCCACGATCGGTGCCGTGCGCGTGTCCTGCCAGACGATCGCGTTGTGGATCGGCCGGCCGGTCAGCCGGTCCCAGACCACGGTCGTCTCGCGCTGGTTCGTGATGCCCACCGCGGCCAGGTCGCGCGGCCCGATCCCGGCGTTCGCCAGCGCGCCACGGATCACCTCATCGGCGCGCTGCAGGATCTCGAGCGGGTCGTGCTCGACCCAGCCGGCGGCCGGGTAGAGTTGGCGGTGCTCACGCTGGTCGATCGCGACGGGCCGCCCGGCGTGGTCGAAGACGATGAAGCGGGTGCTGCTCGTGCCCTGGTCGAGCGCGCCGACGAACTGGCTCACATGGTCCTGCCCGTGCCCGGGACCGGACGGCTGATCCGACCGCGGCCCTCGGGCGGCATTGTCCCTCACTCGGCCGTGCACCTGACGCCCACGCATGTGCCCCCCTGGCGGCACTGGCGACCGGCTGGACCGGCGGAGTCGCCGGCCAGTCGGTCATATGGTCAGCTGGTCAGGGACCAGAGTGCGCGGCGAGCTGCCCGCCACCAGCGTCCACGAGCCGAGCCGTGCTCGTGCGAGCGGTTCCGGGCGCCGCGGCCCCGCCCGGCGGCATCGGACGCCGGCCAGGCTCCCGGGCAAGCCGCGCGCTCGCAAGCCGGGTAGGGCAGGCCGGTCGTCCGATCGCGCCGCTCGATCAGCGCGGAGCCGCAGGTGGAGCAGACTGCGTTCATCTAGATCGCCTTCGAGGGCGGATTGCTCACCCGCCGCGATCGCTTCGCCGGTTCGAGCGCTTCGCCTCGGCGCCGGGCGTGGATGGCGTCGTGGATCACGCCGTGGTGGCGGTGATCACCGAGCAGGTCCGGCTCGGACTCGAAATCGTCGTGGCGGTGGCCGGCCGCGGACGGTGCCCAGGGCACGCCATCGGCGAAGAGGGTCACGAACAGCTGGACGAGCTCGGGGTCGAACTGGATTCCGGCGTGACGGCGAAGCTCGTGGAGCGCAGCCTGGTGGGCAATCGCGCTCCGGTAGGGCCGGCCGGCAACCATCGCTTCATAGGCATCGGCAATGGCCACGATCCGCGCTCCGACCGGGATCTCGCGGCCGGCCAGCCCGTGGGGGTAGCCGCGGCCGTCGAACCACTCGTGGTGGTGGAGGACGATGGTCGCCGCATCGCGCAGCGCACCGGCCTGCTCGAGGATGACCTGGCCGATCTTCGGATGCTCCGAGACCACCCGCCACTGGCGGTCGTCGAGCTCGCCCGGGTTGTCGAGGATCTCGTCGGGGATCGCCAGCTTGCCGAGATCGTGCAGCAGGCTGGCCGTGTGGACGCGCTCGACCTCGCCGGGCGGCAGGTCGAGGGCCTGGGCGAGCATCGCCGACATCTCGGCGATCATGTTCGAGGGCTTGCCGGTCCAGCCGTTGCGCTCCTCGAGCGCCGCCTGGAGCGTGGCCGTGGCTGCCCGCATCGCCGCCCGGCCAACGTCCACGGCGCGCTGGCGCGCCTGGGGGGCGATCGCCGCGCGGCGGACCAGGTCGCCCTCGGCCACCTCGTGGAAGACGTAGACCTGGTCGCGGCCGAGCGCCTTGGCCGAATACAGCGCGGCGTCGGAGTCGTTGATCAGGCCTTCGAGCTGCATGTGGGGGCCGAGGCCGCCGGCGACGCCGGCGCTCATCGTGATCGTCAGGACGTTGCCGTCCTGGATCCGGATCTGGCGACTGGCCACCACCCGCCGGAGCTTCTCGGCCATCGTCGCCGCGGCGTCGGCGTCCGTCTCAGGCAGGACCAGCATGAATTCCTCGCCGCCGTAGCGGCCGACGATGTCGACCGTCCGGACGTTGGCCTGGAGCACGGCCGCGAACTCGCGCAGGACCGTGTCGCCGGCCGAGTGGCCGTGGGTGTCATTGACCCGCTTGAAATGGTCAAGGTCGACGAGGACGATCGACAACGGCCGCCCGTAGCGGCTGGCCCGGTCGAGCTCGGATTCGATCCGGCCGATGAGGGCCTGGCGGTTGAGGACGCCAGTGAGCGGATCGACCGTGGCCAGCGTCCAGGCCTCGGAGACACGCTGGGCCAGCTGGCCGAACGCCGCGCGCAGCTTGGGGTCGTCGAGGCCGTCGGTCTGGACGATCGAGGAGGCGTCCGTCGCGCCGGCCAGGGCCACCGTGACGGCCGTGATCCGGGCGACCTGGCGGCGGCCGATGGTGGCCGCAAATCCGACGCTGCCGAGGATGGCCCCAACGAAGGCGACGACGAGCGCGGCGAGCAGGAGCTCGGTGCCCGGCGAGATCGCCATCTCCTGGTTGTCCCCTTCGTCCCGGCCACCTCGGAGCCCGTTTTCAGGCCCTCGATCGAGCGGTCATCTGGGCCGAACACTGGGCCCGGGGGTCCCAGTCCGGAATAGCCCTATCGTCCTGCCTGCGTCCCCTCGCCAACCAGGACCCGGGCTGTCCGGCGCCGGTGCGCGGACGCACGTCCCGCCCGAGGGTGACCCGGAAGTACTACCGCTGATGGGGTCTGCTGGCGTGCTGGAGAGTGCTCGTTGCGAGCGATCACCGAGGCCTGTTGACCGCCGTCCACGGCCGTCGTGCGGGGCGGCCCGGCGGCGTCCGATTCAGGCCTCGCCGGGGCCCTCCAGGCGGCCGCCCAGGCAGAGCCGGCCGGCGGCGTCCTCCAGGCGGTACGAGCAGCCCCGATCGTGGGCCCAGGCCCAGCCCGCGAGGGTCGCCCCGGGCGACGCCGCCGCTCGATACTCGAGCCGGTAGCGGCGGGGCACGGACCGGATCGCGGACGGCTCGACGAGGTCGATCGCCTCGTCGAGCCAGTCGAGATAGACCGCGTTGTTCACGTGACCCATCGGGTCCAGCTCGTGGAGCCGGACGTCGAACGAACGCGGGACCGCGCCGGCGGGCGGCTCGCCCGGATCCACCCGGGTCGGCTCGAAGCTGCCCAGGGGCACGCCGAACGAGATCGGGAACGCGTCTGGCACCCGGGTCGGGACGCCGGCAGTGGTGGTCATCACCCAATCAGTCAGGACGGTCGCGATCGGCGCGCCGGTGGTCTCGTCGCGCAGGTCGCAGCGCCGCCGAGCCATCACCCGCCGGCCGCCGATGACCTCGGTGCTGGCGAGCAGCGCGGTCCCGGTGGGCAGGGCCGCCTCGATCGTCAGGTCGACGGCTCGCACGACCCACGCGAGACCACGCTCCTGGTACCAGGGCCGGCCGAAGCCGCGCCGCTCGGAGTGCAGCCAGGCCAGATCCTGGGCATAGCGCAGATACGCCGAGGCGCGGGCAATTCCGTCCGGGCCGGCTTCATCGAAGCGCACGCGGTAGGTGGACGACGAGCGCCGCTCGGTCTCGCTCGGCGCGCCGTAGCGATCGCTGGCCGGATCGTGGATCTCGCCGGTCATCCGGGATCCGCGGGTGCTCCGGCGAGCGCGTCGAGCTGCTCGAGAGCGATGAGCCGGGTCTGTTCATGGGGTGCCGTCTGTGCGTCGAGCCGGACCCGGCAGGATCGCTCCGCGTCGAACACCACGATCGCGACCTGCAGCGGCTCTTCTTCGTCGTGGGCGTGCGTCCGGGCGTCATCGAGCTGGTGGAGGACGTCGGCGTTGATCCCGCGCGCGCCCCATTTGCAATCGAAGGCCTCGGACCTCGCGGGCACCTCGACCGTCACGTCATACGGGTGAATCTCGGCGGGCACGCCGTCGAACAGGATTCGCCGCTCGCGGCGAACCGCGCCGGGCAGGACGCGCCGGGCCAGGAGCCGCGCGGTCAGCTCCTCCACGATCGCTCCACGGACCTGGCTGCGGACCTGCTCGCCGCGGTCGGCAACGGCCAGCGACGCCGCCAGGATCTCCTCGGCGCGCGCCGAATCCTGCCCGGGTCCCGAGGCGAAGAGTCCCGGAAAGATCCGCCGCCAGCGGTTGGGATCCGTCGATTCGCCGTTCATCACCGCGCGGGCGAGGACGCGTTCGGACAGGGATGCCCGACTCAACAGCTCAGCGGCGCGGGCAACCAGCGGGTCGGCCTGGATCGCTGCGTAGACCACCGCCCGCCCGTCCCGGGCGGCGTCCTGGAAGCGCATCGTCAGGACACCGATTCGACGGCGAGCAGGATCACCTGGGGCAGCGTCGAGAGCCAATCGATCGCACGATGCGGGTCGCGGACCAGGCCAGCCTCGTCGATCGCCAGCTCGATCGCCTCGACGACCGCCGGCGTCGCCGCCTGCGCGCCGAGAGGTCCCGCCGCGACCTCGCTGAGCCGGTCGGTCCAGGCCTCGCGCAGGTCGTTGACGTACGACCACTCGTCCTCGATCGATTCGCCGAGCTCGGCAAGTGCGTCCTCAGCCGCGATCGCGGCTTCGAGGAGGGCGCCGATGGTGGTCGTGACCATGGCTTGAGCGTACTGGAATGCGGCCAGCAGCGGTCCCGGCAACGGCCGGGCGCTGGACGGCGGAGACCGTCGTCAGCCGGCGGCGTCGGCGCCGGGTCGCGGCCGGCCGGTTCGGGTCGCTTCGACGGCGCCCGCGGCAACCGCCTTGCCCTGGATCTCCTCGAGCGTCTTGCGGCAATGCTCGTCCCACGACCGGCTGTAGGCCCGGATCGCGGCGTTGCGCAGCTTCGTGGCTTCGCGCCGCAGGCCGAGCTGGCTGAGCCCATCGACCGCGTCCAGGGCGGCTCGATAGACGATCGGCAGGTCGGCGGCCAGATTCGAACGCGATTCCATCACGATCAGGCTGGCGGCCTGAACATGCGTTGCCAATGGCCGGGTGGTCCGGGCCTGCCCCGCCAATCGGCTAACGCAGCGGGGCTGCGTCCGGCGGCCGGCAGGCGTCCGTGGCACGATCAATCGCGATCACGAACGATGGAGGCTGGGATGGATCTCGGGATCAGGGGACGGGTGGCGCTGGTGGGTGGTGGGTCGTCGGGCCTCGGCCGGGCGACGGCGGACCGGCTCGCGGCGGAAGGCTGCCGCCTGGCGATCTGGTCGCGCGGCGTCGATGGGCTGGCCCGGGTTGCCGCCGATCTCCATGAGCGCCATGGCGTCGAGGTGATCAGCCTGGCCGGCGACGCGGCCGAGCCCGGCGTGGGCGCCCGGATCGCCGCCGAGGCCACAGCTGCCCTCGGCCGAGTTGACATCCTCGTCCTCAATGCCGGCGGGCCACCGGCCGTCGATCCGACGAAAACCGATGCGGCCGGCTGGTCGCGCGCGTTCCAGCTCCTGGCCACGACGCCGATCGAGATGGCGACCGCTCTGCTGCCGGCGATGAGAGAGGCTGGCTGGGGCCGGATCGTGGCCCTCCTGTCGTCGGGCGTCCGCCAGCCGATCCCCGACCTCGTCTATTCGAATGCCGGCAGGGGTGCGCTCGCCGCCTGGCTCAAGACGACGGCCCGGTTGGTGGCCGCGGACGGCGTCACCCTCAACGGAGTGCTGCCCGGCCGGCTGACAACGCCGCGCATCGACAGCCTGGACAAGGGTCGCGCCGAGGTCACGGGCCAGTCGGTCGAGGCCGTGCAGGCCGGCCACCTGGCCACGATCCCGGCAGGCCGGTACGGGCGCCCGGACGAGCTGGCCACACTGGTCGCCTACCTGGCATCGGACCTGGCCAGCTATCAGACCGGCACATTCACCGCGGTCGACGGAGGCCTGATCAGCGGCCTGCCCTGATCAGTCGCCGCCGGTCCAGCCGCTGACGATCGAGAACCGATCAAACGACCCGAGAGCTGCCGACCATGCCCGGCTGACGGCGGTCACCCGGGCGCCGGTCGGCCCCGCCTCGAGCGCCGCGAGCAGGGTGTCGAGGTCGGCCCGGCGACCCTCGGCCAGGCACTGGACGCTGCCATCGGCGCCGTTTCGGACCCATCCGGTCACGTTCAACGCGCTCGCCCGGCCGGCCACGAAGACCCGGAAGCCCACGCCCTGGACCCGGCCCGTGACCGTCGCCTCGAGGCGTGCGAGCGGCTGACCCTGGGACGAGCCCTGGGGCTGGCCCTGGTCCAAGGATCAAGCCGCGGCGGTGGGGGCCGGCCGCCAGGCGACGGCCAGCACATCCACGGCCAGCTCCGGCCCGGTGTTGCCCTCGACGAGCTCGGCGATCCGGTCAAGACGGACGAGGAAGCTCGCGAGGGCCGACGGCGGCGCTGCCGGGGCGGCCGCCAGGAGCTCATCGAGGAGCGCCGGATCGCGGACCTCTGTCCGGCCGCCCAGGCCGGCGATCGCCAGGTCGAGGGCCACTTCTCGCCACAGGTCGAGGAGGATCAGCACCGCCCGGCGACGCTCGGCCGGTGAGCGCTTGCCCGCCGGGAGCTGGTCGGCCGCGCCGTCCCCTGCTGCAGCGACCGCGGCCGGTGCAGGTGGGCGACTTCCGCGGGCCGCACCACGGGGCAGCCGGACGGCCGGCTCGGCCGGGAGCTCCGCGGGGCGCAGTGCGCCATCGAGAGCCGCCGCCCGGTCGATCAGCTCCCGCCCGCCCACCAGCCTCGCGCCGGTCGATGCGCCCAGGAGATCGAGCAGCGTGCGGGCAATCTCGTCGTGGATGGTGATGGCCTCGGGGAGCCGGGCGTAGGCCATTGCCAGGCCCGGCCGGCCTGCGGCGATCCGCGCGAGCCGGGCCGCCCCGTGTGCATCGGTGACGCCGCGCTCCACGAGGAGTGACTCGATCGCCCGGATCGCGAGGGGGGCCATCCGCAGCCGGACGCAACGTGAGCGGACGGTGGGCAGGAGCCGGTCCTCGGCATCCGCACACAGGATGATCGTCGTCCGCGGCGGCGGCTCCTCGAGCGTCTTGAGGAGCGCGTTCTGGGCGTCCTCGTTCATCCGCTCGGCGTGCTCGACGATCGCGACCCGGTGGCCACCTTCCACCGGCAGGTAGGCAAGCTCCGCCACGAGGTTGCGGACGCCGCGTCCTGCTGGCCGGCCGGCATCGCCGATCAGGACCTGGCCGCCGGGCCCCTCAGGACCCAGCCGGTGGAGATCTGGATGGTTGCCGGCGGCCACCAGCCGGCAGGCCCGACAGGCCCGGCAGGGACGATCGGCCGGATCCGGTGCGAGGCACAGCAGCCCGGCCGCGAGGTCGTCGGCCAGAGTCATCTTGCCCACGGCGGGCGGCCCCACGACCAGGACGGCGTGGGGCGGAGCGCCCTCGACCAGGGCCGCGGCGGCGGCCAGCGTTGCGGGCCCAGCCCGGACGATCCATTGCCGTCCGATGTCGGTCATGGTCGGGCTGGGCACGGGAATGGGCCTACTCGGCAGCCTTCCTGGGCGAGCGTCGCTTTGGCGCAGCGCTGCCTTCGGCCGAGGTTGGAGCCTCCGCCGAGGCCGGCGCCGGCTTCACCGCGGTCCGCCGCCGAGCAGCCGGAGCGGCCGCGGTGGCCGGCTTCTCCGCCGCAGGCGCCTTGGCTCGGGCCGACGCTCGCTTGGGCGCAGCCGGAGCTTCGGCCGCCGGTGCCGGATCCGCGACCGGCGCCGTGGCTTCGGCCGCCCGCCGAGTGGCCGGCCGGCGCTTTGGCGTCGCCGCCTCGGAGCCGGCCGTCTCGGCAGGAGCCGTGACCGCGGCCTTGGGCGGGCGCCCGCGGCGCGCCGGGGTGGCCACTGGAGCAGAGCCCTCCGATGACGCCTCGCCGGCCGAAGCCGCTTCGGACCTCCGGCCCGCGGACCGATCCGAAGACCGGCCTTCAGCAGGCCGGCCTGGCTTGGCCGCAATCTGGGCTCGGAGCATGGCCTCGAGCTCGGGCGGGACCTCGCTCCACGGCTCATCGCCACCTCGCGGCCGGTCCTGACGTTCCGGGCGCGGTGCCGGGGCGGGCCGGTCGTCGTTGCGCGGACGTTCCTCCGGCCGGCGGGCCGACACGTCCGGATAGCGATTGATCCCGCCGCTGCCCCCACCGCGGCCGTAGCGTTCGCGGTCGACCGCTGCGGCGTAGCCGCTGTTCCGACCGCCCCGGTTGGGAACGCCGCCACCGCCGGGTCGCCGGCCATCGCGGCTGACGGGCCGGTTACCGCGGCGCTGCTCGGCGATCAGGTACTCGGGGATGGCCGGTTCGTCCTCGTCGTCGACGTCGATCGACGAAAGGTTGGCCGCCGGCGCCCGGTCCATGCCGATCTGGCTATCCCAGAACGAGCCGAACGCCGCTGAGCGCGGTGGCCGGGGCGCAACCGGGAGGTCCTCTTCTTCTTCCTCGTCCTCTTCCTCCAGCTCGAGCGGCCGGGCAATGACGTCCCGCGGCGGCGCCACGCTGCCGGCCACCGGCTCGCCCTCGAGCCGGCCTCGACCCCGGCCACGGCCGCGGCCACCCCGGCGGCGACGCCGGCGCTGGCCCTCGGCCTCCGATTCGCCTGCCGCCTGACCGGCGAGGATCTCCTCTTCTTCGATGTCGAGCTCGAACTCGGGCTCCAGCGCGACGGCAACAGGCTCGGCGACGCGGGCCGCCGCGGCGATCGCCGCCTTGGACAGCTTCTCGCCGGGCAGGGCCACCAGGCCACCGCCGAATGCGGGGACGGCCGCAGACACGGCCGCAG
>JBEPUS010000088.1:0-10072 GCA_041691435.1 Chloroflexota bacterium
GTTCGACGGGTCCGGGTGGCGGCGCTATCGCCGACCCCTGCTCCCTGCTCACCCAGGCCGAGGTCGATGCCGCCGTTGGGCAGCCGCTCGGGCAGGGCAAGTCGGCCATCGCGCACTTGGACTGCACGTGGTCGAGCAGCGATTTCGGCGCGAATGTCTACCTCACGGTCGGAGACTGGAACACCACCGTCAAGGGCGGGGCAAGTGCCAACGGGGGCGCACCAACGGCGATTGCCGGCCTCGGCGATGAAGCCTGGACCGCCAGCGGGAACAACGGCTCGCTGGTCTACGCCCGAAAGGGCGGCAATGGGTTCCTGCTGATCATCGACGGGCCGCAGATCGACTCGCTCGCGGACCACGGGGTGGCGCAGGAAAAGGTTCTGGCGGCAGCGATCCTGGGTCGGCTGTGACGAGCTCGTGCGTGGGGTGAGCAATCTGGAGTGCCTGCGAACGGCCCGTGTCCAAACTACCCTCGTCGCCCCTGCCGTTGGGCGTCGACCCCTGCCGCTTGCTATCCGATAGCGGCGCGTCACAGGCTAACGGCATCACCTAGAAGATTTCGAACCTTTTCGCCAGTCCTCCACTCATGATGGGTGACACGTCCAGACAGGGCGCGCAAACCCCGGGGGCTACAGGGTGGACCGAACGCTCATCGAGGCGGCACGGTCGGGCGACGAAGAGGCGTTCGCCTCGCTCGCCCGTAGCTCGGCTGATCGGCTCTTCGCCGTTGCGCATCGCATCCTGCGTGACGTCGGGCGGGCTGAGGATGCCGTACAGCAGACTCTCGTCACGGTCTGGCGACAGCTTCCGGAGCTGCGCGAGGTCGACCGGTTCGAGGCGTGGATCCACCGGATCCTCGTCAATGCCTGCTACGCCGAGGCGAAGCGGGAACGACGCTGGTCCGCCAACGTCCGGATGCTGGCCGTCGACGGCCCGGCGACACCGGATACGACCCTGAGCGTCGCCACCCGCGACGCGCTCGACCGGGCATTCCGGCGATTGCCGCTCGAGCAGCGCTCAGTCTTCGTGCTTCACCGCTACCTCGATTGGCCACTGAACGAGATAGCCGAAGCCCTCGGGGTTCCGCTGGGCACGGTCAAGTCGAGGTTGCACTACGCAACGTCCGGCCTGCGCGCGGCTCTCGAGGCCGACGCCCGGAACCCAGCCCCAACCTCGCGGGAGCGGATGGCATGACCGACAACGACTTCGATCGGACCGCCCAGGCCTGGCTCGAGGATGGGCCGGCCGAATTGTCGAATCGCGTGCTTCAGGCCGCCCTCGACGAGGTCCGCGTCACTCGACAGCGCCGCGCCTCGTGGCCGGCACGGACGTTCCGCCCGATGCAGACACCGATCCGAAGCGTGGTGGCTGCGGCCACCGTGATTGTCGTGGCCCTCGTAGGCATCAATCTCACGCAGGGGAATGGAGGCGGCGCTGCGCCAGCCCTGACGCCGACGCCGACACAACCCCTTGCTCCGACCCCGACGCTCAGTCCGACGGCCTCCATCCTGAGCGCCGCAGGAACCCCTCTTCTGCCAGGTTCCGGCCCGATCGCGCCGGGAACATATGGAGCCCCATTTGACGGAGGTTTGGGGTCAAACCATGCCTTCCTCACGTATACGCTGCCGGCCGGCTGGTACGCGCTCGGCGTATCGACGATTGCCACTTCCGGCGCGAACCCACCCAAGGGAATGGCCGTCGATCTATTGCAGATCGCCGCGGTCTATGCCGACCCGTGTCGGAAGAACTCGATGCCGCTCGTGAGCATCGGCCCATCGGTCGATGATCTCGTCGCCGCGTTCGCGGGTCAGAGGCGAAACGGTGAGAGACTCACACCCGTCGACACCACGGTGGGCGGCTTCAGCGGGAGGGAGATCGACCTGATGGTTCCCTCGACAGTCAACATTTCCAAATGCGAGGGCGGACAGTATTCCTCGTGGCTGGATCCAGCCGGCAATCAACGGGTCAACCAGGGCGCCGGGCAACACGACCTGCTCGATATCCTCGATGTAGATGGCCAGACGCTTGCAATCGGGCGGTCGTTCTACCCGGCCAACACGGCCGCGGATCGAACTGAGCTCCAGAAGATCATCGACTCCGTGAAGATCGCGCCCTGATGCAGCTGACACACCGCGTCATGCGCAGTGGGACTCGCGGCGAGAGCTGGGCCGTCGGCCCTCACGACCAGCCGTAGTTGATCAAATCGCTGTCAATCGTGATTCGCTCAGTCGGCTCCGCCGGCCACACCTCAAGTCGGGGGTCCGCGAGGAGCTCCGCCACGAGATGCTCCGATCCGCCGAGGTAGGTCGAGTCCTGGTCATCATCGGTCGCGACGAACCAGACTCGATCCTGCGGCCGAGCGCTGTTCACGCGATGGGCGGTTCGTGGGCCCTAGTTGGAGTTGACCGCACACCCGCGACGGATCACGATCCGGAGGGCGCTGATACACATCGACCGCCGCAAGCGACCCAAGTCACGGTTCGGCGCCTTGCCCCGCCCTTCGGGAGGCCTCAATGGCAAGGAGTTGTGCTGGCGGCAATTTGGCTGGCACCGAGCCGGGCGAGGGTGAAAGGCGTGCCGGCGTAGCCATCGTGGGCGAGGATCCCCGGGACAACTTGGCAGGCGAGCCGGGCGGCCTCGGTCGGGGACACGTTGTCCGCTAGGAAGAGCTCGAAATGCAGCCGTCCGCCTGTAACCAATCCCGGTACGGGAAGGATGGAGAGGATCTCGCCCCCCGAGGCCTCACTCAGATCGGAGTTGATCCGCTGGGTCGGTACAGCCGCCATCTGAAACACGATGGAAAACAGGAATGCATACACGGCCACAATCGATCCGATGAAGCCCAGGAACAAGGCGAACCGCCAATGGCGTCGCAGCCACGGTCGTTTGGACCACGACGGGTCGTGTTCGGGTGGGACTTGCCAGCCGGTCTGGGCCGCCAGGGCATTTCCGGTAGGACTCGGCTCGGCCGCCCGTGCCGGCGCCGGCCCGATCTTGCTGAAATCGACCCTGCAGGTCGAGCACGACGTTGCGCCCAGATCGGTTACGGGCGTTCCGCAGACCGAGCAAGCGTAGCCGGTGGTCACGGGCTCCCCCTTCAGGTCTTGCTTGCCGGCCGACTGGTCGGTTCGCTTCGAAGCGATGAAATCGCGCCCAAAGGATAGGACTGAGTCGGGACACGATGAGCGCATCGTGTCGATGCCCCCTAAGAAGGGTCGGCCCGGTCTCAGTTCGCCAAGCTCGGCGGCTTTGCCATTCTTGAGGACCCCGGACGCGGCGAACCGGATGACATCTACTGGCAGAAGCCGAATGCCTTGGAACCCGCGTGGCGGCCGAGCTTCAGGACCTGCCCACCGGTGGTCATGAAGGTGGCGGTCGTGTGGGAGTCCAGGCGGAACGTCCCAGGCAGTCCGTCGAATCCGCTGGAACTGGCCCGGTCAACCGGGTCCCAGAAGCTGCCATCTACATCGATCGGGCTGAGGATCCCGCAGTGGGGCATGTCGAAGCCATAGGCAACTCCGACCGTCGCCCCGGAGGGCGAGATCGGCAGGAGCGTGATCGAGTCGGGGCCGCGAGTCACGACCGGTTGGTCCGCGACGAGCGCCGGAGCCGGAGTCGGCACGCGATCGCCCCACGGGGTCTGCTCGGGATAGAGGCCGGGCGATGCACTCGCGCCGGGATGCGGATTGACCGGATCGCCTGGGTACACACCCAGGATCACCTGGGTCACATCGTCGATGACGATCGTGCCGGCGGGACCCGGACCGCTGCAGGTCAGGTCCGAGGCTTCCGACTGGGGCGACCATGGGTGGTCGCTCAGGTTGAGATAGTCGCCCACGCCCTTGGTGATCCAGACGATCTGACCTGATGCCTCGGCGGGGATGCAACCGTCGATCGTTCGAGCCGCGTTGGCAGGCACGGCCCAGACGCCTGTCACATGGGGCGGAATGTGCTCCTCCGGCGCGGCGATCTGCGGCGTCTGGGCGTCGAGATAGCCACGGGTGATTGAGATCGCTTCGTCGGCGATCAGTCGGGGATGTAACCCTGGTGCGATCGAGAGCGTGTACGGCCCGTTCATCTCGAGGACGCCGCAGCCCGCCGCGAGCAGCGTAAGGAGCAGCAGCGCCACCAATCGCGTCCGACGAGCTTGCATCCGAGGTTCCCCCGTCACCCATCTGCCAGGACGCCCATCCTGACGAACGATCCGCTTCGGTTGGTGCGCACCGTCAGGAGCGAGCCGCCCGATGATCCCACCCCATCGGAAGTGCGCTTGACGCCATCCACCGCACACGCCGGCGACGTGTACATCCAGCTCGACCAGCCGTTGGACGATGTTCGCTACCGATCAGCCGCTGCCGATCAGGTGTGAAGCCGAAGCTGGATGTTGCCCGTGGCGCCGTTGCCAGGATCGATCACGATCGAGTAGGTGCCCGTGGTGGGCAACACCGTCCCGGCGATCGAGCCCGAGCCGTTGATGATGCAGCCGCCACCGATCTGGGCGTTGTCGGGTCCATGCAGGCTCAGCGCACCACAATCGTCGGGAAGGGTGGTTGATGGAATGTCGAGGAACACCACCTGGCCGGCCCTGCCGGAGAACGTGAAGGTTGCGCTCGCTCCCGACTGCCCGATCGTGGCGCTCGCCGTGGGCCCGTCCACGATGATCCTGGTGTGCTGGTCGATCGCCGACGTGAGCCGAAGCTGGATGTTGCCCGTGGCGCCGTTGCCAGGATCGATCACGATCGCGTACGTGCCCGTGGTGGGCAACACCGTCCCGGCGATCGAACCCGAGCCGTTGATGATGCAGCCGCCACCGATCTGGGCGTTGTCGGGTCCAACCAGGCGCAGCGCACCACAATCGTCGGGTAGGGTCGAGGCCGAAACCGCCAAGTAGACCTTCTGGCCGGCCGTCCCGCTGAACGTGAAGCGGGCGACTGCGCCGACCGTCGCGATCGTCGCGCCCACCTCCGGACCATCGACCGTGATCGCATAACCCTGCACGGTTTGGGCGGGCACGCCCGCCGCGACCTCGCCGAGTGTCTGCGGACCAACGAGCGTGCTGCGCGCATCCGTCACGGCGAATCCCGCGTCGCCGGTTGTCGCGACATCGAACGCGCAGCCCGCAAGAGTGGCGCCGGACAGGCCGACGCGGGTGCACAGCGCCGTGGCGGCCGCGGCCGCGTCAGCCGGAATGGCGGGGGCGTTCGGGTCGGGGAAGCTCGGATCGGTGAAGGTTGCGCTGGACTCACCAGGCGCGTAGTCGAAGAGCGACTCCGCCGCGCTGATCCGCCAGCTGTCGCCGAAGGTGCGGTACAGCTTCTGGTAGTCGAGCTTGCCATCCGCGGGGATGTCGACCAGGGTCCCGGCCTTCGACTCGATCGTTGTCGATGGCTTGCGGGTGTCCGGCCCGAGGAGCCCGTGGACGGTCCCGACCCGGCCTGGCGCGAGTTGCAGCGCGACGTTCAGGCCGCTGCCATAGGGCATGACCCGGGCCACCGTATGGTCCGGCCACGCGACGAGGAACGATTGGTCCTCGGGGGTCAGGACGCCACCCTTCGGCAGGGTGACCGGCGCCGACGCGTCGAAGGGTTGTCCGTTCACCCGGACGACGAGCCCCGCAGCGGAGGTCACGAAGGTCAGCCGGTCGCCCGCAACGCCGATTGCGGCGGCACTATTGACGGCGATCGAGCGCGACCCCTCGAGCGGCACCTGGCGGACCTGCACGACGAGGTCGCCGCTGTCCGACCGGAGGGCCGTGAATTCCCCCACCGCCATGAAGTCGTAGTGGACCGCGTCCGCCGTCGTGAGGTGCGGATCGCCCCAGGAGTCCGGCCCGTCGAGGCCGTCGGCCTCGTCATTCGCGCCCGTTGCGCCTGGGCCCGGTGGACAACCGTCGCCGGAGCATACGAGATCCCCCCCGTCGGCGCCCGGATCCACGTCCCCCAGCCAGTCCCAGCAGGTCAGGCAGAGGACCTGGGTCCCGGTCGCCTGGGCGCTGGCACCTGGTGTTTGGAAGCCGACCGAGAGGTGCCCGCCGCTCAGGCTCTTGCTGCCGTCACTGTAGCTTGCATCTCCTCCGAATCCGAAGATGCCTGGGCTCAGGTCGGAGCTCGCGCCCTCCCCGCCCAGTTTGTCGAGCGGCGTGCCGGGCGCGCCGGACGGCTGCTCATCGAGGCAGCTGACGGTGACGACGCCGCCGAATCCCGGCGTTCCGAGTCCGGCGCCTTGCTGGGCATAGACGCCGAGGTTCGTTCCGCCCACGGCGAGGCCGAAACCGCCCGAGACCACGCCGCCACCCCAGCCGGCGCTACCGCTCAGTCCAACCGAGAAGACGTCGCATGCCAGACCCGCCGGATCGATTCGATTCACCGGATCGCCGGCGGCGTAGCGGTATTGGTTCGGGTCGCCGCCGCCGATGCCGAGGGGGTCGGGCGCCGTCCAGCGGCCCGCCGCAGGGTCGTAGTCGCGCGCGCCGAAATGAAGCAGGCCGGTCTGCGGGTCGGCCAGTCCGCCGGCGAAGCCGAATGGGAGCAGGCCCGGATCCGTGTCGCTCGTGGTGCGGCCGAGCGCGTCGGTCTGGAGCTGGCCAATGAGCGAGCCGTTGGCGCTGTCGACCAGGAGGCGCGGCGTCCCGACGTCGTCCGTGACCACGAGCAGCGTCTTTCCGTCGCGAACCACGTACGCCGGAGCGGATGTGGCCAGGCCGTAGACGAACCGCTCGGTCACCCCGCCGCCGGCGTCGAGCTCGGCGGCCGGACGGAGCGGGTCGATGTAGGCGAAGCCGCCAACGAGCTCGCCCCCGACCTTCGTGCCGATCCGCCGTCCCGTGGCATCGAGGACATACTCAACCTTCGGTCCGGAGGACGGGCTGACGGCGAGCAGGTGACCGGCCCGGTCGTAGGTGTAGGCAGTCGAGCCCGCGGGCGTCGTCTCGGTCGCCAGGCGGCCGGCGCTGTCGTAGGTGTACGTGGTGGTACCGCGCCGGGTGAGGGCATCGCGACCGTCGTAGGTCGCCGTGATAGTTGAGCCATCCGGACGCGTCTCGCGGGTGAGATTGCCGTTCACGTCGTAGGCGTAGGTCGTGGTCTTGCCGTCGTCGTTGACGGCGGTCAGCCTGCCCAGCGCCGAGTAGCTGAAGGCTCGAGTGTGGGTGGCCGTGCCCACGTGCTCCGTGCGCAAGGTCACGCGGCCCAGCCCGTCCCGGGCCAGGGTGAGGGAGTAGACCGGCTTGGTCCCCGACGTGACGGTCTGGCCGACGACGGCCCCGAAGGCGTCGTACCGCCACGCAGTCGTGAGTGAGCCGATCTGTTCCTGAGTGACGAGCCCTGTCGCCTTGTCGCGGGTCAGCTTGAGCGCGCCGGCCCCTACGAGGTTGCCGGCCGCGTCGTAGGTGTACGGGATGGCTGGGGTGCCGGCGACCGTGTCAGAGATATCCCGTCCGAGCGGGTCCAGGCTGCGCGTGACGGAAGTGGCGAGCGGGCCGGTCCAGGCCTCACTCACGAGATCGCTGCCATCGAACGTCCGCTGGAGCGTCGCGCCCGGACCTCTGAACGTGGCCGCCACTCCGGACGCCGGGTCGTACCCGACGCTCCATGGTCCGGCGCCCGCGTCGACCTGGCTGATCCGACCGGCCGCGTCGCGCTTCACGTTGATCACAGAGCCGTCCACGAACCCAACCTGCGCCACGAGGCCGTCCGCGTCGTATCCCTGCGTCGTGTAGCGCGGCCCACCGCTGCCGGCCGGCGCCGTCACCGTGTCCAACTGGCCATCGCCGCGGTACGTCGTGCGGGAAGCGGCGCCGCTGGGCGAGGTCACGCCGATGAGCCGACCAACCGATCCGTACGCCCCCTCGACCGTCTCGCCCGTTGCCGCCTGGACCGCTGAGATCCGACCCGAGGCATCCGCACGGATCGTCGTGGCCTGGCCCAATGGGTCCGTGACCACGAGATCGCCGGTCGTCCGGTCGTCGGCGTAGTGCCAGACCCGCGCCGAGGCGCCGTCGCCGACGGTCACAGTGTCGATCCGGCCATGCGCGTCGTAGTGGTACGCCGTCGGGGCGTAGCCGCTTATCTGCACACGGATCGGCCGGTCCGCCGCGTCGAGGTTCGTCGTTCGGGTCCGGCCGTCGGGATCGGTCAGCGTCGTTGTCCGGGTCGCCGGGTCGTACCCGATCGTCCACGCGGCGCCAGCGATCGTCAGGGTCCACGTGCTGGCCGATGGGTCGAGCGTCGGTGCTGCCACCGCGGTCGCGTGCGCCTCGGTCGCTGTCTGCCGGCGGCCGGCTGGGGTCGTGGAAACGACGTTCACGGGCAGTGGCGCGGACAGGCCCCAGCGTGGATCGCCGGCCAGCTCCAGGCTGGTCACCGTCCCGTCGGGCATTGTCAGGGTCCGGGTCGTGCCGTCGACGGTGACGGTCGTCGTCAGGCCGCTGAAGTCCACGTGGGTCCGGGTAACCGTGGTCCCGTCGGAGCGCACCGTATCGGACCAGGTTCGGCCTGCACCGGTCGTCCCGGCGACCGTAAAGCCGCCATCAACATCCGTCCGCTGGTATTTCGCAGTTACTCCGTTGGGCCCATCGAGCTCGGCGAGACGGCCGGACGCGTCGTAGACGACGGTCGTCGTGGCGCCGGTCGGATCACTGAGGGCGCTCACGAGGCCATTCGGCAAAGCCGTGATGTGGGTGATGTTGCCTGCGGGATCGGCGACTGCGGCGAGCCATCCGCCGCTTGTGCCCAGTTTCATCCGATAGCCACGCGCGGACACGATCTCGATCGGCTGGCCCGTGGCGTCGCGGCGGATCCGGGTCATCCGCCCGCCTCGCTCGGTGACGGATGCCAGGCCCGCCGCGTCCCACGCGAACCGGTACAGGAGCGTGCCCGTAATCGCGTCGTAGCTCCGCTTCTCGCGGCCCTGCACGTCGAAGACGAACACCTGCGTTCCGTCCACGGACGGCACGGCCAGCGCGGCGGCGCCGTCCAGGGTCACGGCGCTGGCCTGCACGGCGCGTCGCTCGCCCGTCCCGAGAACGAGGATCGCGGCGCTCGTGTCGTACCCGGCGAGCACATCGAGGCTCCAGCCGCCCAGGCCGATCGCCGCGGCCGCCAGGGACGGCGTGATCGTGCGGCCCGGGACCCGGTCACTCGCGTAGGTCAGCGAGAATGACGAGCCGGCGAGCGGCACGGAGAGTCGCGCGACCTGGCGGGGGCACGGGACGAGATCGAAGTCCTCGCAGTCCTCAGGGGCCGGCCGGAGCGCGGCGCCGCTGGCGTTCGCGAGGGGCGCTGACGATGGGGCCGCGGCCGACGGGGGCGGGACTGTGGGAGCGCAGGCGGCCGCGACGAGAAGAATGCAGGCGGCCAGGGCCTGAAGGCGGACAGAGCCTCGCGTGTGGACGAGTCGGCCGTAGGCCGGGGCGATCCGCACAGTCTGGTGGGGCCTCATTGCCGCACCATGGACCGGGCCGCTGATGAAACGCTGATGGGGCGCTTAGTCGACGGGTATGCCCGGTGGGGTCGCGCGCCCGAGGAGTTGCTCCCGCAGGACCCTCCCGAGCCAGGTTTGGTATGCGTCGTCAGACCATCCGCGGCCGCGCAATTCCCGGTACGGTTCCAACATGCTCAGGGCGAGCAGCAGGTCATGGGCAGTGTCGACCGTGAGCGTTTCGCGAAGGTACGGCCCGAGAGGCGCCACGACCGCTCGGAGTGCTTCGGCACGGCCCTCCAGGACCGCGACGATCTCGGCCGCGACCTCCGGATCCGCGCGCGCCGCGTCCTGCTGCACCGCCAGCGCCGCCGCGCCCGTCGCCCACTGGTTGCCCATGAACCGGGCATACGCCTCGAGTCGCGCGCCGGGCTCGTCGGTCGCGAGGACCTCTCGCATGCGCGCCCCGGTTTGGGCCTGCGCGAACCACGCCTCACGGATCTCCCCGACGATCGCCCGCTTTGACCCGAACGCCCAGTAGATCGTCGGCACGGCAACGCCGGCCGCCTCGGCAATGGCCGGGATCGTCGTAGCCGCGTAGCCGCGCTCGAGGAAGAGCCGGCGCGCGGCATCGAGCATCCGCGCCCGGGTCTCC
>JBEPUS010000089.1:0-10017 GCA_041691435.1 Chloroflexota bacterium
GGCAGCTGGACCGAGTGGGGCAGCATGGTCGGCGTGCCGATCGAGAAGACGTTCGTGGCCAGCCCCACCGCCTGAGGTCGTTCGGTGAGCCAGCAGCCAGGCGCGCGCCACTCGATCTGGCTGGATGGCGGCCTGGTTGATGCCCGCGGTCCGCACCTGAACGTGACCGACCGGGGCTTTCAGCTCGGCGATGGCGTCTTCGAGACGGCACGCGCCCGCCGGGGCGTGGTGCTCGAGCTCGATGAGCATCTCGATCGCCTGCGTGCGGGCTGCCTCACCCTGGGGCTGAGCCCCGCCGACCACGACCAGCTCGCCGACGGGATCAGCGAGCTGCTGGCAGCCGAGGAGCTGGATCGGACTGCCGAGCCGATCGGCGACGCCGCGATCAGGATCACCGTCACCCGCGGCCCACTCGAGCGGCGCGGCCTCCTGCCGCCGGGCTTCAAGGAGCTCGTCGCGACGATCGCCATCCAGTGCTGGCCGTACGCCCCGCCACCCGGGGCACTCCTCGAGCATGGCGTCAAGGCCGTCACGAGCTCGATCCGCCGCGATCCCGCGTCGCCCCTGGCCGGCGTCAAGAGCACCTCGCGCGCCGACTACGTCTACGCGCGGCTCGAGGCGTCCCGGGCCGCTGCCGACGACGCCATCTTCCTGACCCTCGACGGGGCCCTCAGCGAGGCCACCGCGGCCAATGTCTTCGTGATCGCCGGTCAGACGCTGGCGACACCGCCGCTCTCGGCGGCCATCCTGGCCGGGACGACGCGCACCTGGCTCCTGGCCCAGGCAGAGCGCCTCGGCCTGGCCGCGGCGGAGGTGGACCTGCGGCCGGCGGAGCTGCTGGCGGCCGACGAAGCGTTCCTGACCGGCAGCGTGGCCGGCATCGTGCCCCTTACGGCCCTCGACGGCCGCTCGATCGGCTCCGGCCGCCCCGGACCGCGGACGCGGCTCCTGCGAGCCGCCCGGGAGGACTGGATCGACGCGATGTCGATGGCGGCCCTGCTGCCCGAGCCGCCGGATTGAGCGATCGATGACCCGCGACGAGCTGATCCTGCGCACCCGCCAGCTGGTCGCCGAGGGCGACCGGCTTCAGCAGAGTCCCTCGCTGGGGGCCCTGCAGGTCTGGCTGCAGCTCTCTGATGAGCTGCTCAGCCGGGCGTGGGGCACGATGGACCGCTATCACCTGAGCTGGCTGATGGTGGGCAAGTCGCGCTCGATCGTGCGCGGCCGGCCGATGCAGCCCGAGGAGGAGGCGGCCTACGTCCGAGAGGTCGCCGAGCAGAAGACAGCGGCCCTGCGGATGAGCCTCGATGCGGCCGATCGCAACCGAATGCCCTTCGTTGGCGAGACGAAGAGCTGATCCGGTCGCGACCCGGCAGGCTCAGATCTAGGGTGTGGACGAACCTGCCGGGGCGCCCGAGCCGCTGCCCTTGACCGTCTTGGTCATCGGCGCGTCATCGGTCCGGGTGGCATAGCAGGTGACGCTCCGGTCGCCGTTCGACCAGCCGTCCTCGAGCGGATAGAAGTAACCGATCGAGAGGTCGGCATCGCTGTCCAGCGACGTTCCGACGTACGACTCGAACGCCGGTCCGCAGGAATTGCCCACGAACGTGTCGAAGTCGCTGACCCCCGGGTAGAGGGAAGTGCCCCCGGTGAAGTCGCCGACGAAGATGACCTCGCCCGTGTGGCTCTGGTCGCAGGGATGGTGCTGGACGTCCTCGACCGTGTCCGATTCACTGGCCAGGGTCGGCACATCGAAGCAATCGCCCACCTTGAGGTCGCCGACCGGCTTGGCCCCGAACAGGTTGATGGCAACGGCGCCGACGATCACGGCGAGGACCACCACGATGATGATGATCGAGCGCACCTTGCTGGCCGCGCGCGGCCGGCTCGATGGCGTCAAGGGGGTGCCGGGTGCCCAGCCGCCCGCAGGGGCGCCGCCGGGTGCGGGAGCCGAGGGGGCTCCCCACGTATCGGCGGGTGGTGGCGAGGCCGGGGCCGACGGTGCGCCCCAGGCTGGTTCGCTGGGGGCCACGGGATCGGCGGCCGGTGGCGTCCCAAAGCCGGTGGGCATGCCAAACCCGGCTCCGCTATCCGCCGGGGCTGCAGCGGGCGGCGAGGGCTCGTCCGGCACGGCCGGCGGTGGGCTGCTGTCGGGCGGCCCGGACTGCTGGTCGGGCAGTCCCGCGCCTCCGGGAACGATTGGGTCGGTCATGTCACCCTCCTGCGTGCAGGATAGCGGGCCGCTCGGGGGCTGCGCTAGACTCTCGCGCAGTGAGCCATCCCGCCCTCGGCCTGCCGCCCCTCGACTCGACTGCCGGGTTGCCGCAGGCGGCCGCGCGCCTGAAGGCGGCCCGCGAGCGGATCGGGGCGCGCGCCCTGGAGATCGCGATCGAGCTGGACCCCACGATCTCCGAGCACAACGACGAGATCGGCGTCCGGCTGCTCCTGCGCGACACCGAGATTCTCATCGACGAAGTGGCCGACTCGATGGCCACCGGCAGCGTGGCCGCGATCCACTCCTGGGCGGAACAGGCATCGGTCATCTACCGGCGGCGGCGCGTCCCGATGGACAACGTGATCGCGTTGTGCGAGGGGATCCGCGAGGCAGGCAAAGCCGTCCTCGCGCCGGGCGAGCGAGCCGCTGCGGACAGGGCCCTCGACACCGCCATCGAGCGATTTCGATGGCAGCGCCGGCTGGCCGGCGACGCCCGCAAGCGCAATCGGATCCTCCAGTTCATCTACAAGGGCGCCTGACGATGACCGTCAAGTGGGTCAAGTCCGACCCGCTCGTGATGAACGGTGAGCCCTTCTGCTACGGCAGCCGGCTGACGGTCCGTCAGCTCCTCGAGCTGCGCCGGAGTGGCTACGACCTGACCCGGCTCCTGACGGAGCATCCCGAGCTGCGGGCAATGGGCATCGCCAGCGCTTATGCATTCGCGGCCGCGCATCGCGGCCAGTACAGCACGTTCTTCGAAGCCGATGGCTCGTTGGCCGGACCCGGCTATACCCAGCTCGAGGCAGAGCGCCTGCCCCCGGACCTGCGCCTGCCGGGCGTGGTCGTCAAGGGCTCCGAGCTGCCCGCCTGAGCCGGCGGCAGCGTTCCGGTTTCCCGGTCATTTCCGACCCATCTGGTAGGATTTCTCGATGAGCGATCAGCCAACCGGTACCACGAGCACGGCCAGCGCACCTGTCGAGACACCCGAGGCGTCCCCGTTCGACGCCGAGCGCCGGGCGACCGAGCTGGCGATCCTCGACGCGCTACGCGCGGTGGTCGACCCCGAGATCGGCATGAATGTCGTCGAGCTGGCGTTGATCCGGCAGATCATCCTCGGCCCGGCGTCGACGGAGATCAAGATGATCCTGACCACGCCGTTCTGCCCGTATGCCGGTTCCATGATCCAGCAGGTCAAGGAGCAGGCGGAGTCGGTGGTGGAGCACGACGTCAAGGTCACCCTGCTCGCCGAGCGCTGGGATCCGCGCGATGCGGGCCTGATGTGGTGAGCCGCTAGTCAGGCGGAGCGGATCGATGGAGCGGATCGATTCGGTCGTGAGCACCGGCCGAGGGGACGACGGAACGACCGGGCTGCTGTATGGCGGTCCAAGGATCCGCAAGGACGACGCCCGGACCGAGGCCTATGGCACTGTCGATGAGGCGGTAGCCGCCCTGGGCCTGGCCCGCGCCGAGCTGGGCGTCAAGAGCCAGTACGGCACCCTCAGCCC
Source organism: Chloroflexota bacterium (assembly GCA_041691435.1). Taxonomy (GTDB): domain Bacteria; phylum Chloroflexota; class Limnocylindria; order Limnocylindrales; family CSP1-4; genus Palsa-1033. The sequence goes on from JBEPUS010000089.1 coordinate 3,721, forward strand.
GGCGCTCGCCTCCATCGCCGAGCTGATCCTGCGGCTCCAGCGCGAGCTGTTCGTGGTCGGGGCCGAGCTTGCCACGACCCCCGCTGCCCACGATCGGCTCGAGGATGGCCGCACCCGTATCTCGGCGGCGATGGTCGAGTCGCTGACCGCCCTGGTGGTTGATCTCGAGAAGCGGATCGAGATGCCCCGCGAGTTTGTCGTCCCGGGCGAGACCCGGACCAGCGCCGCCCTGGAGCTGGCCCGAACGGTGATCCGCCGCGCCGAGCGGCGCGCACTCACTGTTGAGGGCCAGGGACTGCTCCAGGGCAAGCACCTGCTACCGTATTTGAACCGGCTGGCCGACCTGGTCTGGGTGCTCGCCCGGGCCGCCGAGCAGGCCGAGGCGCAGACAAGCACCCCCGCCCAGACATCGAATCGCCGGCGAAACCGACCGGCAGCAGAGGCTGCCTCTGGGCAGCCAGCACAGGAGTAAGGAACCAGAGACATGAACTATTTCCAGACGCCGTCCCAGCTCGGCGTTCGACCCTCGGCCCGCCTGGCGACGGGCCTCGTCACCCAGTCACTCGCGTGGATGTTCGCGGGTCTCGCGATCACCGCGGCCGTCTCGTGGGTGGTTGCCAACAACGCCAGCCTGGCCGGAGCCGCCCAGACGCTCTTCCTGCCGGCGATCATCGTCCAGCTCGTGCTGGTGATCGGGATCAGCGCCGGGATCCAGCGCCTGTCGGCCACCCTGGCCCTGCTGCTCTTCTTCGCCTACGCGGCCCTGACCGGCTTCGTGTTCTCGATCGTGTTCCTCGCCTACAGCGGCGGCACGATCACGCTGGCCTTCGCGAGTGCCTCCGCGATGTTCGGGGTGTCGGCGGCCTTTGGCTTCGTCACCAAGCGCGACCTGAGCGTCTTCGCCCGGTTCTTCCTGATGGCCCTGGTCGGGATCATCGTGTCGTCCGTGCTGAACCTGCTCTTCTTCCACAGCACCGGGCTCAGCCTGATCGTTGCCTACCTCGGGGTTGCCCTGTTCGCGGGCATCACGGCCTGGGACATCCAGCGAATCAAGAACGGCGACTTCGCCGCGATGCTCGGCTCGATGGAAAAGGCGTCCGTCATCGGTGCCCTCCACCTGTACCTCGACTTCATCAACATGTTCCTGTTCCTGCTGCGGATCTTCGGCGGCGGCAACCGCTAGACCGCTCCGCGCAGGTTCAGCCGGCGGCGGCTGCCGCGGACCCGCCGTTGCCCAGGTACGCCTCGAGACGTTCGGCGGGCAGGGCCACGGCGTAGTAGTAGCCCTGCCCTCGGTCGCAGGCCAGGTCGCGCAGGCAATCACGCTGTTCCGCGGTCTCAATGCCCTCGGCGGTCACCTCGATCCCCAGGCCGTGGGCAAGCGCGATGACGGCCTGCACGATTGGCAGGTTTGCATCGTCGTTGGCCAGGCCGGCCACGAACGAACGATCGATCTTGAGCGTGTCGAGGGGCAGGTGCTTGAGGTAGGAGAGCGACGAATAGCCCGTCCCGAAGTCGTCGAGGACGAGCTTCACGCCCAGGTCGCGCAACTCCTGTAGCGCCCGGATCGCCTCGTCCGAGCGGTCCATCACGACGGATTCGGTGATCTCAAGCTCGAGGCTAGCCGGAGGCAGGCCGGTCGACTCGAGGATCGCCTGGATCTGGGCACCCAGATCGGGCTGGGCGAACTGGCGGGCCGAGAGGTTGACGCTCATCACCGGGCGAATCTCCGGGAAGGCGACCTGCCAGGCCTGCGCCTGGCGGCAGGCCGTCTCGAGGACCCAGCGGCCGATCGGCAGGATCAGCCCGGTCTCTTCGGCGAGCGGGATGAACGCCAGGGGTGGCACCAGGCCCCGCTCCGGATGTTGCCAGCGGACCAGGGCCTCGAGGCCCATCACCCGATTGGTGGCCAGGTCGACCAGGGGCTGGTAGTGGAGCACCAGCTGCTCGCGCTCGACCGCATGGCGCAGGTCGTTCTCGAAGTCGAGTCGATTGAGCGTCTCAACGCTCATGCCGGGCTGGAAGATGGCCTGGTGGGTGGTCACGTCGGCCTTCGCCCGGTTGAGCGCGATCTCGGCGTCGCGCAGGAGATTGCCCGGGTCGGTGACCCCTGGCGCCCCGATGACGATGCCCATGCTGGCGTTGAGGAAGACATCGCGCCCGTCGACCTCGAACGGCTCACGGATGAGCGCATCCAACTGGCGGGCCAGGTCGCCGGCTTCACCGCTCGAGGCGATCCCGTCGAGCATCACCGCGAACTGATCGCCACCAAAGCGAGCAACGGTGTCGCCGGGCCGGACGGCTGCGGTCAGCCGCTTGCCGACCTCGGCCAGGAGGCGGTCGCCGACGGCGTGGCCGAGCGTCTCGTTGACCACGCTGAAGCGCACGAGGTCGAGCAGGATCACAGCAACCGGATCGTCATCGTCCAGGCGAACCCAGGTCAGCGAGTGGGCGCAGCGGTCGAGGAAGAGGGCGCGGTTGGGCAGGCCGGTGATCGAGTCGTAGAACGACCGCTGGCTGATCTCCTCTTCCAGCCGGCGGCGCTCGCGCAGGTCATGGACAGACACCACCCCGGCCGTGGAGCCGTCGGCGTCGGGCAGCTCCCGCCAGACGACCTCGACCGGGATCAACTGCCCGTCGGCGGCGAGCGCCGTCGCTGCGAACGGGACGCGCGAGGCCGGCGTGATGCCACTGATGCGCTCGCGCGTCTCGGGCGCCGCGAACTCGAGGAGGGAGTGGCCGATCACGTCGGCCGGCGCATAGCCCAGCAGGCGGGTGAAGGCGTCGTTCACCTCGACGATCCGGCCCTCGCGATGGATCGCGATCGCCTCACTCGTCGCGTCGGCCAGCCGTCGGAATCGTTCCTCGCTGGTCCGCAGGGCACTCTCGGTTACCATCCGCTCGTCAACCTGCTGCTGGGCCGTCTCGAACAGGCGAGCGTTGTCGAGCGCGATCGAGGCGAGCTGGGCGAAGCGGCCAAGAACCGCGATCTCGCGCTCGCCGAATAGTCGGAGCGGGCTGCCCGAGCTGACACCAAGCACCCCGATGACTGCTCCGCCCGACGTCAACGGCACGCCGATCACCGAGCCGAACTGGCCCACCGGCATCTCCGCAGATCGATTGGCCCAGGCGTCGTAGTCGGGTACGGCGAGCGAGCGGCCGGTTTCCCAGACCTTGCCGCCGACGCCCACTCCGCGCTCGAGCTGGAAGCCGACGAACGACGCGAACATCCCCGTGCCCACCTTGACAACCAGCTTGTCCAGCGTTTCGTCCACGAGGTACAGGTAGCCGCTGGTCGCGCCGAGCAGGGCCGATGCGCGCTTGACGATCGTGTCGAGGAGCTCCGTGGCGTCGAGCCGATCCATCAGGGTGATCGCCGTGTCGTGCAGGGCGCTCAGGTAGGCTTCACGGGCGACGGCCCCTTCGACTGTGTCCCGGGCCGTGCTCGGCTTGGAGAGGAACAGCTCGGCGTCGGCCGCTGCCACGAGCTCGGCCTTGGTCATGCCATCAGTCGGGAAGCAGGCGATCCCGACGGTGATCGTGACCGGCGCCTTGTGGTTCGCCGTCAGGGCGGCCACGGCCCGCTGGATGCGCGCGGCGACCTCCTCGGCCCCGAGCCGGGTCATCGCTCCGAGGATGGCCGAAAACTCGTCGCCGCCGTACCGGTAGGCGTGATCGGTGGCGCGGATCGATTCGACGATCGCATCGGCAATCGAGCCCAGCAGGGCATCGCCGGCCGGATGGCCCTGGGTGTCATTGAACCGCTTGAACGAGTCGAGGTCGAGCATCAGGACCGCGAACGGCTCCTGGCCGCGCTGTTCGATCGCCAGGCCCAGGTCGCGCTGGAACGCACCGTGGTTGCCGAGGCCGGTCAGGGCATCGTGATCGGCACGGACGCGCATCTCCAGGTGCGCCTCGGCATTCTGCAGGGCGATCGAAGCCTGGCCACCGAAGAGCTGGGTCAGCTCGAACTCGTACTCGGTGAAATGCGATTCGACGCCGCCCATCCGGGTGACGTTCAGGGTGCCGATCACGTCCCCGCCCACCTGGAGGGGCACGATCAGCATCGATTCCGGTTCCACCGGGGTGCCCGGAATCTGCACACAGCGTGGATCCTCGAGCGCGTCATTGCACAGGACCGCCTGGCGATGGTCGATCGCCCAGCCGGTGATCCCGACACCGATCGGCATCTGCTCGCGCAGGATCACCTCCGCGAAGCGATCCCGGGCGATGACCGCCCAGCGCCGGCCGGTCTCCCGGTCGACCCGGTAGATCGTCAGGGCGTCGTAGGTCACGACCTCCTTGAGCAGGTTGGCGATCGTATCGAGGACAGCCGCCGGGTCGAGGGTGGTGAGCAGCTCCGTGTTCACCTCGAGCAGGCGGCGCTGGCCGGCCAGCCGGAGCTCCAGCTCGGCCTGCTGGCGGCGGACCCGCTCGGCATTGTCGGCGTTGACCAGGGCCTGCGCCGCGTGGCCGGCAAAGATCGCCAGGGTCGCCTCGTGGTCGGGCGTGAACCGGTTGCGGCCCAGCTTGGCCAGGACGATCAGGCCCTCCACCCGGTCGTCATAGGTCACGGGCATGATCAGCATCGACTCGGGGCCTGTCGTTGGGCCGACCCGCAGGCCGCGCTGATCGGACTCGGCGTCGGACACGACCACGGCCTTGTTGTTGGCCGCCACCCAGCCCGTCAGGCCTTCGCCGACCCGGCAGCGGAGCATCTCGGCCCGGACGGCGGGGATGCCCATGAACGTGCCCTGGAAGGCGATCGGCTCGCAGATGCCGCGCCCGTGGTCGATGCGGTAGACGCGAATGTTGTCGAAGTCGATGAGCTTCCTGGTCGCGGCCACGATCGCCTCACCGATCGCCGGCACGTCGGTCAGCCGGTTCAGGCGGCCACCCAGGTCCTGGATCGCGCGCAACCTGGCGGCAAGCTCACGGGTCTCGGTCCACAGCCGGGCGTTGGCCACGGCCGAGGCCACCTGGTCGGCGAACGCCCGGGCGAGCTCGAGCTCCTCGTCCGGCCAGGCATGGTCGGTGGAGTGGTACAGGGCGAGAGCGCCGAGGGCCACCTCGCCGAAGACGATCGGAACGAAGCAGGCCGTCTTGACCCCATCGTGCAGCTCCGCGGCCCGGGTGGCCGACGTCGAGGCATCTTCGGCGGGATCTTCGACCACCTCGATCTGGCGCACGCGAACGCAGCGAACGAGGGCGTCGTCATCGTTGAGCGTGATGCGGCTGGTGGCGGCGCGCAGCCCGGGGCTCAGCCCGCGATGGGCCGCCAGTCGAAAGGGCAGGGCCAGGTCGGCCTCGAAGAGCCACATGGCGGCACGATCGGCCTCGAACAGGTCCGCCGAAGCGTCGATCACGTCAGCCAGGATCGTGTCAAGGTTGGCCCGCGCCGAGACCTCCCCGGCGATCCTGCGCAGGGCATCACCCCGACCGCCAAGGTCGCGCCGAATCCGCTCGGTAGACGTTGCGTCCTTGCCAGCGGTCGTGCTGCCGGCCGGGGCCGCGTTGCCCGGGCCCGGCTTGCCGGCTGAGCCTTCGCTGTCGGCCGAGCCTTCGCTGCCGGCCGAGCCGGTCTCGAGCTGCCCTGGTTCGGCGCCGGCCGCTCGCGCCTTCGCCGACTCGGCGGCCTTGATGCCGGCGTTGCTCTGGCGGATCCGGGGGGAGGGCGCTGCTCGCCGGGCGACGAAGTTCTCGACGTCGCGCCGCCGGACACGCCGGTCGCCCCGGCGGTTGATCCGGACGCTCGAAAGACGCCCGCTCGCGCACCACGAACGGACTGTGTTCCGATGGACACCGGCCAGCCGCGCGGCCTCAGCGATCGTGATCAGGTCACCGGACGATGCTCTGTCGTATGCGGGCGACACCCGGGCCTGGACCTCCACACGCTCGTGCTGAAAACGCCTGGTTCGACTGGTAGTTGGAGCGCGCCCCCGAATCCGCTGACCCCGCGCTTCGATTCCACCGTACCCCCGGGTCCCGTGTGCATGAATAGCCCGGATGTACCGGGCACGGGTAGACTCGACGCCGATGGCCAGGCAATCTCGACCCTTCCGCGAGTCGACAGCGTTTCGAGTCCTCGTGGTCCTGTTCGTGCTCGGGTTCATCCTGCTGCTGGCCCTGCCGGCCGCCGGATTTGCCCAGCTGCCGAACCCCACGCCGTTCCCCGGTGGCGCCTCGCTGCTGCCGTAGCCCGGGTTTCGTACCGCGGCCTGTACGCGTGGCGCCGCCGGTACGCGTGGCGCGGCCGGTGCCGCGGCGTGTGCTGGGAGGCGCGGCCCTACTGCGGCC
>JBEPUS010000090.1:0-9914 GCA_041691435.1 Chloroflexota bacterium
ACGGCCGCAGACACGGCCGCAGGCGCAGCGCCGGCCGCGACCTCGAGCGAAGCCGGCTCGGCCGTTCGACGCCCACCGCGAGCTGCCGGTCGGGCGGCAGCCGCCACCGGCTCGGGCTCACCAACCCGGGTGGTCCGGGTCCGGCCACCGCGAGTCCCGCGGCCGCGGCCGATGCCGGTGCCCTCGGTCTGCTTGTCGGGAACCTCGGTCATCGACAGGTCCTCGTCGTCGTCGGCGACCCGGCGGCCCGAGCGCGAGGAGCCCTTCTCGACTTTGGCGATCTGGGTGATATCGGTGAAGAGATCGGCGACCTCGATCAGGTCCGAGCTGGTGTTGCCCCGGAAGCTGATCACCTCGCAGCGAACGCCCATCTCCTGGACGGCGCGGATGGCCGGTGCGAAATCGCCATCGCCCGACACGATGATCGCCACGTCGAGATTGCGCGCCGTCTTCATCAGGTCGACGACGAGCTCGATGTCCAGGTTCGCCTTGACCTTGCCATCGCCGTACTTGCGGATGTCCTTGCTCACGACCTTGTAGTTGTGGCGAGCCAGGAAGGCATGAAAGTTGCGCTGGTTCTCGTTGTCCGGGTCCAGCCCGGTGTAGGCGTACGCCCGGACGAAATCGCGTCCGGCGATGGCCGATTTCAGCAGCGTCACGTAATCGATGTCGACGCCGGCGGCCTTGGCCGCATAAAAGATGTTCGCGACGTCTACAAAGACGGCGACGTTCTTGCCCACGTTGACTCCTATGTCCTGTGTGCGAACCGCCGGCGCAGCTTGTGCAGCACGGCGGGGATCAGATGCGGACCTGGCGCGGGGCGGCCTTGCGGGCCGCCACGGACCTGGTCATGAGCGAGCCACCCTGGCTGAAACCTCGGTCTTCCCAGCGGGCTCGCTCGCCGGGATCGCTGGGCAGTGCCGCCTCGACGACGGTGCAGCCCTTGTTGCGCGCGGATCGAAAGATCTCCTCGAGCAGGTCGTTGGTCACGCTGGCCGCATCGGCGGCCTGGTCCACGGTCAGCAGGTCGATCGAGCCGATGTAGCCGCCGGCCTTGACCGACGGCCGCAGGGCGAGGATCGCGCCGCCGATGACCTCCCGCCGCCGTTCGGCGACGAGCACGCTGGCCTGCGGCAGATACACGAGCTGCCGTAGGAGATCGGCTGCCACGAGCGGCCCGCCGGCCGGGTCGACGGCCGGCGCGAAGAGCGCGACGAGCCGATCGACATCGGTGATGCGAGCCGTCCGAACCTGGTAGTCCACGCCGACGGGCCTTGACCTCACGAGGGGGGCGCATCCGGCTGCGGCAGAGGCGGTCAAATCTGACCGGCTCGACGTTTTCCCCGCTGTGAGCGCGCCTCTCGGTGGTGGGGCGCCGAAGCGCTCGACAACCACCCAAGGGGCACCCAACAGCAGTGTTGCAATCGACGCGCCAGTGCCTAATATACGGCATCGCTCCGGCGGCTACCTGCGCGTCGCCCGTTGCTCGCTCGCCGTGCCACCGTTTGTGTCGCACCGACGTCCCTGACTGACCCATCTGGGGCCACGGGACGAATGGGCGACGGGGGTTGGCTGGCGACGAGTCGCGGTTTTCGCGGGCAGGAGCATCGACCGGGACCGTCGGCCGACTTCGGCAGGCGGGGATCAGAGGAGGAGTAGTTGATGAAGTACGGCAAGCTCGGCGCGTTGGGCGCCGTGGCTGTGCTCGTTCTGTCGGCGTGTAGTGGCAGCGCCACGACACCCCCGGCGGCGAGCACGGGAGCAGGCGCCAGCTCGGCGCCTGTCGCAACTCCGGGTGGCTCGGTCGGCGCGGTGACGCCTGGCGCATGGTGCGTCGGTGGAACCGTCAAGATCGGTACAGAGTTGCCAATGAGCGGTGGCGAGACAGCCAACGGCGTTCCGACGGCGAACGGCGTCAAGCTGCTGATCAGCCAGGTCAACGCGGCCGGCGGCGTGCTCGGCTGCAAGCTCGACATCAACGTCCAGGATGACGCCCTCAACGGCGTCCACGATCCCCAGACCGGCGCCAAGAACATGCAGACGCTCGTCGCCGACGCGTCGGTGATCGGTGTCGTCGGACCGTTCAACTCGGGCGTTGCGAAGGCCGAGATCCCGATCAGCAACGGGGCCGGACTCCTGATGTGCAGCCCCGCCAACACCAACAACGGGGTGACCCAGCCGCCAGAGGGTGATACCTATCGGACGGCGCATCCTGACAAGATCAGCTACATCCGAACGGCGTCTCCGGACAGCATCCAGGGCCCGTCGGCAGCTGACTACCTGTACAAGGACCTCGGCAAGACGAGCGTCTACGTCATCGACGACACCGAGACCTTCGGCGTTGGCGTCGGCGACAGTTTCGTGGCTGAGTTCAAGAAGCTCGGCGGCACCGTCGTCAAGCGCGACAGCGCCCCGAAGTCCACGACCGACTACACCCCCCTGTTCACGGCCGCTGCGGCCCTGAATCCGCAGGGTGTCTACCTTGCCGGCACCACCCCGACGGGTATGGGCCTGGCCCTCAAGCAGGGTCGGACCGTCGCCGGCCTGGAGACCATCCCGTTCGTCGGACCCGATGGCGTGGCCGACCTCGGCCCGGGTGGGACCCAGGGTGCAACCATCACGATCGCCGGCGCAGCTGCGGCGAACGTGTACGGCACCGTTGGCTCTGCCCACGACCTGACCGACAACACCTTCGTTCCGGCCTACACGGCCATGTTCGGTGGTGCTCCGGGCGCCTATAGCTCAGCGGCCTACGCCTGCGCCCAGATCATCGTCGCCTCGCTGACCAAGGCCGCGGCAACCGCCACGGACCTGGCCAGTGCCCGCGAGGGCGTCCGCGCCAACGCGGTCAACTCGGCGAACACCTTCACCACCGCCCTCGGCTCGCTGGCTTTCGACAAGTACGGTGACAACGTCCACCCGTTCATCTCGTTCTACAAGACCGACATGACGCTTGCCGGTGGCAAGGGCGACTGGACCTTCGTCAAGCAGGAATCCTTCACGGATCCCAACGCGACTCCGTAGCACAGCGTTCGGAGAGGCCGGGGAGTTCCAAACTCCCCGGCCTCTTTCTTACCCGGAAGATCTCGCAAGCAGGGCTGCGAACCAATGAGATCTGACTTCCGCGGCATCGCTCGACCACTCGGGATCGGCGCCATCGCGCTGGTCGTGGAGTACCTGCTGCTTGGCACCCAGCAGTTCGCCAATGCGCTGACCCTGGGCGCCATCTATGCCCTGATCGCGCTGGGCTACACGATGGTCTACGGGATCGTGGAGCTGATCAACTTCGCCCACGGCGACGTGTTCATGGTCGGCTCGTTCCTGGCCATGTGGATCATGACCACCATCTTCGGGCTGACCGGTCCCGTCACCAACCTGTTGAACCTGGTCGCCCTGCTGGCGATCGTGATGCTGGCCACGATGATCGGGATGGGCTTCCTCGGGATGTTCATCGAGCGGGTTGCCTACCGGCCGCTGCGCCACGCGCCGCGCCTCGCTCCGCTGATCACCGCGATCGGCGTGTCGTTCATCCTCCAGAACATCATCGCGTCGCTCTTTGGCCCGTCGCCGGTCAACTTCCCGCAGATCGTGCCGCCTGACAAGTTCGTCATCTTGGGCAGCAGGATCGCCTACCTGAACCTGTTTATCGTGATCATGGCCGTGGTGCTGATGATCGTTCTGCAGCTGTTCGTTGGCCGGACGCGCCTGGGCCGGGCAATGCGCTCGACCGCCCAGGATCGCGAGGCCGCCGAGCTCATGGGCGTCGATATCAACCAGACGATCGCGATCACCTTCTTCATCGCGGCCGCCCTGGCCGGCGCCGGCGGCATGGTCCAGGGCCTGTACGCCGGCAGCATCAAATTCGACCTGGGATTCTTCGTCGGCCTGAAGGCCTTCACCGCGGCGGTCCTCGGCGGAATCGGCAATACGACGGGCGCCGCGATCGGCGGATTCGTCATCGCCTTCGTGGAGGTCTACGCCACGGTGCTGGGCTACACCCAGTGGTCGGAGGTGGCGGTGTTCACCGTCCTCATCCTCGTCCTGGTCTTCCGCCCCAGCGGGCTGCTCGGCCAGCAGCTTGGAGAACGGGCATGACGACCATCTCGAAGTCCGGGGCGCCATCGGCCTGGGCACGCTTCCGGAGCATGTCGCGCAACCATCGCTCCATCACGATCCTCGTTGGCTGGGCGCTGATCGCGGGGCTCCTGCCCCAGATCGTTCGAATCCCGCCGATGAGCACCTTCCAGCCGGAGTCGCTGTGGATCGACGGCTTTGCCGACGCAGGCGTGTTCATCCTGCTGGCCATGGGCCTCAACGTGGTTGTTGGCCTGGCCGGCCTGCTCGACCTGGGCTATGCCGCCTTCTTCGCCATCGGCTCGTACGTCTACGCGTTCGGTGCGTCGCCGTTCACGGGTGTCCAGATCCCGTTCTGGCCGATGCTCATCGTCGGGGCGGTGATCGCCGCGACGTTGGGCCTGTTGCTCGGCGCGCCGACGCTGCGGCTGCGCGGTGACTACCTGGCAATCGTGACCCTGGGCTTCGGCGAGATCGTGCCGGCCGTCTTCCTGAATGCGAGCGACCTCACGAAGGGCACCAACGGGATCGGCGGGATCTACAAGCCGCAACTGTTCGGCTTCAACTTCACCCTCGAGAACCCCGTTCCGTACTACGTCACGATGGTGGCGATCCTGGCCGTCACGATGGTCCTCCTGTATCGCCTGCAGGACTCCCGTCTGGGCCGCGCCTGGATGGCGATCCGCGAGGACGAGCTGGCGGCTGCGAGCAGCGGGATCAACACGATCACGACCAAGCTGCTGGCCTTTGCCCTGGGCGCGTCGACCGCCGGCCTGGCCGGTGTCTTCGCCACCTCCAAGCTGACCTTCGTTGGTCCGGGCCAGTTCGGCTTCCAGGTCTCGTTCACGGTCCTGGCCATGGTCGTCCTCGGCGGGATGGGCAACATCTGGGGCGTGGCCACGGGCGCATTCGTGATCTACACGATCCAGGCGGTGCTCCTCAAGGAGCTCAACCAGTTCTTCCAGGCGCTCCACGTGCCGATCCTGCAGAGCATCGACTTCGTCCAGTACCAATACCTGCTCTACGGCATTGCCCTCGTGGGGATGATGCTGCTGCGGCCCGAAGGGCTGTTCCCCAGCAGCCGGAGACGGGAGGAGCTCCACGTGAACTCGGAGGACGTCGGCGACATCCCTCCGCCGACGGAGGCGCTGGGCCAATGACGGCCGCGATGCTGACGCCACTGCCATCGGCCGCGAACCCCGACCTGGTCCTGGAGGCGCGCAACGTCACGAAGTCGTTCGGCGGCCTCGTTGCGGTCAACAAGGTGGACCTGCAGATCCCGCGCGGCTCGATCATCAGCCTCATTGGGCCCAACGGAGCGGGCAAGACCACGTTCTTCAACGTGATCGCCGGCATCCTCGACCCTACGTCGGGCGCCGTTGAGTTCAACGGCCAGCAGATGGTTGCCCGGCCGGTTCGGGCGTGGCTCGAGCCGATCACCTGGGTGGTCCCGCCGATCGTGATCGGACTGGTGGGCGGACTCATCTACCAGGCGTCGGCGACGATCGGCGCGCTGGTCATCCTGGCGGCGATCATCGGCCTGATCACGATGCTCCTGGCGGCGATCATCCGGCCGGCCTGGTACCGCAACATGCTCCTGCGCCTCGGCGTCTTCAAGAGCGCCCGGCCGAACGAGATGGTCCGGGCGGGGATCGGCCGGACCTTCCAGAACATCCGCCTGTTTGCCAACATGACGGCCCTCGAGAACGTGCAGGTCGGGATGCACCTGAAGATGGTCAGCAACGCGGCCGACGCCCTGCTGAGCACGCCCCGGGCACGCGCCGAGGAGCAGCGCTCGGTGATTACGGCCCGCCACTTCCTCGAGCTGGTCGGCCTGAAGGGCCGTGGTGGCCAGCTCGCCAAGAACCTGCCCTACGGCGACCAGCGCCGCCTCGAGGTGGCCCGGGCGCTGGCCAGCGAGCCGACCCTGGTCCTGCTCGATGAGCCAACCGCCGGGATGAATCCGAACGAGACCCGCCAGATGACCGAGCTGATCAGCCGCCTGCGCCACGACCTGGGCCTGTCGTTCCTGCTCATCGAGCACGACATGAAGGTGGTCATGGGGATCAGTGACCGGATCACCGTGCTCGACCACGGCGAGCGGATCGCGGAGGGGACGCCGGAAGAGGTCCGGGCGAATCCGCGGGTCATCGAAGCCTATCTCGGGAAGCCGCCCGAATGACCGCTGCCACGACGACGTCCAGCGCCACGCCGGCCGTTGCCGACGCCGGAGCCGCGGCCGCCCCGGACGACATCCTCCTCCAGCTCGACGATGTGCATACGTATTACGGCCAGATCCACGCCCTGCAGGGCGTCTCGCTGGAGGTCCGGCGGGGCGAGATCGTGACGTTGATCGGGGCCAACGGAGCCGGCAAGACCACGACCCTCAAGACGATCTCGGGGCTGCTCCATCCCCGCCAGGGCACGGTCAAGTTCGAGGGCCGGGACATCTCGCGGACCCCTGCCCACCAGCTCGTTCGCGCGGGCATTGGCCACTCGCCTGAGGGACGCCGAATCTTCTCTCGCCTGACGATCCTCGAGAACCTGAAGATGGGCGCTTTTACCCGGCCCCAGAACGACATCCAGGGCGACCTGGATCATGTCTTCGAGCTCTTCCCGCGGCTCAAGGAGCGGATCATGCAGCGCGGCGGCAGCCTGTCCGGCGGCGAGCAGCAGATGCTCGCGATCGGCCGGGCGATGATGGCCCGGCCACGGGTGCTGCTCCTCGACGAGCCGTCCCTGGGCCTCTCGCCGATCCTGGTCCAGCAGATCTTCGCGATCATCCAGGAGATCAACTCGGGCGGCACCACGATCCTGCTCGTGGAGCAGAACGCCCTCCAGGCCCTGATCGTCGCGAACCGCGGCTACGTCCTGCAGACTGGCCAGGTGGCCCTCTCCGGCGCATCGTCGGAGCTGCGCGAGAACGAGATGGTCCGCAAGGCCTACCTGGGCGAGTAGCCGCTCGGCGGATCGGCCGCCTGCTGCCGGCTCCGATAGCGGCGCACCCGGTCACGGTTGCCACAACCCCCGTTGTCGCACCACTGCCGGGCCTTGTTCCGGGACAGGTCGAGGAAGATCAAACGGCACAGCGGATTGCCGCAGATCCGCAGGCGATCGCGGATCTCGACGAGCTGGATCAGCGGGATCAGGAGGTCGCCGATGAAGCCGGCCCAGCCCGGCTCGGCCGCCGCCAGGCTGCCAGCAATATCGACCTGGAAGCGAGTTCGCTCGAGCATCGACTGGACCACTGGGGTCCAACCGCGGGCCGGCTCGAGCAGGCCCCGGACCATCTCCCGGATCTCCTCGAGCGAATGGAGGGCCGCTTCGGGGACGTCGCCGACAGGCAGCGTCACCTTGTGATCGGCCAGGTAGCGCACGGCGGCGGGCCCGCGGGCCAGGTGATCGTGATCGCCCGTGTCATCGACCACCCGGGCGAACCAGTGGCCGCCGGGACCGTGGCGCGTATTCGCGACCCACAGCAGATCGGTCAGCGCCCGGCTGGGCGTGAGGCCGACGATGCCGGGTTCTCGTGGACCGATCCGACTCAACGTATCCCCAAAGCGAGGGTTGCGGAGGTCATTGTAATGGTCTTGCGCTCTGGTCGTCCATGACGTACGTTTCTCTCCCCAGGACCTGGGCCGGCTCCGCCCGGCCTCGGAAACCGGCGGGCATAGACTGACGAACCAGTCGGTCGCACGGAAGAGAGGTCGACGTACGTGACACGAGCCGCCACAACGGCGTCCGTCGCATCGAGCCGAAACGGGCGATCGGCCCGCATGACGCTCCTCGTGGTCATGGGGCTGGTCCTGGCTGCCTGCGGGAGCACCAACCCGACCGGGACCCCACCGGCCTCGGCCAACGTCGGCCCATCGACGAGCGCCTCGCCGGCCTCCAGCCAGGCATCCGGCTCGCCCATCGCCTCGCCAAGCCAGCCGCCCGCCAGCCTCGACCCGAGCGCCTGGGTCCGGGCCCCCGGCGTCGAGCAGCCAGACGGCTTCATGACCGCCCAGACGGGGGTCGTGATCACCCGCGGTTGTGCGCCCTGCCACCCGGCGATCGACACCCTGATGACCGGCGTGACGGCAGGCCCGTCCGGGCTCGTCGCGGTTGGCTGGATCCTCCAGGACTTCAGCGGCGCGAGCTGGAGATCCACCGACGGGGCGACGTGGACGTTCACCGGCGGTTTCCCCGCCCAGACCCTCCTTTCGGCTGTGGCCGTGAACGGCCAGCGCTACGAGGCCGTGGGCCGGGACGGGAACGGGGCGACGGCCTGGACCTCGACCGACGCCAGCACCTGGCAGAAGGAGACCGGGCCGGCCTTCGCCGCATCGCCCTTGCGCCTGACGTCGATCACGCCGTGGAAGGGCGGCTTCGTCGCCGGCGGCTACAAGGGCAACGAGTTCTTCTCGGCTGACGCCGCACTGTGGATCTCGGCCGACGGGATGAGCTGGCAGAAGTCCAACGATTCGCCGAGCTTCCGCGACGCACGGGTGTGGGGCGTCGCGGCCGGTCCGGCGGGTCTCGTGGCCGTGGGCCAGACCGGGGCCACCGATACCCCCGGCCCGGCAGTCGTCTGGACCTCAGCCGACGGCCTCACCTGGCGCCGCGTGCCGGACGGAGCCGCCTTCGAGGGCGGCCGGATGCGGGCGATCTCGTATGTCGCCTCGATCGGATTCGTGGCCGTGGGCGAGGATCTCGCCGGTGACACCGGGATCATCTGGATCTCGAAAGACGGCCGAACGTGGAACCGGGCACCGGCCGATGCGAGCTTTGGGCGCGCCGGCATCCAGGTCCGAATCTATGCGGTGACGGCTGGTCCCAACGGCGTGGTCGCTGCGGGCACGCTCAATGCCGGAATCCAATATGGGGACGCCGCCATCTGGACGTCGCCCGACGGGCTCACCTGGAAGCGCACTCGGGACGGACCCGAGTTCCTCGACAACGAGGTCAACGCTGCGGCCCGCTGGAACGACACGGTGGTTGCGGTGGGCGACCGGGGTGCTCCCGATGCCTACCAGGCAACGGCATGGCTGAGTCCCAGCGGTGTGGGCCGCTAGTAGACTGACCCTCTCGGCGGCCGGACCGCGCCTCCCCGCCGAGCGCGTTCGGGGGATTCGGCATGGCAGATCCGGATCCGGTCAGGCTGACTCGGGCAGGCGGCAGCGATCGACAGCCGCTGGCGATGGCCGCCCTGATCGCCCTGCTGATCGGGACCGCGCTGCTCAAGCCATGGGGCACGGGGCCCGGCTCGACGAACCCGGCGGTCCCGGCATCCGCTCCGAGTCGGCCCGCCGCGACTGCCTCGCCTGACATCGCGGTCACGCCGAACCCGATCGCGGTCGACGCAACCAGTCCCGCCGCCGCCACGAACGTGAGCAGTCCCTGCTACTGGGGCATGGCCTGGCGCCTGTTCACGGCAGAAGCAAGCGATGTGGGCCCCATCCACACCTGGTACCTCCTCCAGCCACAGCAGGCCAGCGGCCCGGCGGATCCCGCGATCCGGGTGACCCGGATCCACTCGAGCGCGGTCGGCCAGCTCGGCTACTGCAGCGTGAGCCGCCCCGGCCTGGTCCATATCGTGGGAACGCAGGCGTGGGTGCTCGTGCCCGGTGGCCAGCCCCGGCCGATCGCCCTCGCGCCGGCCGTCGGGACCGCCCCGGCCGATCCCGATACCGGGGTGATCTACCAGCCGCCATCGTCGACGGCGTGGACGTCGGCGACCTACGTCTTCGGGATCCGCCTCGCCACGACGCCGTCGAGCGAGGAGTGGTTCGCCGTCCAGATCCTGTAGCAGCGGCGCGGCACCCGGCGCGGCACGCTGCCCGGTGGGAGCCGCTAGA
>JBEPUS010000091.1:0-9847 GCA_041691435.1 Chloroflexota bacterium
ACCCATGTCAGTGCCAGCTTTCCCTGGACCGGGCCAGGCGGCGGGGTCGGCGGCTACGTCCACCTCGCGGCGGGCGAGAGCTTCATCGGCGGCGGCCTGTGGTCACCGACCCCCGCCCGCCTCGGGGCGTGGCGCTCGAAGGTCGTCGAGGACCGGGCCGGCGTCCACGCGATCCTCGACAAGCTGACCGCCGCGGACCTGTTCGGGCGGTTCGAGGGCGACATGCTCAAGCGGGCACCCACCGGTTTCGCGGCCGACGATCCGGACGTCCAGCTGCTCAAGCTCAAGGACGTGACGTTCGGCCGGCGCCTCTCGGATGCCGAGGCTGCTTCGCACCATCTTTCCGCCACGGTGGCCGCGACGTTCAAGCAGGCCGTCCCGCTGCTCAGCCTGCTCGCCAACCTGCCCGGCCACGAGGACCCGACACCCTGGCTGCGCGCTTGAGGCCGCGCGTCTGAAGCTGCGCACCTGAGGCCGCGCGTCCGACTCAGAGGACGCCGGGGCTCTCGACGTGGAGGTCGAGCATCGAGGCGGTCCGCCACTCGTGCCGGTTCGATGAGCCCGTTTGGTCGCTCCCCGCGGACACCGCTTCCGGCGTCGCGCTGCGAACCTGGTTCCGGCCGCCGGCCTTGGCCTCGTACAGCGCGAAGTCGGCGACGCGCAATGCCGCGTCCCAATCGCCGTGCGGCGGCAGGGACACGGCAACACCACCACTGATCGTGAGCGTGTCCACAGCATCGCCGGCACGGGTAGGGATGCACAGGCCTTCGATCGCCAGCCGGATCCGCTCCGCGATGCGCATCCCGGCCTGCAGGTTCGCGTCGGGCAGGATCACGACGAACTCCTCGCCGCCGTAGCGATAGACCGTGTCGCGTCCGCGCACGGTTTGCTTGAGCGTCGCCCCAACCAGTCGCAGGGCGTCATCCCCGCCGGCATGGCCGAGCTCATCGTTGAGCCGCTTGAATCGGTCGAGGTCGAACATCAGGACGGCACACGGGGCATCCGACTGGCGGAGGGAGACGGCCAGGAGCCCCAGGTCTGTCGTCAGTCGCCGCCGGTTCAGCAGGTCGGTGAGTGGATCGGTGGTCGCGTGTCCGCTGAGGATGCGGTTCACCCGTCGCAGCTCGAGCTCGGTCGCAATGGTCTGCAGGCGTGGGCGCTCGAGAAGCGCTCCACCGATCCAGCCCATCAGGCTGCCAACCCCGATATCGATGATCACGTCGACGCGATTCGTCGCGTCGAGCTCACCTGGCCCGGTCAGCCCGACGAAGATGCTCAGGAGGAGCGCATATCCGACCACCCAGGCCGTGCGCAGGTTGCGCGACCAGCCGAAGAAGAGGGGCACCGCCACGGGCACCATCGCCAAGGCGCCGGCCATCGAGATCAGCGTGCCCTTCTCGATTGCCAGCGTGCCCGGCAGGCAGATCGCCGGAATGGCGGCCATCACCAGTGTCAGCCGGACGATGAACTTGCGCGGAGCGTGGAGGGCCAGCGGGTAGAGCACACCGGTCGCAACCGCCCCGAGCACCCACAGCGCAATGAGCGCCGGCCCGCTGACCGGAAAGCGCACGGCGAACGTGAGGCCCGTGATCACCAGGATCGGGGCAATCACGACCGAGCCGAGCCGAAGGGTTCGGCGCAGCTCGTCGAGCTGGCGAATCATGTCGCGCCGGCGGATCGCATCCCGCCGGGTCCTCTGGAGTCGATCTGGCGTCAGAACGGTCGGTGGCCCTCTTCCTGGTTGAATGGAGTGCTGCCGGGTCAGCCCGAGTTGACGAATGCCGCGCCGCAGAGGTCGATCGGCGGGCCAACGCTTGCGCCGTGGGCGTCAATCTCCTGGAGCTGCGCACCGCCGAATTGGCAGATGCCGCCCACGAGGAGCCGGGTCATGCGGATCGAGTGGCCGGCTGGACCGCTGGCGCCGGGCAGGCCCTGGGCGCCTGGAGCGCCGCGGCCGGGCCCAATCGGTCCGGTAGCACCCGAGTCGCCCTTCGGGCCGGTTGCACCCGGCGCGCCGTCGGCTCCGGTTGTGCCCTGGTTGCCGGTTGCGCCGTCGATGCCGCTCAGGCCCGTCGAACCGTTCGCCCCGCTCGCGCCCGGCTGGCCCTGGGCGCCCTGGAGTCCCGGCGCCCCCGATGCTCCGGCAACGCCGTTCGGCCCAGTCATCGCCGATGCGACGCCGAGCCTGCCGGAGCTGGTAAGGGGCAAGAGCCCGAGCGCCGCGATGACGCAGGCCGTGAGCAGCATCAGCCGCGCCGGACTCTTTGATGTGGTGGTCATAGGTTCCCCCAGGATCTTGTTCGCAACTCCACTCACCGCCGACCTTACGGATGGGCGGAGTGGCTGTCCCTCGGTCAGAAGACATTCCGGGGCCGTACCTGTGGCCTTTTCGACGCTTCCCCGGGTCGTTCCTCGGGCACTGCCCTGGCGCTGCGTTGGCCACGGCCCTGGCGCTGCGTTGGGCACGGCCCTGGCGCTGCGTTGGGCACGGCCCTGGCGCTGCGTTGGGCACGGCCGCGGCGCTGCGTTGGGCACGGCCGCGGCGCTGCGTTGGGCAGGGGCTTTGGGCACGGGCTTGGACAGATTCCAGCCAGGAGGACCGTATGGTCGAAACCTGGCCCGATTCAGACAATTGGGACCTGCAGACTCGGGACTCGTGCACGGACCGGAAACGAAACGGCCGAATTCGTCCAGGCGGGGGCCGCAAGCGACCATACGGTCTTCCCCACTGGAATTTGGCAGCATCGGCAGAACCGTCAGCATCGGCAGAACCGTCAGAACCGGCAGAACAGCAGAAACGCCCCAAGCGAGTCGGGCGAGAGACAGAGAGACGCCGAAACGCGGAACCGCCCTTCTCGTTGCGTTCTCAACGGTCCTGCTACGCTCGCCGGGTCCGAGACCGCAGGGAACCAGGAGCGACCACCATGCCAGCCGAAGAGGGCGAGCTCAGCTGGAACACCCAGATGATCAACGACTTCCGCGCGCACGGCGGGCAGATCACGTTCGGCAGGCTCGCAGGCTCGAACATGGTCCTGCTGACCACGACCGGCGCCAGAACCGGCGAGAAGCGCACGATCCCGCTCGGCTACAGCCGCGACGGCGACACGTACGTCGTGGTCGGCTCGAACAGCGGCAAGCCCGAGCAGCCCCAGTGGCTGGCGAACATCGCCGCCAACCCGAGCGTCACGGTTGAGGTCGGGACCGAGAAGTTCACGGGCACCGCCAGGATTGCGACCGGCGCCGAGCGTGAGCGTCTCTGGAAGATCCACATGACCGCGATCCCGTTCTTCCTCGAGTACGAGAAGAAGGTCACGACCCGGCAGCTCCAGGTGGTTACCCTGCACCGGTGACAGCCCAGGACCCGCTCGGCGAGCTCGATGAACGGTTCGGCAGCCCCGACGCGGTTCCAACCACCTGGGCGGATGCCTGGCGTCGGCTGGAGCAGGCCGAGATCTACTGGCTGTCCACCGTTCGAGCCGATGGCCGCCCGCACGTCACGCCGCTGATCGGGCTCGCGCTCGACGGGACGCTCTACGTCACCACGGGACCAACCGAGCAGAAGGCGGTCAACCTGGCTGCCAATCCGCATTGCGTGCTCACGACCGGGGAGAACCGGCTCGGCGAAGGCCTCGACATCGTGGTGGAGGGTTCGGCCGTGCTCGTCGCGGACGCGGCAGTGCTCCAGCGGCTCGCCGCGGCATTCAAGTCGACCTATCCGCCGCTCTTCCACTTCCAGTACCGCGACGGGAGCCTCCAGGGTGGCGGCGGCCCAGTGCTGGCGTTCGAGATCAAGCCGAGCAAGATCCTCGCGTTCGGCAGGGGAGCGACGTACAGCCAGACACGCTGGCAGCTCTGAGCCCGAGCTCAGCGGCGCATCGCCCGCGCGACAACGGCGCATCGCCGGCGCGACGCCGGCCCGCGACGCTCGCCCGCGGCTCGGACCGCAGGCCGTAGCGGCCCAGGGAGCTACTGGCCGCAGTACCCCGACAGGAACGCCATCACGAGCGCGCACGACATTCGGTTGCCGATGCCGGACAGGTCGTAGACCGGCGCCAGCTCCACCGCATCGAACGCGATCGGCCGGGCACGGCCCAGGTGCCGAGCGATGACGAGCGCTTCACGAGCGGTGAAACCGCCCGGCTCGGGTGTGCCGGTGCCCGGGAAATGCGAAGGATCGATCGAATCCTGGTCGAAGCTGACGTACAGGCCGTCGACACCATCCGAGGCTCGGGCGATCGCCTCGGCGAGGGCGGCCTCGAGGCCCATCGACAGGATCTTCTCGACGCCGTACCAGCCGATCCCGCGCTCCTTGGCGGCGTCCACCTGTGAGCGCGGGTTCAACCAGCCGTGGACGCCGAACACGACGACATTGGCGGGGTCGACGTTCGGGATCTCGGCCGCCCGGAACGTGGGACAGCCGCTGGAGTAGATCTCGCCGGCCCAGTCCGGCGCGGTGTCGAGGTGAGCGTCGATGCTCAGGTAGCCCATCTTCTTAACGGTGCTGGCCGCGCCCCGGGCGGCGCCGATCGCCAGGGCGTGGTTGCCGCCGATCGAGACAGGCAGGGCGCCGGCGCCACGAACCGCGCGGATGTGGTCGGCGATGATGCCCATCGTCCGTTCGGCGTTCGGGGGGACCACGGGGACATCGCCGCCATCGACCGCCGGAAGCGCCGACCACAGGTCGAAGTCGCGCTCGGCGTCGTACGAGAGGAACCAGCTCGAGACGTCGCGGAACGCGCGCGGCCCGTAGTTCGCGCCATTCCGCCCGGCATTGCCCTCGTCCCAGGGAATGCCCGCGATCACGCACTTCGCGCCGGCCCACGGCGCCTGGGTGGCGAGCGGCAGGCCGAAGAACGTCGCGACGCCGGCCTGGATCACCATGAGCGGCGCCTCGGCCGAGGACCAGCTCGCGTCGCTCATTCGGCACCTCCCCGGGATTTCGGATCGACATAGTTCGGTCCAGGCAGCTTCAGCTTGCGCATCGCCAGCCCGGTCAGCGCCTCGAGCACGGCCCGGTTGGCGGCCATTGCCGTGATCGGATTGGGCGTGTCGAACGGCGGGCAGACCTCGACCACGTCCATCCCGACGATGCCGACCTCGTGGGCCAGCCGGCGGATCGCCGGCAGGAGCTCGCGCGTGGTCAGGCCACCCGGCTCGATGCCGCCGGTGCCCGGTGCGTACGCCGGGTCGAGGACGTCGATGTCGAGCGAGATGTAGAGGAACTCCGGGCCGTCGAGCGCCTCGGCCACGGCGCGGTCGAGGACGGCATCCATGCCGTCGGCCACGATCTCGGCCATGAAGTGGCTGCGCAGGCCGTGCTTCTCCATCCAGGCCAGGTCGCTGCCGCCCGGCCAGTAGCCGCGCAGGCCCACCTGCACGAAGTTGCGCCCGGGAATGTGCTCATCCTCGATCAGCCGGCGGATCGGGGAAGCGTGGCTGGCGAGGCTGCCGAAGACGACATCAGCCGTATCCGCGTGGGCATCGAAATGGACGACGCCCACCTTGCCCGGTCCGTACTTGTCGGCCATCGCCGCGACGTTCGGCCAGGTGATCGAGTGGTCGCCGCCGAGGATGATGGGGATCACGCCGGCCTCGAGGATCTCGCCGATGAAGCCACGGACCGAGGCGTGCGAGGCCTCGATATTGAACGGCGTCACTGCGGCGTCGCCGTAGTCGACCACGGTCAGCTCCTGGAGCGGATCGACACGCATGCCCAGGTGGTTGCGCTCGAACGGTGGGCTCGAGAGGTAGTCGCAGCTCCGGATGGCCATCGGGCCATAGGCCATCCCGCTCCGGCTGATCGCCATCTCGAACGGCACGCCGCAGATCGCCACCTCGGCGTTGCTCGCCCGGAGGTCGTCCGGCGTCAGGCAGTAGGGCAGCTTGAGGAAGGTCTGGACCGGACCCTGGTTCGGGCGCTCCAGCTCGTAGCGGTTGAGGTTCATCGCCCCGGGCTCGCGCTTTGGCTCGCCGCTCCGGTCGCGAACCCGGTTCCACTCCGGTCCACTCATGCGCTGACCTCCGCTGGGCTGGGGACTGGCGTCGAAACGTTGACCTGGCCGTCGAACTCGGCGGTCAGCTCCCGGAGGCGTTGCTCGGCCGCTCGCGCGTCGAGCCCACGGACCGCCTCGACAGGCCCGGCCGTCTCGACCACGAAGGTCGCACTCACCGCGCCGCGCAAGGCTGCCTGGATCGGGTCGCCGGTCTCGAGCAGGCCAACAAGGAAGCCGCCCGAGAACGCGTCGCCCGCGCCGGTCGGATCAACGACGGTCCGTTTCAGTGCCGGCACGTGGCGGACGCCATCGCGGTTGACGACATCGGCGCCGGCCGAGCCGCGGGTGATCACGAGCCACGGGAGGCCGGCCCGTTCGAACAAGTCCCGGGCGAGAGCCACCGGCTCCACCTGGCCCCAGATCGCGCGGATCTCGTGCTCGCTCGGCAAGAAGGCGCTCAGCCCGCGCAGGCCGGCGCCGGTCCGGTACGGCTCCAGGTCGATGTACGCCTCGACCATCGCATCGAGCGTGCGCGTTGCGAGCCGGGACGTCTCGCTCAGGGCCTTCTCCTGGCCCTCGGCTGTCTGCGGCGCGATGTGCACGCCGCGGATGTCGGCACCGAGGATTGACGGCCAGCGTTCCAGGTCCACGTCGAGCATCGTTGGCGAGTCGAGCTTCTGGGCCTGCTGGCGCTGTCCGGAGCCTTCGTAGAGCATCCACAGCCCGAGGCCCGGGCCATCGAGCGTCGTCAGCTTGCTGAAGTCGATGCCGCCGGCGGCCAACGCATCCAGCTGGTTGGTGGGCACGTCGGAACCGATCACCGCGTGGACCTCCGGCCGGGCGCCCCAGATGAGCGCGCCGATCGCGCCGTACAGCGCCCCACCGCCGAGCTGGATCCGGTGGGCGGAATCGCCCGTGTGGACGATCTCGTCGATGACGATCTCGCCGATCATGGCGACCCGCGGGCCGGAGCCGCGCGGTTGGGCGGAGCTGCGCCGGTCAGCCATTGACGAACTGGTGGCCGACCACGCGGTCGTTCTCGAGGGTGACCAGCACGCCCTGCAGGATGCCCTCGTTGTAGGCGCTACCGGGATTCACCACCAGCGACCGGCCGATCTTGTTCGCGCCCCGTGACTCGTGGATGTGGCCGTGCAGCGAGAGGATCGGCTGGAGCGTCTCGATCGCCGTCCGGACGGAGGTGCTGCCCACCGGGGTCATCTCGGGCTGGCCGCCGGCGGTGACCGTCTTGAGGTCGCTGGTCATCCGCGGGGCCAGGTCGATCCCGGCGCCGTAGGGCGGGTTGTGGAAGTTGAAGATGACCGGCTTGCCCGGATCGATCGCCTCGGCCATCGCGCCGATCGCCTCGGCCATGCCCGCCTCGGTCGTCTCGCGCGGCGAGGCCCACGGCGTCGTGGTCGCGAACCCGTAGCTCAGGACCTGGTAGCCCTCCAGGTCGACGATGCGACCCTCCGCATCGCTGATCCAGTCGCCGCCCGCCAGGACCTGGCGGACCTCCGGCTCATCGTCGTTGCCGAGCATCAGCAGGGCGGGGATCCCGGCGGCCCGCAGGCGCTCGTCGGCCATCGTCACCCAGCGCTCCGCCGTTTCGGTCATCAGGCGCGAGAACACGGCATGCAGCACCGCTGGATCATCGTTCATCGCGGCAAGCTCGTCGGGCGTCGTGCGGTACGGGTAGAGGCCGCCGAGGCGGATCGAATCCTCCAGCTCGGCCAGCTCGCCCTCCGACTCGAGCCGGTAGGGATTGCCGAAGAGCTCGGACTCAAAGCGGCCCGGGGCAACCTCGACGATCGGGATCACGGCCTTGCCCGTCAGGTCGCCGCCGAAGATCACCGCATTCGCGCCGTAGAAGGACGGTGCCTTGATGAACTTCCGGAAGGCCCGCTCCGAGCCGTGAATGTCCGATGCGTAGAACAGCTTGAGTCGTTGCTTCGGACTCAATGCGCCGCGCTCGAGTGGGCCGTGCTCGTATGGGCTGCGCCGCGCGCCTTGGCACCGTTGCGAGCCTCGGAGATCGCGCCGACCGCCTCGCGCGACATCTCGCCCCACCAGACACCGCCAACCTTCAGGGAGCTGCCCACGATCGCGGCATCGGCCACGCTCAGCAGCTGGGCGACGTTCGTGCGATCCACGCCCGAGCCCACGATCACCGCCAGGCTCGAGGCACCGCGCAGCGCCTCGACATCGTTGAAGACCGGTGGATCGGCCAGGCGCCGGCCGGTCACGATCAGGGCGTCGGCGTCGAAGAACTCGGCATCCCGGGCCTGCTCGGCCAGCGAGCGGTCGGCCGTGATCGCGTGGCTGCCCAGCTTCACCTGCACGTCGGCCCAGACGCTGATGCGCTCGGCGCCGATCGCCCGCCGGTAGCGGGCCACGACGCCGGCGCGCCCTTCGAGGATCCCCTCGTTGGCGACATACGCGTTGACCCACTGGTTGGCCCGGACGAATGAGCCTCCGCCGGCCAGGGCCACGGCCAGCGAGACGTCGACGGCATTGGCCAGGCAGTTCACCCCGATCGGCACCTTGAGCTCTGAGCGCAGGAGCCGGGTGGCAACCGCCAGCGAGGCGACCGTCTCTGGGCCAACCTGGGAGGGCGGCAGGAACGGCACGTCGCCGCCGTTCTCGACGAGAATCGCGTCGAAGCCGGCCTCCTCGAGGAGATGACCCTCCCGGAGCGCTTGCTCGCAGACCGCCTCGACACCGGCGTTCACGTCGTAGTGCGGCGCGCCCGGCAAAGCCCGCAGGTGGATCATGCCGATGAGCGCCGCGCCGTGGCCGAAGAGGCGCTGGATGTCGTTGGGCTTGGGCAAGCCGGCGCTTTGACTGCTGCGGCCGTCGGTACCGTCGTGATCGCTCACTGCGTCCGTTCTCCAATGATGACTTCGAGCCCCGCGGCTCGAAATGGGTCGAGGGTGAGAGGATCGGCTCCGTCGTCGGTCACGAGGCCGGCGAGCTCGCTGGTCTGGCAGATGGCGCTGAACGCGATCCGGCCCAGCTTCGTGTGGTCGACGACGGCGTAGGTGCGGGCGGCGCGGGCCATGAACCGGCGCTTGATCTCGATCTCCTCGAGGTCCGTGTCCATCGGCCCGACGTCGACCGCGAAGGCCGGCGCCGAGATCAGGGCCAGGTCGAACCGGAAGTTGTCGATCGAGCGCTCCGCGATGGGCCCGGTGACGCTCAAGGACTTGGCCCGTCCGACACCGCCCACGATCACGACCGTGCACGAGGAGCCCAGGAGCTCGGTGGTGATCGGCAAGCTGTTCGTCACCAGGGTCACCTCCTGGTTCCGGAGAGCCCGCGCCACCTCGAGCGACGTGCTCCCCGTGTCGAGCGCAATCGCCATGCCGGGACGCACCAGGTGCTCGAGGACGGCCCGGGCGATCGCCTGCTTCTCGGCCGGGTTCTCGAGCTGGCGGACCCGATGGGGGTGCTCGACCAGCAGGGTGCCCGGCGCGACCGCCCCACCGCGGGTGCGGACGACCAGGCCCTGCTGGGCCAGCTCATCCAGATCGCGCCGGACCGTCTCGTCCGAGACACCCAGTCTGGGACCCAGGTCGGTGACGCGGACCGAGCCCTCGCCGATGACTGCGTCATGGAGCCGCCGGAGACGTACTTCTCGCACGCCCGCCTCAGTCCGGTGGGATCTCGGTCGCGGCCAGTCGGACATCGAAGCCCTGGCTGCGGCGAATGGCCCAGATCACGATGCCCACGATCAGCCCGGCGATCGGCACGCCGATGTTCAAGCGGATCTGGAGGATGCTGTTGCCGACGCCGGAATACGGGTCGAACCAGAACGCGTACATCGCGGTCAGCATGGCCAGGACCAGCAGGACGCC
>JBEPUS010000092.1:0-9776 GCA_041691435.1 Chloroflexota bacterium
CGTTTCCGGCGGCGATCTCCGCCCGGATGTTGGCGATCGAGTGGGCCCGCTCCTCGAGGAGGACGTCGACCAGCTCCTCGGCTCGATCCGGCCCCAGCCTGTAGCCGCGGGCAAGCACGCCGAGGCGTCGGACCCCGTCCAGGTCGACCGGATGCTGGTCGCGCCGCGCTGGATCGCCGAGCGGCCCCCACATCTCGGCCGCGATCGCCACGTCCCAGAGTGGCCGACCGGGCGCTGCCATCGCGAAATCGATCAGGGCGATGACACGCCCATCGCGGAAGACGACGTTTTCCGGGAAGAGATCGTTGTGGCAAATCGTCTGGCCGCCGCTCGGATCGGCCCAGTCCGTCGCCCAATCCGTCGTCCCGGCCGGTCGGAACGACCTCGTCGCTTCGTGCAGCCTCCGAACGAGCGCCCCGAGGTCGGCCAGCGCCCGGTCCGTCATCGCCCAGGCAGGGTAGGGCGGCAACGGCACGTCGCCGTCCATCCAGGACAGGACCTCGCGGCCCTGCTCGTCGACCCCGAGATAGCGCGGCGCGCCGTCGAACCCGACCGCTTCGAGATGGATGAGCAGCTCGCGGACGGCCGGCCCCGACGGGCCCGCGACCCGTCGCACGGTGTCTCCGACCCGGATCGGCGCGTAGCGTGGGTCCATGCTCCCGATCAGCGGCTGTTCGCTCGTCACGGCACGATAGTGACTTCTCCATACCTCGGGCGTCAGGGGTCGCCAGCGGCCGCCAGGGCAGGTCCGCGTGCGTCCGCCCGCCCCCGCCACCCCGACGCCCTGCATGTCACCCCCGCCAATGGAAAGCGGGCTCCGAGCTCCGTTTGAAGGGTTCCGCGTCGTTCCGGGAGGCCCTATCGCCTGAACTATTCGCGCGGCTGATAAAACGACGGCTATCTCGCGCAGATCGGCGTCAACGGCGGGATCAGCGCGCCGTCTAATGATGGTCGTGATATCGAGACTCGTAGGCTCTGATCGCCACGACCGTCGCGCCTGGAATTTCGACGTCTGGCCGCACGACCGCACCGCCGGCACACTATCGATGGGCAACGGCGTAGTCATCAAGGAGGAGCGTCCATGGCCGTACGGGTCGACCTGAACATCTCGCTCGACGGCTTCGCGACGACGACGGACCAGACGCCCGACGACCCGTTCGGGCAGGACTGGGGGCGCCTCGTTGCCGCCTACATCGCGACCCGCACGTTCCGCGCCCGCGTGCTGCACGACACGACAGGTTCGGGCACGGCCGGTGTCGACGATCAGTACGCCGAGGAGTACTTCGCCGAGATCGGGGCTGAGGTCATGGGCGCCGGCATGTTCGGGCTGCACACCTATCCGGATGATCCCGACTGGCGCGGCTGGTGGGGCGACGAGCCGCCGTTCCGGGTCCCGGTGTTCGTGCTCACCCACGCGGAGCTCCCGTCCCTCGAGATGGCCGGCGGGACGACTTTCCACTTCCTCTCCGCGACGCCCGAAGAGGCGCTGGAACGGGCCCTCGGCGTCGCCGACGGCAAGGACGTGCGAGTGGGCGGTGGCCCGACGGTGGTCCGGGAGTTCCTCAAGGCCGGACTCGTCGACCAGCTCCACGTCGCCATCGTGCCGATCGTGCTGGGACGCGGCATCCGCCTCTGGGACGACCTGCGGGAGCTCGAATCAGGCTATGCGGTGAAGGCCGAGACCGCGCCGAGCGGCACCATTCACCTCACGCTCCGACGCTAACGAGCTGCCCTTCGCGCGCCCTGAGTGGCTGCCCGATGTCATCGCCCGCTATGGCCTGACGCCTCCGCCCGGCTGAGCCGCCCGCTCGGTGCTGCTGGTCCGACGCTCGGCCCTGGCGGCTACTCGGTGAAGGGCGGCTCGAGGAGCAGGATGTACGGATCGCCCGTAACGCAGCCCCTGCTGACGAGCCCTCCTTCGCGGAGACGATGGCTCCGCTCGGGTCGAGGACCTCCAGGTTCGGGCTGAAGCGGGCACGGTAGCCCGCGGGCCACAGAGCCTCGATCCGAATCCCGTCACTCGTGACGAGCCACGCGATGTGCGGGTCCGCCGTACCACCATGTAGCCGGGCGGAGATTCCAACCCCACGGTACCCTACGCCCGCTCCCGGAGGAACTGCGAACGGCGCCTCAGTCGGGAGCGCGAACTCGCCTGTCGCGTCGAGCGATCGGCTTGCGTTCGGCGCGGGCGCCGCGCAGGCGCCGAAGACCAGGACAGTCGATAGCAGCAGGACCAGGCGGACCAGGCCTTCGAAGTGATGGTTCGCGGAACCGTCCGCGGCGCTGGCTTTGGTTCTGGCCATCTCCCCCCTCGTGCGGCACGCCTCGAGCCGGCGCATCACGATCATCTTCCCGGCGGCTGTCAATGCAACGTTGGAGCCGTTCTTCCGCGAGAACGCGACCGGTGGCGGTCGCACTGCACGATGCCGGAGCGGACGTCGTGATGACGGAGCGGGCACTGAGCGTCTCGACCCTCGTTCGCCCTTGACGCTCGGGCCGACTACCTCGGGACAGGCCCAAGTCCGCCGGCCAGGCTCTCGCTCGTTGCTTCGGTCATGGGCTCGAGGCCCGATGCGAAACCGGCGGCCAGGGCAACCGACCCCACGGCAAGCACGGCGCCGGCAGCGAGCGCGACCAACGTGAGGATCGTGTCCACGTCGTAGGCGAAGGCCTGCGCCGATCCGATCAGGTATCCCAGCGGGCGGATCGCATCGGCCAGGACGATCGCCAGGCTGCCCATCGCGATCAGCTGCCAGGGGCGATCATCGCGCCGGACCGCGATCGAAGCGAGCCAGGTCCAGAGACCGATGATCGCGATGTTCGCCGCCGTAATGAGGAGGTTGTAGGGGACGAGAAGCTCGGAGCCGGACCCCGCGCCGATTCCATCGAACACCCCGCGATTCGCCACCAGCGTAAGGGCGACAGTCGTCGCACCGAACGTGAGGATGGCGCGCCGGAAGGGCCGCCTGGGCCCGCCCGGCGGCACCAGAGCGAGCCCGAGCCGGAGCAGGCCGAAGCCGGTCAGGAGGAGAAACGGGACCTGGATCGCGAGCGACTGGAGGATGTTGCTGTTCGGATCGTCGTTCTGGAGGCCGATGGCGGCCCGGGCGACACCCGGCCCGAGCTGGCCGACCAGCTCGGCCGCGGCCAAGGCGATCGCGCCTTGGAGCAAGGCAGGATCGAGCCGTCCAGGTGCCCTGCCACCACGAAGCACCGCAGCCGGCAGCAGGACCAGCGCCACCCCGGACACGATCCCCAGCAGCTCGATCGCGATTGTCGTCGGTGGCAGGTCGGCAACTTGCAGACCGCGGGTAATGCGCGACGCCGCATCGAGCGCCGCCAACGCCAAGAAGATCCATGTCGCTCGCGGGACCCGACCAACCCACACCGGCACACGTAGCGTGCCGACGATCAAATTGGCGGGGTCCTGATCATCCGGCAGACGCACTCCAGGTTCGCGCAGCGGCATTCCCACACTCCCAACTCGATTGTGGGCGTCCATTCACCTCGACACAAGACGGTCGGCTGGTCGTCGTCCTCCGGGCGCTGGTCCAATGGCTGTCGACGGCAGTCGCCGCGGTGCTCGTCGCCTGGCCATGCCCATGGTATTGTAAATACCATGCGAACTACCATTGACAAGGCGGGACGTTTGGTCATTCCCCGGCCACTCCGGGATCGCATCGGCCTGGCTTCCGGCGGCGAGGTCGAGGTGGAGCTTGACGGCGCCGGGCTCCGGATCGAAGTGGTAGCCGGTGTCGCCCTCCGTGAGCAGGACGGGCTGTTGGTCATCCCCGGCACGGGGTCGGTGCTCCCTGAAGCGCTCGTGCGCGAGTTGATCGATGCCGACCGACACGGGCGCTGAAGACCTCCCGGTCGTGCTGCTCGATACGAGCACGGCGATCGCTCTCATGGTGGAGGATCACGAAGCCCACGCGGCGACGCTCGAAGCGGTTCGGGGCAGGCGGCTTGGACTAGCGGGTCATGCATGGTTCGAGACGTACTCGGTCCTGACGCGACTGCCGGGCGACGCTCGCCGTTCGCCGCGCGACGTCGGTCGACTTCTCGCTCACAACTTCCCCGCGTCCGTGTTTCTTGGCGAGGCCGACGCCGCAGCGCTCGGCTCAGAGCTCACCGACCTGGGTGTGTCGGGCGGCTCGGTCTACGACGCCCTCGTCGGCGCAGCCGCGCGACAGCACGAGCGTCCTCTCCTCTCGGGCGACCAACGGGCGCGGCCGATCTACGAAGCGCTCGGCGTGACGAGGGTGACCGTCCGCTAGGAGCACGGCGAACGAAGGGTTCGACGAGATCGTCGCGCCCATTCAGGGATATCCCGGAGTTTCGGACGCGAGCCTGTCTGATACGTTGCAGTTCATGAACGATCGCCTTCACGTTCGAGCTGCAGCCGTGCTGGCCCTGATCGGCGTCGTGCTCGGCGGAGCCTTCATCCTCTCGGGTCGAGTCGACCTGGGCATGCAGCTCGGATACGACAGGCAGCACGTGGTGATCACGAGCGTCAGCAGCTATAGCCCGGCCCGTCGCGAAGGCTTCCAGGCGGGCATGGTCGTCATCAATCTCAACGGGACGCTGCTGGTCGACCTGCCCCAGGACCAGGGCCCGGACCCTTCGTCCCCGGATGGGCCCTCGATCATCCAACCGCTCGTTCCGACGGTCGTCCCTTTGGACCCAGGCACCCGGAACGAGCTCCTCGACGCCCCGATCTGGGACATCGCGGCCACGACGCCCGCCGCACTCGAAACCTGGTCGCCGAGCAACTGGACGCTCACCTATCTGCCGTACAGCTATGTCGACCCGGTGCCCAGCCAGTTCGCGTGGGCGTTGACTGCGTTCATCCTGTGCCTGGGCACCTGGTGGTTGGTGCGTGGGCGTGGCGGCCGTGCCCTGCAGCCCATCGCCCTGCCGCTCTCGCTGGCGGTCGCGGCGCCGTTCATGGTCCGGCCCCTCGAGGCGTCATGGTTCGCCTGGGCAATCGTCATCGGCCGTGTCCTTCTGCCCGTGGCGATGTTGCCTCTTGGTGATGCGCTGGCCCGACGGGTCGAGAATGATGTCCATCGGAACCTCGTTCGAGCGGCCACGGTTGCCTTCACGGTCGGTGCGGCCGTCATCGGCGTCGTCGCGATGTGGACGGACCCCTGGCAGGACGCCGCGACCTGGATCCGATTGGCCCTCGTCGCGGCGATCCCCTTGGTCCCCGGTCTGGCCGCGGCCGGACCCATCCTCCGTCTCGGACCGGGCGGCATCCGGGGGGCCGTCGGGTCGAGCGGCAGCCTCCTGCGCTCGGCCGAGTTCGCGGTCGCCGGCGCGACCCCAACCGTGGCGCTCGTGAGCCGCACGGACCTCCAGGCACCGCTGGTGCCCCTGGCCCTGTGGCTGGGCCTGATCGCTCTCGCGAGCAGGTTCACGATCCGCCCGCTCGCGCGGCTGGTGACCCGGGCGCAGCTCCAGCGCGATCTGGTCGTCGCTGCCACGGAGGCCGAGCGAGCCCGCGTCGCGGCCGACATCCACGACGACGCCCTCCAGGACCTGACCCTCCTGGTCCGTCGGCTCGACGAGTCCGGCGATACGGAAAGCGCCGCGATCGCGCGGACCGTCTCCGACCGGCTGCGGGCGATCTGCGGTGACCTGCGCCTGCCGATTCTCGATGACCTCGGGGTTGGCCCCGCCCTCGATTGGCTGGTCCTGCGGATCGAGCGGTTGGCCGGCGGCGAGGTCCGGCTCGAGCGAACCGACGGGACGCGCCCGCCGCCCGCCGTGGAGCTGGCGATCTTCCGCGTCGCCCAGGAGGCCCTCGGCAATGCCGTCAAGCACGGTCGCCCGCCGATCGTCGTCCGCTACCGCGCGACTGATTCGGGAGCATCGCTCGCCATCGACGACGCGGGTCCCGGAATCACGGTGG
The DNA here is from genome assembly GCA_041691435.1 of Chloroflexota bacterium. Classification (GTDB taxonomy): domain Bacteria; phylum Chloroflexota; class Limnocylindria; order Limnocylindrales; family CSP1-4; genus Palsa-1033. The sequence goes on from JBEPUS010000092.1 coordinate 5,915, forward strand.
ACGCCGGCGACCTGGCCGAGAAGGAAGGCCACTTCGGTCTCTTGAACATGCAGCAGCGAGCCGAGCAGATCGGCGCGATCCTGGACATCCGTCCGTGGCCGGGCGGCGGCACGCACGTCGCACTCGAATGGCGGCCGCGCTGATTCGAGTCGCGATCCTCGATGACCACCCGGTGGTACGCGAGGGGACCGCCGCCCTGCTGGCTCGGCAGCCCGGCCTCACGATCGTCTGGATCGCGGGTTCGCTCGACGAAGCCTCGGGTCCATTGGCCACCATCCCGACGGACGTCTTGCTCCTCGACATTCGGCTGGGCAACGAGAGTGGGCTCAGCTTGCTTGCGTCCGGGCCCTCGAGCGGGTTCGCCCGGCCGGGCGGGCCGGCGGTCGTGGTCCTGACGGCGTATGACTACCCGCAATACGCCGAGGCGGCCCTGCGCCTCGGTGCGGCGGCCTTCGTCCTCAAGACGGCGCCACTGGCCGAGCTGCTCGACGCCATCGAACGCGCTGCCGCCGGCAGCCCGGCTTCACCAGGTCAACCGGAGGCTTCGCGCAGGAGCCGGGTCACGGCCCGCGAGCTCGAGGTGGTCCGGCTCGTCGTTGGCGGACGGAGCAACGACGAGATCGGCGCCGAACTCGGCATTGGAAGCAAGACGGTCGAGTCCCACCTCCATCGGCTGTTCGAGCGCTTCGAGCTCAGCTCGCGGACCGAGCTTGCAGCGCGGGCCGTTCGCGAAGGCTGGCTCGACGTCCCACCGGGCTAGCGGCTCGCCCGGGCCCCCTGGCATTGGAGCCCGCGACTCACTGGGCGGGATCGGCAGTTTCCGCGCTGACATCTGCGGTTGGATCCGCTTCGGCCTGGCCATCCGTCGCGAGCAGCTGGTAGAGATCCCGCCGGGTGGCGACCAGCAGTTGCCGAGCCTGGGCAATGATCGCTGGACTGCCAACCTGGTAGACCTGCATCGCTGCCTCCATCGCCTGCGCGGCGATCGTGCGGTAGTCCGAGGCGTCTCGACCGCGTGCGGTGTCCCAGGGAGCTCCGCCCTGGGTGGTCCGGGCAGCCTCAGCGCGACCTTCGTCGGTCAGTGTGAAGACGCGCCGGCTGTCGCGCTCCTCGACCTTCACGAGGCCCTCATCCTCGAGCTGCTGGAGCGTGGGGTAGATCGAGCCGGCGCTCGGCGCCCAGGCGCCGCCGCTGCGCTCGCGAAGCTCCTGCATCACCTGGTAGCCATGCATCGGCTCCACGGCGAGCACGGCCAGGATTGCCGGGCGCACCTCTCCGCGACGCACCGCCGGACCGTGGCCGAAGCCCGGGCCGAACCCACGTCCGAAGGCCCGTCCGAGGCCTCTGCGGGCGCCTTCCGGCGCGCCACGTTCGGGGCCGCCATGTCGCCCGCGATGGGCGTGGGCGTCACCATCCGGTTCAGGCCGGTGCCTGCGTGAACGACGAGACCACTCTCCGCGGTTCTCGCCATGTTGTTCGAACATCTGTTGTTCTCCTACTGCGGCGTGGCGCTCTAGCGATCGCCCTCATCCGCGTAGGATCACGATATATCGCGAGCAGTCAAGATGTCAAGTCTCGTGTGACGAGGACGCGGGCACGGCGTTGAGCCTCTCAGCCGCATTTGTATCGCCTGGTCTGGCGCGTTCATGCCGCCCGGCCGCCGCGTTTGTCTCGCCCGGTCCGGCGCGCTTATGCCGATTAGCGATGGGCGTGCTGCTATCCGACAATGACGGACGGTTTGTGGGTCGAAACGAGGGAGCCGAGGTCGTCTCGTGCGGGAGAGCCCCGGCCGGTGCGCGCCATGGGGTCTTCACTGGGCTCGATTTTCGGATACAAGCACGTCCATCGCTATCCGGCCAAAACGGCCCTGTGCGAAGGAGCCGTGCGACGGGCCGGCGCGAGGGACTTGTACACGAAGCCGCGGCTCTGCCGGTAGCCGACATGGGTCTCGGGCGATTGCAGCGTTCGCCAATCAGCGGCCACTTCCAGCCCCTGCGGTTCCACCATCACCAGGTCCTGGTCGACACCATCCGCGCCGGCTTTGCGGAGAACCTGCTGGATCGCCATCTCGGTCATTTCGTACTCGCCCTCGCCGTAGCCCCTGGCGGCACGGTTCAGCGTGCCGCGGTATCGTCCACAACACTGTGGGACTTGGCTTCGGACTCCTCAGCGCACAGCTCCGGCCGGGCGAGACCGACTGGACCCGAACGTACGACGACACGATTCGACTTGCGGTTGACGCGGAGCGGCTTGGGTTCACCTCGGTCTGGACGACCGAGCATCACTTCGTCGATGACGGCTACATGCCGTCTCTGCTTGTCGTGGGAGCGGCGCTCGCCCAGGCGACGTCTCGGATCGAGCTCGGCACCGGGGTCATTCTCGCTCCGCTGCACCATCCGCTCCGCCTCGCCGAGGATGCGGCCACGGTCCAGCTGCTCAGCCATGGCCGGCTCGTCCTGGGACTCGGGCTGGGCTGGTCCGGGGTCGAGTTCGTTGGCCTTGGTGCCGACGCTCGTCATCGAGGGGCAGCCATGGAGGAGATCCTCCAGATCCTCCCGCAGGCGTGGACGGGCGAGCCATTCACGCACAAGGGTTCGGTCTACGACTTCCCGACGCTCGCCGTTCGACCCGTTCCCTCGAGCCACATTCCGGTCATCGTCGGCGGTGGCGCTGAGCCTGCCATCCGCCGGGCAGCACGGCTCGCGGACGGGATCTTCGTGAGCACCCCGGCCGAGAAGTTCGTCGAGCTTGTGGGCTGGGTCCTCGACGAGTGCGAGCACATCGGCCGCGACCCGTCCTCCTTCCGGTTCATCCACTACTCGGTCTTGCTGCCCGGCTCGTCGCGCGAGGAGGCACTCGCCAACTACGGTGAGGCGCTCTGGTCCATGCAATGGAAGTACTCCGACATGGGCGCATCGGCGACCAGGTCGCTCCCGGCGGCGACCCCGCCAACGCTCGACGGCCCGGCCGAGGCGCTGCTCGCCGGCCGAGCTACGTACGCCGGAGCGCCAGCTGAGCTGGTCGAGACGCTCCTCGACATCAGGAAGCGGGCCGGGGTGCCTGTTGAGTTCGTTGCACGGAGCCACCTCCCGGTCCTTGAGACCCGGGCGCAGGCGGACCTGATGGGGCTGCTCGCAGAGGGCGTGGCACCCTTCGTCTGATTCGCGGCGTGGCTGATTCGGCGCGATCGGCCGGCTCGACCGAATAGGAGCAATCTCCACGGGTGCCGTCCAAGCAATCGGACTCGGAGGATCGGGGAGAGCGATCGTGGGTCGCCCGGATTGCCCCGGCCGTTTCCGGAAACTCGATTCCGGCGCTGCCCCGGATCCTGGTCGTTGTGCTCGTAGTGGGCCTGGCGGCGTTCGTCGCCGGCGCTCAGCTCGGATCGGTGCGCACTCCGGACCTTCAGGCGCCCATTGCCTCGGCACGTCCAGCCTCGCTGGAGGCGTCCCCGCCGGCCTCTCTGTCGCCAAGTGCGGCCGGACCGAGTGGCTTTGCCCTGGGGTTCCGTCCCGACAACGTGATCGCAGCGGTTCCCGGCGGTTCAGCCTGTGTTACGCGATCCGGGGCCGTGCCTGGGGTAGGCAGCGCTCCATCGGCCCGCATGCTCATCATCGTCTGGACAAGCTCATGCCCAGTCGCGACGGCGAAACGGCCGGCCTTCCTGGTCAGCGTATTTGACGCCCTCGAAGCGCAGATCCCGAATCCGCAGGCGCTCACGTCACGAGACGACCACGGAATGACCATCTCAAACTTCAGCTACATGGCGGGGACCACCCAGGGCAACGTGACGCTCTCCACGGACACCGCCGGCGGCGACATCGTGATCGCGGTCTTGCTCCAGGAGCCGATTGGTCGATAG
>JBEPUS010000093.1:0-9737 GCA_041691435.1 Chloroflexota bacterium
GGCGTCCACCCCGCGGGCACGGTTCGCGAGTCGAGCGCGACAGGGGTGCTGGCAGCCGTCGTGGGCCGCGCGAACGTCCTCGGGCTCGTCCGGGCCGAGGACGTCCGGCCGTCGGTTCGTGCCCTGGGGATTGACGGGCGAGTCCTGTTCGGCGATGCACGCGTGCGGACGGTTGCCGCGTGGGCGCTCACGATCCGGGCTCCCCGCGCGGCCGGCGGCGCCAGCGGGACGCCGTTCGACGCCTCGACCACCTGGACGGTCGTGGCCGCGGGTGACGTCATGAACGATCGCGCGGTCTACCAGGAGGCGGTGCTCCTCCATCGCGGGCCGGACTTTCCGTGGGCCGGGGGCACGGCCAGGATCACCCGACGATCATGCTGCGTTGCCGGCGACAGCACGGTCCAGGCGGTCCGCACGGGCCAGGCCGGCGCCGTTGCCTCGATCTTCCGCAACGCCGACCTGGCGATCGTGAACCACGAAGGCCCCACGCCGAACAGCTTTGCGTACCACCCGTTGACGTACCCGTCCAGCCTCACCTTCTCGTTCGACCCGGCGCTCGAGACGGGGATTCATGACGCCGGCGTCGACGTGGTCTCGCTGGCCAACAACCATATTCGCAACTACGGCTCACTCGGCGTGACCCAGACGATCTCGAACGTCCGGGCGGCCGGCATCACGCCCGTGGGTGCCGGTCGCAACCTGGCGGCCGCGGAGTCGCCCGCCTGGTTCGCGTTGGACGGCGTGCGCGTTGCGGTCCTGGCGTTCGACGCGATCGACCTGGGCAGCAACGGCGCAACCCCGACTCGTCCGGGAGCCGCGCCACTCGACCTGCCCCGCGCGAGGGCCGCCATCAAGTCAGCCCGGGCCGCAGGCGCCCAGGTCGTGATCGTCATTCCCCATTGGGGCGTTGAGTACACCGCGGCGGCCACTGCGAGCCAGCGCCAGGCCGCGGCGGCCCTCGTTGCTGCAGGCGCGGACGTGATCCTGGGCTCCCATCCCCATTGGGCGGGCGCGCTCGAGGCCATCGGCCACGGCGTGGTGGTCTATTCGATGGGCGATTTCATCTTCGACCTGCCCCGGTCGGAGAAGACCGATGAGGGCCTGATCGTCGAGCTCACCTTCGTCGGGACGCACCTTGCCCAGGTCGACATCCACCCTACGATCGAGCTCCGCTCGCAGCCGAACCTGCTCGATCCGGCCGATGCCCAGGTGGTCCTCGACCGGATCCGGAGCGTGTCGAGATCGTTCCTGCGCTGGTAAGGTCCCCCTGTGGGTGATCGATTGCACGCGGAGCAGGCGGGCGCCACCACCGAAGGTGGTCCGACGGAAGGCGACCGACTTTGCCCGCATTGCGGCCAGGAGGTCCCGCCGCTGCCCCATTGCGTCCGGTGCGGGTGGCCGCTTGGCGGCCATCAACGCCGGGCCTTTGCCGCCCACCCGGGCGAACCGGCCCGGGCGCTCCGGCTTTTCTCGACGCTCTTCCCGCACCTGCCCCGGGCCAGCTACGACCCGTTCCGCTACGCATTCGTCCTGGGCATCGTGGTCGTCATCGGCCTCGTGGCAGCCGGCTTCTTCCCGCTTGCCCTGGTCGCGGCCGCGATCCTCGTTCCGGCGCTCTTCGTCCTCTATTTCATCGAGGTCGACCTGTATGAACGGGCGCCGCTGACGATCGTCGCCGCGACGCTCGCCTGGGGGGCGGTCGTGGGCGCGGTCCTCGCCGGTGCCGCGCGGATGGCCAGTGGCGCAGCCCTCACCGACAGTGCCTCGAACCTCAGCGCTGGGGTGCCGGACGCGATCGGGCTTGCCCTGCTGGGGGCGGCCCTGGCAACGCTCGGTCCGCTCGCCCTCATTCGCCACCGGTCGTTCAACGACGTGCTCGACGGCGCGACCTTCGGGGCGATCTCGGGGGCGGTCTACGCCAGCACCTTCACCATCGTGCGGGCAGGCGACCTGCTGGGCAGCGGGCTTCGACCGGGCGGCGACCCATTGCCCTGGCTGATCCGGCTGGCATCGCTGGGGATCGCCCAGCCCGTCCTGCTCGCGGCGATCGTCGGCTCGGTCTGCGCCGCGTTCTGGCTCCGCTACCGGGCACCCGTCCGCGATCGGAATGCGCTGGGCCGGCTGGGGGTGCCGGCCCTGGCGGTCCTTGCAGGTCTGGGCCTGCTGGCAGCCGCGACGACCGCAAAGGTCGTCCTGGACCTCTTCGGCGGGCTGCTGGCGACCGCTGCTGCAGCGGCGATTGGATTGGTCTGGTTGCGGGCGACCATCCACCTTGGCCTGGTCGAGGAAGCCAACGAGTCCGGGATCGGCCCGCCGACACGTTGTCCGAACTGCGGCCGGCTCACGCCGGGTCATACCTTCTGCGGCTGGTGCGGGGTGTCGCTCCAGGCGCTGCCCAAGTCCGCCACAGCGCCGGCTCCCCCGGATGTGCCGGAGCCGGCCACGTGAGCGACTGGATGGCCCGGGCCGACCCGCAGGGCATGCCGGCGGGCCAACGGCCGGCCTCGCGCAGTCCGCTGCTGCGGTTCGCCGTGGTGTTGGTCGTGGTCCTGGTGATCGCCCTCATCGTCGTGACGGTCTTCTCGCCGCCGGCTCCGGCGCCGCAATGCCCCACGGCCCCGGCGCCGTGCAGCGCCCCGCCGCGTCCGCCCGGCGGCCAGCAGGGGTCGACGGGCGGCCAGGGCACCAGCGCCAGCGCCGAGCTCGTCGTCGGAACGCCCTGGACCAGCACGGCTCTTGGCTTCTCGCTCCACTTCGATCCCGACGCCTGGGATGTCCAGCAGGATGAGTCCGACCTGCTCCAGCTCAAGTCGCCATCCGATCCGGACGCCGATCGCGAGGATTGGGTGATCGTCGAGGGAGCGGCGGCGAGTCAGACGCCCGACCAGCTGATCGACGCGCGGGTCGCCTCACTCGCCCAGTCCGTGCCCGACCTCGCCCAAGACCCGGGTTCGTACTACGAGGTCAAGGGGGCCGAGATCGGCGCCGTCCCGGGAATTGCCCGGGTCTACGTCGGGACCCTGGACGACACCGACGGAACGCCTGTCGCGCCCGTTCGCTACACGATTGTCGCGGCGTCCAACGGCAAGGTCACGATCGCGGTGACGGTGCGGACGCTCGACCCCGATGCGATCGCCGATCATGGGCCGCCCGCGCTCACCTGGCACATGCTCTCGCGGCAGCTTGCCGACGCCCTTCTCGAGGACATCCGATGGCCGGCCGGGCAGTGACCGGCCCGGCAGCCCGACGCCGAGTGGCGCTGCTCGGTGCGCTGCTTCTTGGGCTGAGCCTGGGCTCCTCCGGGTTGCCGGCGCGGGTCACCGCCGGGACGCCGGCGCGTGGATCTGCCGGACCGGCCGGGGGGGCCGCGGATCCCGGAGCGATCATCGACTTTGAGGCGGACCTGCAGATGCCGCACCTCGACCAGGTCGCGGCGGCGGCGGCAGCGATCTCGCGGCCGGGCAGCCCCACCTACCGCCACTACCTTTCGGCCGCCGCATTCGGGGCGCGCTTCGGCCTGCCGGCCGCTGACATCGACCGGGTGGCCGGCTGGTTTCGGAGCCACGGCTTCCAGGTCGTCAGCCAGCCGGCCAATCGGTCCGAGCTCGGCCTGCGGGGCACGGCCGGTGAGCTCTGGGCGAGCTTTGGCGTCGGCCTGATCGAGCGGACCGATGCGAGCGGATTCGCCTATCACGTCCCGTCCGGCCCGGCAGCGATCCCCACCGAGCTTCGGCCGCTGGTGACGGCGATCAGCGGGCTGGACACGTCCCCCGCGGCGCGACCAAAGCCCCGGTTCGGCCCGCCCAACGGGTTGCATCCGGCCGACCTGGCCCGGGCGTATGGGATCGACGCGTTGCACGCCCAGGGCCTCGATGGGAGCGGGCAGTCCGTGGCGGTCGTCTCGTTCGATACGTTCGACGCACGCGATATCGCCAGCTTTGACAATGCGACCGGGGTCAGCGGACCGGCAGTCCAGATCGTGCGCCTGCCCGGTGCGGCCAAGAAGCCTGGAGCCGGTGAAGACGAAGTCTCGCTCGACCTGGAGACGATCCGGGCGATCGCCCCGAAGGCCCAGATCTATGACTACGAAGCGCCCCAGAGCGCCAACTGGAGCGACGTGATCAATCGGATCGTCGAGGACGGCAGGGTCCAGATCGTCTCGATCAGCTGGGGGCGCTGCGAGCCCTTCGCCGATCCATCCGCCGGCGATCCCGATGACGTCGCCCTGGCCAGCGCGGAGATGGCCGGCCTCAGCATCTTCGTCTCCAGCGGCGACAACGGCGCGTATGACTGCCTCGACGAGCCGGACGGCCTGGCCCACGACTTCAGGATCGCCGCCGACTACCCGTCGGTCAGCCCGCACGTGATCGCGGTGGGTGGCACGTACCTCTCGGTCCACCAGGATGGCTCGTACCTGGGCGAGGTCGCCTGGCAGGATCCGCTCAGCCAGTCCGGGTCGGGCGGCGGTCTGAGCGCGGTCTTTGCCCGCCCCAGCTGGCAGGTCGGACCGGGCGTGGCCAATGACCAGTCAACCGGCAAGCGCCAGGTTCCCGACGTGGCCGGTCCGGCCGACCCAGCCAGCGGCATGTTCGTGGTTTCCGATGGCGAGAGCGAGGTGGTGGGCGGGACCAGTGCGGCGACGCCGTTCTGGGCCGGATCGATGGTCCTGGCCGCGCAGCTCGCCGCCAAGTCCGGGATCAACCGGCTGGGCTTCCTCGATCCCGTGCTGTACGCGGTCGCCGCCAGCCATGGGTCGGACGACACGCTATTCCACGACGTCACGGTTGGGGCGAACCTGCTCTACCCGGCCACGCCGGGCTGGGACTACTCGACCGGCTGGGGCAGCCCACAGCTGGGGATGCTCGTCCCAGCGATCGTGGCCTACCTGCGCGACCATCCGCGGTGAGCGGCTCGCCGGTGCGGGCCCGCGTCCTCGCGTAGACCCTATTTGGGGCGGGCCGAGGGGGCCCGGGGCGGCCCATCGTCGCGTTTGGCCGGTACCGATCAGGACCACTCCGGTCCGCACCCGGCCCGGTCAATCGGCCGGGAATCTCGCCTAATCCGGTGCGTGCACGCACAAAAACGATAGGCATTCCGCCGGGACCGTGATAGTACTTTCGGTACATCTCGCCGTTGAGCTGCCGACCTTCATTTTCATTCGGCAGACGCGCGGCAAACAGAAAGAACAGGGTGTCAACGTGATCCAGAACATCGTGGCCCGGCTGACCCACGGCGAAGACGGCCAGGGCCTCGCCGAGTACGCACTGATCCTCGCGCTCATCGCGATCGTCGCGATCATCGCCCTGCTCTTCCTCGGCGGGCAGGTCAGCGGCATCCTGAGCGACGTCGGCAACTCCGTCTAAGCACCGGTCGAACCGAACCAGAGGAGCCCCCTCGGCCGAGGGGGCTCCTTTCGATTCACGGCAGACAACGGGCTTGAGGAAATAGTAGGAATTCGGTGCGGTCTGGTGTACTTTGGGGCACCTCCGCACGGCACTGCTGATCATCTTTTATTTCGGCAGGCGTGCTGGATTATTGGAAGGACCGGGTGGTTCCATGATTCGAGAGCACGAGGTTGGCCAGGGTCTTGCCGAGTACGCGCTGATCCTGGCCCTGGTCGCACTCATTGCCATCGTCGCGCTCCTGTTCCTTGGTGGCCAGGTCAGTGCCATCCTGAGCGACGTGGGTAGCTCCCTCTAGCGGCCTGATCCGGTGAAACGAGAAGGAGCCTCCTCGGCCGAGGGGGCTCCTTTTGATTCGGCTCGGCGCGCGCGCGCCTGCAATTCGACCTACGCGAGCAGCCCGAACACCAGGTTCGACGTGGCACCGATCAAGCCGATTGCGATGAGGACCGCCGCCGACGGCACGGCCAGCGACGGAAAGCGCCGCTGGACTCGCATGAGTGCGAGCAGCATCACGAAGATGGCGGCCGCCTTGAGCAGCGCGGGGCCGCCGGGTCCCTGCAGGGCGTAAAGAGAACGCGCGAGGGGATTGCTCTCGGCGCCGATCCCCACCTTGGCCACGGCCGGCAGGAACGTCGCCAGGTCGAACAGCTGGGCGGCAACGACGGCCATGACCAGGGCTGCCGCCCGGCCAGGCAGCCAGCGCTGGGCCGGCATGGCCGTCGGAGCGAATGAAGATGCCACGTACGCATGATCCGCCGGTTCGACGCAACTGTCCGTAGGACCTCTGTCAGCGCGGGCTCGGCCTCCAGTACGGTCGAGTTGCGCTGTGGCACCATGGCCGGCGATGCGCCAGCCGCCGGACCCAGGCCCAAGGGACGCCCATCGCCTCGTCCTGATCGGGGCGGGCTGGATCACTGGCTATCACCTCGCGGCACTCGACCGACTCGGCCGCACCCGCCTCGTCGGCGTAGCAGCAGGCCGGCTCGAAAGCGCTGCGGCAACAGCCGGTCCGCGCGGAGCCGCCGCCTATGCCAGCGACCACCTTGAGCGCATGCTCGACGAGCAGCGGCCCGACGTCGCCATCGTGGCGGTCCCGCCAGGCGCGGCGGTCGCCTCACTCAAGCCCCTGGTCGTGCGGGGCATCCCGTTCCTGACCGAGAAGCCACTGGCGGCAGTGGACGCCCTGGGGCCGGCCGAGATCGCGGCGGCCGTCGCCGCGCGCCGGCTGGTTGCCGCCGTGGGCTATCACCTGCGCGGGCTCGATGCGCTGGCCGAGGTTCGAGCTCGCCTGGCCGCCAATCCTGCCCAGCTCGTTGCGGCCCGCTGGTTCTGCCCGACGCCCCCGCCGGCCTGGTGGCGGGGCGAAGAGACCGGCGGAGGGCAGGTGGTTGAGCAGGCGACCCATTTCTATGACCTGGCCCGGCTCCTCGTCGGGGAGGCGAGGGTGGTCGGTGCGGCGGCGTCCCAGGAGATCCCGTTCGTCCCCGCGGGCGTCGACCTCGTGGATGCGACATCGGCTGTGCTCCGGTTCGACTCGGGTGCCGTCGGCAGCTTCGTGAACAGCCGCCGGTTGGCCTCGGCAGTGGTGGAGCTCGAGCTCGCCTGCGCCGACCTGCTGATCACGATCCGCAAGCTCGAACCACTCCAGACGACCTGGGAGATCGTGCTTGACGACGGTGTCTCGATCCGGACACTGCCCCCCGGCCGCGATCCGTACGAGGTCCAGGACGAGGCCTTTCTCGATGCCGTCGAGGCGGCCGAGCCCGGCCGCGTCCTGTCGACGTACGCCGATGCCCTCGAGACGGACCGACTCACACGAGCAGTCGTGGCCGCGACCGGCCGCCGCGGATAGGAGATCAGGAGGCGGCTCGAACGCCGGGGATGATCTGCTCGGCAGCCCGGCGCAGGATGGGCAGTTGCGCCGGCGCGGGCATCGTCGTCGAGAAGTCCGTGAAGCCCAGGTTGCGGTGGCGGGTGACGAAGTCGAGGTAGGCATCCTCGGAAGCGAGGGCCGAGGAGGCCGGCGTCCAGGTGGAGCGGCGGATGTCGGCCGGATCGCGGCCGATCGCCCGGCAGGCATCGTCGAGGTAGCGAATCCGCTCCGCGAGCTCGGTCTCCACGCCGTCGGTGGCCGTATCGGGCGTCGCCGCGAATGTGTCCCACTGGTCGGCGTACGCGGCCGCGAGGCGGAGCATCCGCGGCCGATGCGCCGCGACCAGGATCGGAATCCGCGGCGACTGGATCGGGCGCGGCTCGAGCGGCGCATCGTCGAGCTGGTAGAAGCGGCCGGCGTAGGTTGTCCGTTCGTGGGCCATCAGCAGGCTGATCAGCTCCACGGCCTCGGCGAATCGATCGACTCGCTCAGCCGGCTCGGGCAGCGGGATTCCGTGGCGACGATGCTCGTCGACGTGCCAGCCGGCACCGAGCCCCAGGATCAGCCGGCCGTTGCTGATGTGATCGACGTTGACCGCCGCCTTGAGCAGGACGGCCGGATGGCGGAATGTATTGCTCGTGACCAGGATGCCCAACCGGATCCGGGAGGTCCGAGCGGCGATCGCCGCCAGCAGCGTCCACGCCTCGAACATCGGGTTGCTCGGCGGCCCGTCCGTGTCGACGAGGTGGTCCACGAGCCAGGCGTGGTCGAAACCGAGATCCTCGGCCATCTGGAACTCGTCGTAGACCTGGGCCAGGGGCTTGTTCGCCTGGCTCAGGAAGAGGCCGAAACGCGGCGCCGGAGTCGCGGTCATCCGCTGAACTCTAGCGCCGCGCCGGCGGCTCGGACCGACCGGAATCGGCCCGCGCCGGGCACTCAGATCATCAGGCGGTAAGCGCGTCCCGCCGGAAGATGTTCAGGATCCACAGGACGATCGCCTCGACGACCGTCCAGCCGATCAGGGCGACCAGTGCGGCGACATCCAGCATCGATCCGCCATTGTGCAGGGCGTCGGTCTTGAGAATCCCCTCGAACGGCCCAACGAAGACCTGGCTGATGTTGAGGATCCCCGACACGATCCCGTTGCCGGTCCGGGCGTCGACGATCAGGAGCACGATGCGCAGGCCGATCACGAGCTGGATCAGCCCGAAGATCAGGACGATGATTCGCCGGGCGAGCTCAGAACCGGCCGGCGTGGCCGTGACCCGACGAGTCTGGACGGATGAGCTGACCACGGGCTGCCCAACGGCGGCCGGATCCTGGCTCTGGGTGCTGACGACGCTCTGTTCGTCCTGGATGGTCATGGGCTCTGTCTCCTTTGGAGAGACCGAGTCTGGGCCGGGGCATGGCCCCTGTCATGACCGAATCGTCATGACCAGCCGTCCCGCCTAGTAGCCGTCGACCACGAGGTTGATCGGCACGTCCCCCCGTGCCAGGCGCTCGACCTGCTCTCGCACCAGGCGCCAGGCTCGCTCGTTCTCGCGCTGGACGTCGCTGGCCACGTGCGGCGTGATCAGTGCCCCGGGCGCCGCCCACAGGGGGTGCCCGTCCGGCAGCGGCTCGGGATCGGTGACATCGAGCGCAACCCGGATCCGACCCGCGAGGACGGCTGCCGTGAGGGCCACCGTGTCAACGATCCTGCCCCGCGAGGCGTTGACAAGCAGTGCCCCGGGCGCCAGTGCCGCGATCGCGGCGGCCCCGATGAGGCCCTGGGTCTGCGCAGTGAGTGGGACGAGAATGACGACGATGTCGGCGCTCGGCAGGATCGTCGCCAGCTCGTCGATCGACCGAACACCCTCGCGAGCTCGACGGGCGACGCGCACGATCCGGACGCCGAACGGAATGAGCCGGGCCTCGACGGCTCGCCCGATCGCGCCGGCCCCGATGAGCACCACGGTCGCGCCGTCGAGGTCATCGCCGACCGGGGTCTCATGGCGCCACGAGCCGCTGCGCTGGCCGTCGATGTAGTCGGGCAGATGGCGGCGCGAGGCGAGGATCGCCATCACCACCCATTCGGCAACGGGGATGTCGTGGACACCGGCCGCATCGCACAGGGCAACCCCGGCCGGCAGGTGGCCCACGATCCGGTCCACCCCGGCAGAGAACGTCTGGAAGTAGCGCAGGCCATCGATGAGCGGCGCCACGCTGAGCGCCCGCTGCGGGTGGTTGCCGGCGACGAGCAGGTCGCCCTGCCCGAGCGTAGCCGGCAAGGGGCCGGCGGCCGGATAAACATGGGTCCCGGCCAGCCCGGCCAGGCGCTCCCGCTCCGGCGCTGGGGCCTCCTCGGGGATCCAGATCTCGGGCCGCACTGGCTCAGCCGGCTCCTGAGGCGAGCTTGCGCGCTGCCTCGTCGAACAGGCCGTTGAAGATCCGCGAGGTCGACGGGAAGGCGTGGATCG
>JBEPUS010000094.1:0-9593 GCA_041691435.1 Chloroflexota bacterium
ACGTGGCCGAACATCCCGTGGCCGCCGGTCTGCTTCTTGTACTTGCCCTCGACCTGGGTCTTGCCCCGGATCGTCTCGCGATAGGGAACGGTGGGCGTGCGGGTGACGATGGCCGCCCCGAACTTGCGCTTCAGGCGCTCGCCGATCACCGCGATGTGGGCCTCGCCCATCGCCACGAGGAGCTGCTCGCCGGTCGCGCTGCGGTCCACCCGGGCACTCGGCTCCTCCTCGAGCATCCGGGCGAGGGCGGCGCCCATCTTGTCGAGATCGGCCTTCGTCTGGGGCTCGATCGCGACCGCCAGCGAGGGCATTGGAAAGCGCAGGGGATCGAGCTCGAGCGGGTGCTCCCGCGAGCTCAGGGTGTCGCCGGTGGCCGTGACGGTCAGCTTCGCGACGGCGCCGATCTGGCCGGCCTTCAGCTCGCCCACCGCCTCCTGGTCCTTGCCGTGGACCAGCAGGAGCTGGCCGATCCGCTCCTCCTCGCCGCGGTTCGAGTTCCAGACGTGAGCCTGCCCGTGGAGCGTGCCCGAGTAGACCCGCAGGTAGGTCAGTCGGCCAACGAACGGATCGGCGGCCGTCTTGAACGCCCGAACGAGCAGCGGACCGGCGGGGTCAGCGGCGATCGGCAGCACGTCGCCCGACTTCGGCTCGCGGGCCGCCTTGGGCGGCTCGTCGGCCGGCGAGGGCAGGTAGCGGATGAACGCGTCGAGGAGCGCCCGCAGGCCGATCCCGCGAACGGCGCTACCGACCAGGACCGGCGCGAGGATCGACTCCTTGACGCCCTTTCGGAGGCAGGCTTCGAGCTCCGGATCGGAGACCTCGGCGCCATCGAGGTACTTGGCCAGGACGTCGTCGTCCGCCTCGGCAGCCGCTTCGAGGAGCTGGTCGCGGCGGCGATCCACCTCGCCCTTGAGCTCGTCGGGGATGGGGATCTCGATCTCGGCCTTGCCGTCCCACTGCCAGGCCTTCCGATGGACGAGGTCCACATAGCCCGAGAACGAATCGCCGGCGCCGATCGCCAGGTGGAGCGGCGCGACCTTGTTGCCGAACGTTGCCCGGAGCGCGTCGAGGGCCGCGGTCGGGTCGGCGTTCTCGCGGTCCGCCTTGTTGATGAAGAAGCAGGCCGCGGTGCCCGTCGTCCGGCCCAGCTCAACCGCCGTCTCGAGCCCCGCGCCCACGCCACCCGAGGCATCGACCACGAACAATGCCCCGTCGCAGGCCGCGACCGCCGAGACGGTCTCGGCGACGAAGTCCGGGTAGCCCGGGGTGTCGACCATCGTCACGATCGTCCCGTCATCGTCGAACGTGGCGACCGCGAGGCTCAGCGACTCGCGCCGCTTCTGCTCCTCGGGCTCGTAGTCGAGCGTCGACGTCCCATCGTCGACCTTGCCCAGGCGGGGAATCGCGCCGGCTCGAAAGAGCAGGCTCTCGGCCAGCGTGGTCTTGCCCGAACCGGCGTGGCCGGCCAGGACGACGCTCCGTAGGTGGGCCAAATCAACGCTCTTCGTCGTCATGACGCTCGGTCCTCCCGACTGCTCGTCGCGCGCGATGGCGGAGTTGGGCGGCGCGGCCCCGGGGGGCTGTCCAGGCGGCCTGCCGTGCTCAGGGAGCCGGTCGGGCTCGTCGGTTGGGCCATGATAGTCCGCTATACTCGGCCGCGATGTCCGGTCACTCCAAATGGTCCACGATCAAGCGCCAGAAGGGCGTCACCGATGCCAAGCGCGGCGCGATGTTCACCAAGGTTGCCCGCGAGGTGGCCGTGGCGGCCCGGACCGGCGGCGGCGATCCCGACGCGAACTACCGGCTGCGGCTGGCCATCGAGAAGGCCCGTGCCATCAACATGCCTGCCGAGAACATCAAGCGGGCGATCGAGAAGGCGACCGGCGGTGGCGACGCCGAGCAGTTCGAGGAGATCACCTACGAGGGCTACGGCCCGGGCGGGGTGGCGATCCTGGTCGAGGCGGCCACCGACAATCGCAACCGGACCGCGGCCGAGGTGCGCTCGATGTTCGCCAAGTCGGGCGGCCAACTGGCGGGCAGTGGCGCCGTTGCCTGGCAGTTCGAACCGCGCGGCCTGATCACGGTGGCCTCGGGCGATCCCGACGAGGTTGCCCTCGCGGCAATCGACGCCGGCGCCGAGGACGTCGACACGGCCGCCGAGCCGATGGAGATCTACACGGCACCGAACGACCTGCAGCGCGTTCGCCAGACGCTCGAGGACGGCGGGGTCGCCGTCGAGTCGGCGGAGTCGGCGATGATCGCGAAGCAGACCGTGGAGCTCGACAGCCATCATGCCCGGCAGGCCCTGCGCCTGGTGGAGCTGCTCGAGGACCTCGAGGACGTGCAGCGGGTCACGGCCAACTTCGAGATCCCGGAGGACGTCTTCGCCGAAGTCGCCGGATGATCGTTCTCGGGATCGATCCCGGGACGGCGGCCCTCGGCTACGGGCTCATCGACCTCCAATCCGGTCGGCTGCGATCGGTCGACTTCGGCTGCCTGGTCACGTCGGCCGACCTGCCCCTGGGCGACCGGCTCGAGGCCATTCACACGTGCGTTGCCGACCTGATTCGACGGCATCAGCCGGGGCTCATGGGCGTGGAGCGGCTCTTCTTCAGCCGCAACGTCCAGACGGCGTTTGCCGTGGGCCAGGCCCGCGGTGTGGTCCTCCTCGCCGCGGCGCAGGCAAAGATCCCGGTGCGTGAGGCGACGCCCAACGAAGTCAAGCTCGCCGTGGCCGGATCGGGTTCGGCCGACAAGCTCCAGGTCCAGCAGATGGTGGCAGCGATCCTTGGCCTGGCGGCGCTGCCCCAGCCCGACGACGCCGCCGATGCACTGGCGATGGCGATCTGCGTCGCCCACCGCGAGCGGCCGGCTGCCGTGGGTGAGGCGCCCGCTCACCGCGAGAAGGCGGCCGTCCTGGATCGATCGTCGGTTGAGCCGATCACCCGCGCAAGGACGCCCTATGAGCGGGCTGTTCGCGAAGCCCTCGCCAGGGAGCGGCGATGATCGCGTCTGTCGAGGGCATGGTTGGGGCGATCGCCGCGGACTCGTTGGTCGTGGAAGTCGGCGGCATTGGCTATCGGGTCTTCGTCGCGCCTTCGGTGATCGCGTCCGCCGCGCCCGGCTCGAAGCTCAAGCTGCACACGTTCCACCTCGTCCGCGACGACCTCCAGGCGCTGTACGGATTCCGCTCGCCGGAGGAGCTGGGGTTTTTCAACCTGCTGCTGTCGGTGACCGGCGTCGGGCCCAAGGTCGCATTGGCGATCACCGGTAGCCGGCCAGTGGCCGACCTCCAGCTGGCGATCATCGAGGGTGACCAGGCGATGCTCACCGCGATCCCGGGAATCGGCAAGCGCCTTGCCGAGCGGGTGATCTTCGAGCTGAAGGAGAAGGTCGCGGCGGCCGGCATCAGCGCCTCGATCGGCGCGGTTGGGACGCCCGGGGACAACGAGGTCGTCGGTGCGCTCCAGGCGCTGGGCTACTCGCTGGGTGAGGCCCGCGACGCCGCTCGCGCCGCGATTGGTGCCGGTGGCGCGCCGGGCGTCGAGACGCTCGAGGACCGGGTCAAGGCCGCGCTGCGGACGCTGCTCCGCAACTGAGCGCGCCGTTGCCGCGAACGTGGCCGTTCGGCGGCGGAGCCGCCGCGGATCGCCGTTCGGCCGTTGGCCAGGAACGCCGTCGGCCGTTGGCCAGGAACGCCGTTCGGCCGTTGGCCAGGAACGCCGTCGGCCGTTGGCCAGGAACCGTCTTTGTGGCGCGACAAACCGGCCATTTCGCGTCATTCCTGCCTCTCGGGGTCGCCACGTGTCCTGATTTCATGCCAGCCCAAGCGTGGCTCGGCATGAAATGCTCATGGTTGGCCGATCGGAAGGCCGTCAGTCGGCCCCATACGGCAGCGTTGTCCTTTCACAAAGACGGATCGCCAAGGTGCGTTCGCGGCCGAGGCAAGCTCGCGACGGATCGCCAAGGTGCGTCCGCGGCCGAGGCAAGGCTCGCGACTGAGCGTCAGCCGCCGCGGATCGCCTCGGGGTGGAGGTGATGCGGGTCGAGGAGCGGCGTGCCCCGCCGCGCGGCCATCTGGGCGATCGTCTCGTTGTCGAGCAGCGAGAGCATCCGGTCACGGACGTCGATCATCGCGTCCCGCAGCGAGCAGGTCGCCTCGTTCGGGCAGGAGCATGGTTCATAGAAGAGGAGGCTGACGCAGCCGACCGGTGCCAGCGCCCCGTCGAGCAGCCGGATCACCTGGCTGAGGCTGGTCGTCGATGCGCCCGGTGCCAGGGCATAGCCGCCATGTGATCCCAGGGTGGTCCGGACGACGCCGCCGTGCTTGAGCGTCGCCATGATCTGCTCGAGGAACTTGGGCGGCAGCCGATTGCGCTCGGCCAGGGCGGCGAGTGGGACCGGCCCTTCGTTCTCGTGACGGACGAGGTCGATCAGCGCGCGCAGCCCGTACTCGGATCGCCGGGAGAGTCTCACCGCCGGATTGTACCTAATGCCCATCGGTTTGGTAGGACATTGCGCACACGCTCGGGGCCTTAACCTTCGGCAGCCGCGCCATCATGCTACTTGGAAATAGCACGTTATTGGACGGAGTCAGATGAAGATCGCGATCACCGGTGGGACGGGGTTCGTCGGACGTCACCTCGCGGAGCGCCTGGTCGCAGGGGGGCACGACGTCGTCGTCGTCGGGCGAGGCAGTCCGGCAAAGGTCGCGCTGCTGCCCGGAGGCGTCAGGGTCGACTCGGCGGATATCACCGACGAATCCGCTCTCGGCGCCGCGTTCAGCGGTTGTGATGCCGTGGCCCACTGCGCGGGCATCAACCGCGAGATCGGTGCCCAGACGTACGCGGCCGTTCACGTCGCCGGCACGCGAGCCGTCGTCGCGGCAGCCCGGGCGGCCGGCGTTCAGCGCCTGGTGATGCTCAGCTTCCTGCGGGCGCGGCCGGATGGCCCATCCGCGTATCACCGCTCGAAGTGGGATGCCGAACAGCTCGTCAGGTCCTCTGGGCTGACCTGGACGATCCTCAAGGCCGGCGTCATCCATGGCCGCGGTGACCACATGCTCGACCACCTGAGTCACGCGTTCTTCACCTTCCCGATCTTCGGCCTCGTCGGGCTGCAAGAGCGGCCCGTCCGGCCGGTGGCCGTCGGCGATGTCAGCGCGGTGCTCGAAGCGGCTGCCGTTGGGGATCCGCGGCTCGCTGGTCGCACATTTGCGGTCCTTGGTCCCGATCAGATGCCGCTCGGCGTTGCGGTCCGCCGGGTGGCGAGCGTCACGGGTCGCCGGCCACGGTTCATTCGACTGCCGATCTGGGCGCACCTGCTGATCGGGCGGCTCGCGGAGGCGCTGATGCGCGTACCGCTGGTGTCACTGGCCCAGGTCCGAATCCTCCAGGAAGGCATCATCGATGTCGCACCAGCGGGGGACGACCTGCCGGCCGACCTCCTGCCGGGCACGCCCTTCTCCGATGCCGTCATTCGAGCCGGTTTGCCTCGTGCCGGGGGCTTCGGCCGGGCCGACCTGCGGATGTGCCCACGAGCCACGGAAGACGCCTCGGTCGTGTAGAACAAACGTGCGATATGGATGGAATCCGTGATAGACTGCGGTCGATGACAGACGACGCTTCACGGATCCTCGCAGCCGACCTCCTGGACGAGGCGGACCAGGCCGTCGAGGGGACCCTGCGGCCGCACAGCCTGGCCGAATACATCGGCCAGCGCGAGGTCAAGGCCAACCTCTCGGTCCTCCTCGCCGCGGCGCGGGGCAGGGGAGAGGCCGCGGATCATGTCCTCCTGTACGGCCCTCCCGGCCTCGGCAAGACAACTCTCGCCACGATCATCGCCCGCGAGCTTGGCGTGAATGTCCGCTATACCAGCGGGCCGGCCGTCGAGCGGGCCGGGGACCTGGCCGCGATCCTCACCGCCCTCGACGACCACGACGTCCTGTTCATCGACGAGATCCATCGCCTGAACCGGGCGGTGGAGGAGATCCTGTACCCGGCAATGGAGGACTACGCCCTCGACGTGATGATCGGCAAAGGTCCATCTGCCAGGTCGCTGCGGCTCACCCTCAAGCCATTCACGGTGGTCGGGGCAACCACCCGGGCCGGCCGGATCAGCGGCCCGCTGCGCGATCGCTTCGGGGCCACCTACCGCCTCGATTTCTACGAGGAAGCCGACCTCACCGCGATCGTCCTGCGCTCGGCCGGCATCCTCGGGGTCGAGGTGACGAAAGGGGCCGCGGAAGCCATCGCCCGCCGCGGCCGGGGCACGCCTCGTGTCGTCAACCGGCTCCTCAAGCGCACCCGCGACCACGCCCAGGTCCATGGTGATGGCCGGATCGACCTCGCCCTGGCCGAAGAGGCGCTGAGCGCGCTCGAGATCGACGAGGTGGGCCTCGACACCACCGATCGCAAGCTGATGGCCGCGATCGCCCAGAAGTTCGGCAGCGGCCCGGTGGGCGTGGCAGCTGTGGCGGCCCTGCTCGCCGAAGAGATCGAGACGATCGAGGACGTGTACGAGCCGTACCTCCTTCGGCTCGGCTTCATGGACCGTACGCCGCAAGGCCGGATCCTGACCGACGGTGGTCGCGCCCATCTTCGCAAGCACGGCTACGACGTGCCGCCACCCCGCCGGCCCGAGCAGGACATGCCGGCCCTGTGGGATAGCCCGGCGCTCGAGGCCGAAGCGGCCGGAGCTCTCCCCGAGCCCGAGCGCGAGACGCCGGCGTGACCGGAGCCACGGCAGCGGCCGAGTTCACGACCCTCGTCCCGCCGCCCGCCGACGGTTCGACGCGTGCCCGCCTCGGCCGTTTGAAGGTGGGTCACGGCACGATCGACACACCCCAGTTCATGCCGGTCGGCACCAATGCCACGGTCAAGGCACTCGACCCCGCCGAGATCGCCGAGGTCGGCGCGACGATCATCCTGGCCAACACGTACCACCTCTACCTCCGGCCCGGCCATGAGCGGATCGAACGGCTCGGGGGCCTGCACCAGTTCATGGCCTGGGACAAGCCAATCCTCACCGACAGCGGCGGTTTCCAGGTGGTCTCGCTGAGCGACCTGCGGGTCGTGGACGACGACGGCGTCACCTTTCGCAGCCATCTCGACGGCTCGGTCCATCGCTTCACGCCGGAGCATTCGATCGCCGTCCAGGAGGCGCTCGGATCGGATATCGCCGTCGCCTTCGACCAGCCCGTGCCGCCCGGTGGCTCGTCGCGCGAGGTCGTCGCCGATGCCACATCTCGGACCCATCGCTGGGCCGAGCGGTCGTTGAAGGCCCATCAGCGGCCCGACCAGGCCATCTTCGGGATCGTCCAGGGCGGCCTCGAACCCGACCTGCGGGCGGAGTCAACCGAGTACATCGCGAGCCTGCCATTTGACGGGATCTGCTTCGGCGGCCTGGCCGGTGACGAGACGCCGGAGCAGCGCGATGCGGTCCTCGACCTGGCGGTGCCCATCCTCGACGGCGACCCGCGGGTCCGCTACCTGATGGGCCTGGGCTCACCGGCCGACCTGCTCGAGGCGGTCCATCGGGGGATCGACCTGTTCGACTCGGTCCTGCCCGCCAGGGTTGCCCGGACCGGCCAGGTCTGGGTACCCGGTGGCCGCCTGAACCTGCGCAATACGCGCTTCCAGGACGACCCCGGGCCGATCCAGGACGGCTGCCCATGCCTCGCCTGCCGAACGTTTTCGCGGGCGTACATCGCCCACCTGTTCCGGGCAAAAGAGCTGCTCGCCTACCGGCTGGCGACTTGTCACAACCTCACCTTCACCCTAGACTTCATGGGCAGGATCCGGGCCGAACTGGCCGCCGGCACCTTCCCGTCGAGTCTCCCCGGTCTTCGCGTGCACGCCGGTCGGATGAGCGTCGATGAAGTGGAGGTGCAGTCGGCGTGAAGCCCAGCTGCGTAGCCTTCCATCTCGTCGCGGAGGAACCTCAATGGGGTCTCACGACCGCCCTGGCAAAGAAGCCAAGAAGAAGCCCAAGGACAAGGGCGTCGCAAAGCTGCAGCCCCTCACGGACGCCCCGCAACAGGCGGAGCTCATCCGGAAGGACCGCAAGCCGCGGCACACCTCGAGCGAGTCTGAAGAGAGCTGATCGAACGGACGGCCGCCGCCGAGTGCCGCTCCGTCGACGCATGACGACAGGAGCGTGACTGGAATGGCGACCATCAGCGAGCGAATCCTGGACGAGCGCAACGGAGTGGAGCGACCCGTCCTGGACCGGGCAACTGCCGAGCGAACCAAGGCGGTCGACGCGGCCATCCTCGCAATCGAGAAGCAGTTCGGCCGCGGGTCGATCATGAAGCTGGGCTCGTCGGATCGACAGGCCGTCGACTTCATCCCGACCGGCTCCATTGCCCTCGACCTGGCCCTCGGCGTCGGCGGGATCCCGCGCGGCCGGATCAGCGAGATCTTCGGTCCCGAGTCGTCGGGCAAGACCACGGTCTGCCAGCACATCATCGCCGAGGCCCAGCGGCGGGGCGGCGTGGCGGCGTTCATCGATGTCGAGCATGCCCTCGACCCCACCTATGCCCAGGCCTGCGGCGTGAACGTCGATGAGCTCCTCGTCAGCCAGCCGGACACCGGCGAGCAGGCGCTGGAGATCACCGAGACGCTGATCCGCTCGGGTGGCATCGATGTCGTCGTCCTCGACTCGGTCGCCGCGCTCGTACCGCGGGCCGAGATCGAAGGCGAGATGGGCGACTCGTTCGTCGGCATCCAGGCCCGGCTGATGAGCCAGGCCCTGCGCAAGCTGACCGGCGCCGTCAGTCGCTCGAACACGGCGCTCGTCTTCACGAACCAGCTGCGCGAGAAGATCGGCGTGATGTTCGGCAATCCCGAGACCACGCCGGGCGGCCGGGCCCTGAAGTTCTACGCCAGCGTCCGCCTCGACATCCGGCGGATCGAGACGATCAAGACAGGGACCGAGTCCGTCGGCAACCGGGTCCGGGTCAAGGTGGTCAAGAACAAGGTTGCCGCGCCCTTCCGGGTCGCCGAGTTCGACGTGATGTACGGCGAGGGGATCAGCAAGGAAGGCGGCCTGCTCGACGTCGGCGTGGCGATGGATGTGGTCACCAAGACGGGCGCCTGGTTCACCTTCGGCGATACCCGCCTGGGCCAGGGCCGCGAGGCGTCAAAGGACTTCCTGCGCGCGAACGCACCGATCGGCGAGGAGATCGAGCGGCGGATCCGGACCAAGATCAACGAGGTCCCGGTGCCCATCGAAGGGATCGTCGAGGCCGAGTAGGCGGGCGACGTGCCCCCACCTGGAGCCGGCCGGCCGCGCCGCGAGCGCCGCGAGTCGATCGCCGACGGACGGGCGCGACGGGCCGCGATCGACGATCCCGAGGTGGTGCTGGCCGCGGGCCTGCGCTTCCTCGAGGCACGCTCGCGGTCGGTCGAGGAAGTCCGCCGGCGGCTGAGCGATGCCGGCTACCAGGCGGAGCTCATCGCCGGGACCATCGATCGCCTGACGGCGATCGGCCTGCTGGACGACGAGCTCTTCGCGCGCGGCTGGATCGAGTCACGGGATAGAGCCAGGCCGCGCGGCGAGATGGCCCTGCGGCGTGAGCTGAGGCTGCGCGG
>JBEPUS010000095.1:0-9533 GCA_041691435.1 Chloroflexota bacterium
GGCAGAAACGGAGCGGCCGCGCCCCGGCGATGCAGGGCTCCCCGGCCCCGCGGATCAGCCTAGCTGGCGACCTCGTTCCGGCCGGTCCGCCGCCGGTCCACCTGGAGCCGCTCATCGGCGATGCGGATCGCGGCCGACAGGTCGGAGCTCGGCGTGGGGCACGCCCAACCGATCGCAACGCGGGTCGAGATCGCCCCGGCGGCCAGCCAGCGGTCGCACTGGGCCCGAATGCGCTCGGCAAAGTTGATCGCCTGGATCTCGTCCGTCTCGGGCATCAGCACCCCGAACCGGCTCGGACCGAGACGCGAGACCTGGTCGGTGGCCCGGCCGTTGCGGACGAGCGTCTCGGCAATCGCCGGGATCAGCCGATCGGCGGCATCACTGCCCAGCCGGCCAACCAGGCGCTCGAACCCGTCCAGCTCGACCAGGACGACCGTGACCGGCCGCCGATAGCGACTCAGGCGAGTGCTCTCTTCGCGGATCCGGCGCTCCCAGTTGACGGCCTCGTCGACGTGCGCGAGGGGGGCGGCGGACTCGGTTCGGCGCGGTTGGGGGGCATCCGTCCAGACCACCGTCTGCTCCGTCGGCGCACCGCCAAGATCGGCCAGGTGCGGCATGGGCGGCTCCAGGTCGAGCTCGGGCGGCTCCTCGCGAGGTCCGAGGGCGGTGGGCGGCGACACGAAGAAGGCGATTGCCTCCTGGTCGGCCGCATGGGGCTCATCCTCGAGGACGGAGCGAAAGCGTCGGGCGTCGTCGGCGGCGGTCACAGGTTCGATGCTCTCCTGGGATGATTCTGGAGTGGTCGCGTTGAGGTTGTCCAGCGGCGTGACTGCCCGTGCAGTCCGGGCGTTGTCAATCGGCAGGCTCGCCCCGGCCCCCACCGGCCGCAGTCGACGAACGAGAGTCACGATGAGGACACCCATGATGACAAGATTCGCGACGATCGCGATTCCAATGGCGATGATGAGCGGCTGGGTGGGCATCTTGACTCCGTTCGAGCGACGGATCGCCCGGGTGTGCATGATCGCGTGCCACCCCGCCAAGTGACAACAGTCCTAACCACCCCCGGACGAATCGTTGGTGCGATGGCGCACCGAGCAGGGTGGTCCGGTTCGGAGGCGTAGGCTTGGGTGGCCGGGAAGTGGTGCGTCGAGTCGCGCGGGTTGCGCGAGGAGGCCCCAGCCGCGTATCCTCCCGGCCCGATCCGCTCCGGGTGGGGTGGAGGGAGTACCGAGGTTAGCCGTGGCACGCGCGATGTGGCGAGGAGCCATCCAGTTCGGGCTCGTGACGATCCCCGTCCGGCTCTACCTGGCAACCGAGTCCAAGGGCATCAGCTTCAACATGCTCCATGCCAAGGACCTCTCGCGGATCCAGATGAAGACGTACTGCCCGGTCGACGATGACGTGATCTCGCGATCCGACACGGTCAAGGGCTTCGAGTACGCGCCGGGCCAGTACGTGGTCGTGACCGACGACGATCTCGCCTCCGTACCTCTCAAGACGGTGCGGGCCATCGAGATCGAGCTCTTTACCCCGGCCAACCCGGAGAATGCCCCGGTCCGCTTCGTGAAGGGCGCCTACTACCTCGAGCCGGATCCGGTGGGGCGAAAGGCCTTCTACCTGCTGCGTGAGGTGCTCGCCGACAAACAGCTCACGGCGATCTGCAAGGTCGTGATCAAGGACCGCGAGGTGCTCGGGGCGATCGACCCGTTCAGCACCACGATGCTCCTGACCACGCTCCACTGGCCCGACGAGATCCGGAGCGTTGCCGAGCTTGACCTGCCCGATGAGCTGCCCGCGGCCAAGCCTGCCGAGAAGGCGATGGCCGAGCAGCTGATCGGGGCGATGACCGCCGAGTTCGATCCCAGCGTGTACCACGATGACTATCGCGAGGCCCTGCTCAAGCTGATCGAGGACAAGGTCGCCGGCCAGGAGACCGTCGAGCCGGTCGCCCAGCAGCCGGCCACCAACATCGTCGACCTGATGGCTGCCCTCGAGGCGAGCGTCAAGGCCGCCGTCGAGGCCCGCGGTCAGACGGCGCCGACATCGGTCGCCGAGGCCCGCAGCGCCAAGAGCGAGGCCAAGGGCGCCGACACCAGCGCAGATACGAGCGCGGCCCGCAGCCAGGTCAAGTCCGGCGCCCGGAAAGCCAAGAGCGCCGACGAGGGCGAGGCTTCGGCACCGAAGCGGCGCAAGTCGGCCTAGGCCGTCCGCCCCGGGCCGAGCGCTTCGTCGTCGCGCCTGCCTGCCGATCGGTCCGGCGACCCCATGCCCCTTGACGACTACCGCCGCAAGCGCGATTTCTCGAAGACGTCCGAGCCGGCCGGGGGCTCGCCGGCCTCCCTCGAGCGCGTCATCGCGGGCCGGTTCGTCGTGGGCCGCCACCGGGCAACGCGCCTGCACTATGACCTGCGCCTCGAAATCGGCGGGGTGCTGGCCAGCTGGGCCGTGCCCAAGGGCCCCAGCCTCGATCCCGAGGTCCGGCGCATGGCCATCCACGTCGAGGACCACCCGATCGAGTATCTCGACTTCGAGGGCACGATCCCGCGCGGCGAGTACGGAGCCGGCGATGCGATCGTCTGGGACTGGGGCACGTACGAGCCCGAGGCACCTACCCTCGACCCGGCCGCGTCCATTGCCGCCGGGGAGCTGAAGTTCCGGCTCTTCGGCCAGAAGCTGCGCGGCAGGTTCACCCTGGTCCGAACGCGCGGCACGGCCTCCGAGGCGGGCCGGAGACGCTCCGCTCCAGCCGAGCCGGAGTCCGACCGCGATGGCGCCGCCTGGTTGCTGATCCACAAGAAGGACGCCGATGCCGTGCGCGGCTGGGACGCCGAGGACCATCCGGCATCGGTCCGGACCGGCCGGACGAACGACGAGGTGGCCGCCGGCCTGGCTCCGCGCTTCGCGTCCGCGCCGCCCAGCGCGCCGCGCTCCCTCGCGGACCTGGGGGCTCTCGCCCGGCCCGCACCGGGTTTCGTCGAGCCGATGCTCGCAACCCTGGCAACCCGGGGCTTCGACGATCCCGGCTGGCTGTTCGAGATCAAGTGGGATGGCTACCGGGTTGAAGCGGTGGTCCGGGACCATCGCGTCAGCCTGTACACGCGCAACGGCAAGGACGCTGCGGCATATTTCCCGGGGCTGCTCAGCCCGCCCGACTGGATCGCGGCCCGCGAGGCGGTGGTCGACGGCGAGGTCGTGGCGCTCGACCCGGCCGGGCGGCCGGATTTCGGCCTCCTCCAGGAGCGCCTCGGCGTGAAGTTCGGGAGCGGCGGGACGCCCAGGCGGGTGAAGGCGGCCGAAGGCGCGCCGCCGGCACCGCTCGTCTACCAGGCGTTCGACCTGCTGTACTTCGACGGGCTGTCTCTGCTCGACGTGCCGCTCGAGGAGCGCAAGCGGGTGCTCCGCTCGGTCCTGCGGGAGTCCCCGCACGTCCGCTATGCGACCCACGTCGAAGGGTCCGGGATCGCGTTCCTGGCCGCGGCCAGGGCGCAGAATCTCGAGGGAGTGATGGCCAAGGAGCGCCGCTCGCGCTACGAGCCCGGCCGCCGCGTGACCACCTGGCTGAAGCTGAAGATCCGGCCGGAGCAGGAGTTCGTCGTCGGTGGCTACCTGCCGGGCGAGGGTAATGCCCACGACCTGGGCAGCGTCATCGTCGGCTACTACGAGGACGACGTCCTGCGCTACGCCGGCCGGGTCGGCAGCGGCTTCGATGGCGCCGCCCGGACCCGCCTCAAGGCCCTGCTCGATGCCGGGTTGCGGATCGACCCGCCCTTCATCCCACCGCCGCCGTCCGGTCCCGACCTGCGCGGGGTGGTCTGGAGCGAGCCGGCCGTCGTCATCCGGGTGGCCTTCTCGAACTGGACCCGCGACCAGGTGATCCGCCAGCCCTCGTTCAAGGGCTTCGAGCTCGATCGGGACCCACAATCGGTCCGTCGCGAGCGTGCGCTCGCCGAGCCGCCGGCGACAGGGGCGCCATTGGCGAAGGCCGGCGATGCCCGCGACAATGCGGCGGTGACATCCGGCGACCAGCAGCTGACTGATCGGGCAACGCCGGCCGAGCTCGCCGACCTCGCCGCGCTGCCCGCGAAAGCGTCCTGGAAGGTCGGCGGCTTCGAGCTCAGCCTGACCAACCTCGACAAGGTCCTGTTCCCGGCCCGGGACGCCCGCGCGGGCGCGACGGCCGCCGGGGCCACGCCCGCCGAGGCCCCGATCACGAAGCGCGACCTGGTTGCCTACCTCAGCCAGGTGAGCCCGACGCTCCTGCCGCACCTGGCCGAGCGGGCGCTCAACCTGCAGCGATTTCCAGACGGCGCGGGTGGCCCGGCGTTCTGGCAGAAGCAGATCCCGGCGACGGCACCGAACTGGCTCCGGCTGTGGCATGAGACCGGCGTCGAAGACCGGGCCGCGAACGACCACCTCGTCGCTGACCGGGTCGCCAGCCTTGCCTGGCTGGGCAATCAGGCCGCGTTCGAGTTCCACCCGTGGACGGCCCGGATCGAGGATGTCGATCACCCGACCTATGCGCTCATCGATATCGATCCCGGCGAGAAGACGAGCTGGGACGAGACCGTGACGCTCGCCCGGCTGTTCCGGACCGCACTCGCCCATCTTGGCCTGCGCGGCGCGCCGAAGACGACCGGCAAGCGGGGCCTCCAGGTCTGGATCCCCATTCAGCGCGGGCGCTACACGTTCCGCGAGACGACGGACTGGGTCGAGCAGCTCAGCCGAGCGGTGGGGGCGATCGTGCCCGACCTGGTCAGCTGGGAATGGTCGGTGGCCGGCCGGGCCGGCAAGGCGCGGCTCGACTTCACCCAGAACAGCCGGATCAAGACCCTGGTCGCGCCCTACGCGGTGCGTCCGGCCGCTGGTGCCCCTGTCTCGGCGCCGATCGCCTGGGCTGAGCTCGACGATCCAGACCTCCGTCCGGACCGCTGGACGATCCGGACGATCCTGGCCCGGGTCGAGGCGCTCGGCGACCTCTTCGCCCTGGCCCTGGAGCAAGACCAGGAGCTGCCACCCCTGGGCTGACGTCAGCCTCGGAAGGGCAGGGGATCGCGTGGACGGTAGCCCTGCCTGAAGAAGGCCACGACCGGTGGTCCGCCCGAGTACGCCAGGGTCGCGAGGCCTGCCGCGCCTTGGCCGACGGTGAGCCGGACGGTGTCGTCGCCGGGCAGGTTCGGGTCGTAGATCCGCAGGCTCAGCGAGCCGGGCGCCGGCCCAGCATCGAGTCCGTGGGCGACCACCTGGTGGTCCTGGATGAGCGTCGCAGGATTTGCCGACATGGCATGGACCAGGCCGATCGCGACGGGCCTTCCGGCCTCCAGGTCGCGCCGGACGCGCGGCACCTCACGGCGGAGGACCTCGTCGGAGCGCGAACCTGCAGAGCGCCACGGCGCCCCGAGCAGGTAGAAGCGGGCCGGCCCCAGGCCGAGCTCGAGGGAATCCAGCTGGCGGCGGACGAGGTAGCCGAACCTCGGCGTGCCTTCGAGCGGCGGTTCGCCATCAGGCGGCGCCGGCAGGCCCGCAAACCACAGGTCGAGGGCGGCGAACGCCATGCCCCCGCACAGTCCGTTCGCGGCGTCGCCGATCGCCAGCTCGACCGGCACGGGCCCACCCATCCGGAATCGGAGCGGCGCCACGTGCGGCCAGCGATTGGCGAAGGCAAAGCCGCTGCCCGAAGCGGAGAAGACGCGCGCCGAATCGGTCATGGCTTGCGCAGGTCCTCGTTGCGATAGATGCGGGTGCTCGACGACCAGGTCGCGGAGACCTCGGCTCGAGCCGCAGTCCAGAAGCGGGTGAGTCCGGACACGGTGAACAGGATCGCAAAGGCGGGGTAGCCAAGCGGCAGGATTGCCAGGATCGCCGCATTGGACAGCTGCCCAAGCGTGATTCCCGCGGCACTGCCGGCCACGAAGCTGCCCTGCGCGCGGATCAGGTCTGGGCCCGGGGTCAGGCGCATCAGCCGCTCGTTCGACGACAGCGTGCCGGCGGAGGCGCCCGCCGCAGCAATGCCCGCGACCACGCAGATGATCAGGCCGGCGAACGGGTTCTGGGGAAATGCCGTGAGGCCAAGGAGCATCGACGACCCGCGCAAGAGGAAGGAGACACGCAGGGTTCGCGATGCGCTGCCTCGGGCGAGCAGCCCACCGACCACGGTGGCCGCCACCAGCGAGGTCGCCGACGAGATGGCCGAGAGCAGGATCGCGAAGCTCGGCGGCAGGTGCAGGACGCTGATCGCATAGATCGAGAGATACGGACCGAAGCCGGCACCGAAGGCGGCCACGGTGATCGAGCGCAAGAAGGGCTGCAGGTGGGGCGACGGAGGCGCGACCGGCGGGCCGCCGGCAGCCACCGTCTTCGGGCGGGCAACCTGCACTCGCCCAGGCCTGGCCAGCTGCCGGATCACCACGATCTCGATCACGCCGGCAATCCCGCTGACGAGGAAGACGACGGCGTAGATCCGGACCCCGAGCGCGGGCAGGAAGAGCTGGACGAGGACGGCCACCGGCAGCAGGAGGACCGAGCCGAGGCCCAGGGTCATGCCCATCACCCGGGGCGCGACGAAGCGTCGCTCCGGGTCGGGCAGGATCGCGCCATACCAGGCGAGCAGGTTCGTGCCGCCGATCGTGGTTGCGGCCCCGCCGAGGCTCATCACCGCACCAATCGCGAGGATCGCCAGGCCATCGGGGATCAGGCCGATCCAGGCCGCGAGGGTCAGCGCCCCCAGGATGAAGCCGCGCGTCTCGCCGACGGCCAGGATGATCAGCGTGAGTCCGCGCAGGTTGCCATCGAAGCGGCGCAGCAGACCAGGGACCGCGAGCTGGGCCGCCGAGAAGGCATAGGGCAGCACGCCGATCACCGTGGCCACCGCCGGGCTCGCCCCGAGGGCAAGCAGGAGCGGGATCGTCAGGCCATCGCCGGCGAGGGCCGCCACGACCGCGCCCGAGCTGCCAATTCCCTGGAACCGCCGGTAGCGCGGACCGAGGAAGACCCGCCATTCACCGACGGCGGTGGTGGGACCGGGGCTGCCGGCCGCGCTCATGGGGCCTGGATGGGCGGGCCGAACCAGACGCTCGCAGCGATGATCACGTACAGGGCGATCAGCGCGAGACCTTCCAGCCAGGTCGATTCTCCGTCGAAGACGATGAATGCCCCGAGAATGACGGTCAGGCCGAGCGCGCCGATCAGCAGCGGCGACGCCACCAGGGTCAGCGCCGGACCTCCGATGACGACCGAGATCAGCACGAGCGCCGGGATCAGCGCCAGGGCGACCTGGAGGCTCGAGTTCAGGATCAGGCTGATCGCCAGGTCGACGTTGTTGCGCAGGGCCTGCTGGACGCCGGCCACGTTCTCCACTGCGTTGCCGGCGATGGCCACGATCACCAATCCGGCGAACGCCTCGCTGATCCCCAGGCTGGCGAGCGCCGGCCGGAGGGCGTCGACGAACCAGTCGGAGACGAGTGCCGAGCCGATCGCCGACCCGATCAGCACGCCCACGCTGAGGCGGAGCGGCCAGGCATCGTGCGCGTCGACGATTCGCTCGATCGCGCCGGCACCCGGGCCGCCCCGGATCGAGAACGGGATCGACGCCGCGAACAGGACCAGGAGGACGACGGCCGCGATCACGCTCAGGTCCTGGACATGGCCGGCGTCAGGCGCCCCGGGGGCGGTGGCCAGGGTCGGGATCACGAGGGCGGCCACCGCCAGGACCAGCAGCGTCGCGATCATCCGGACGGGCTGGACGCCAAACGTCAGGACCCCGTGCTTCAGGCCGCCCAGGAAGAACGCCAGGCCCAGGACCAGCAGGCTGTTGGCCAGGATCGAGCCGATCAGCGCGCTCTGGACCACCACGACCAGGCCGGCCCGCAGGCTGAAGATCCCGATGAAGAGCTCTGGCAGGTTGCCAAGCGCCGACTGCATCACCCCGGTCAAGCCCGGCCCGAAGCGACCGCCGAGCTGCTCGGTGCCTTCGCCCACCAGTCCGGCCAGCCCCGCCAGCGCGACCGCCGAGGCGACGAAGGTGATCGTCGGGCTGCCACCGGCGAGCTTCGTGGCGAGCGCGACGGTCCCGCCGATCAGGGCGATTGCGATGAGCACCACCGCTCGCCGGCCGAGCACCTCGACCAGCGTCCGGCGAGGCTCGGCAGGAACCGGGGCTGTCTCGGCGGTCATCGGCTCGATGATACGGGCCGGCGGTACCATCGCGGGCATGGCTGCCCCCAATCGCCTGGCCGGCGAGACGAGCCCGTATCTCCTCCAGCACGCCCACAACCCGGTCGACTGGTACCCGTGGGGCCCCGAGGCGCTCGAGCGTGCCCGTGCCGAGGACAAGCCCATCTTCCTGTCAATCGGCTACGCCGCCTGTCACTGGTGCCACGTGATGGAGCGCGAGTCGTTCGAAGATCCGGTTACGGCAGCCGAGCTCGCCCGCGACTTCATCGCGATCAAGGTCGACCGCGAGGAGCGACCCGACCTGGACCAGGTGTACATGGCGGCGGTGCAGGCGATGACCGGCCAGGGGGGCTGGCCGATGAGCGTGTTCCTGACGCCCGACGGCCGGCCGTTCTACGGCGGGACGTACTTCCCGTCGGCCCCGCGGGGCGAGATGCCCGCGTTCCGGCAGGTGCTGGCGGCCGTTGCCCAGGCGTGGCACGAACAGCGCTCGTCCGTGGAGGCCTCTGGCGACAAGCTCGTGGCCGCGTTGTCCGAGGGCATTCGCGTCGAGGCGAGCGAACCAGCGGGGTCCTCGCCGGCGACCTTCGCCGAGGCAGCGGCCGAAGCGGTCGGGACTCTCGAGGCGAGCTTCGACAGCCGCTTCGGCGGCTGGGGCCGGGCGCCCAAGTTCCCCCAGCCCATGACCCTCGAGTTCCTGCTTCGTCACCTCGCCGATGTCGGCCTCGATGCGGATCCACCTGCCCTGGCGATGCTCAGGACCACGCTTGACCGCATGGCGGCCGGCGGCCTGCGCGACCAGCTGGGCGGCGGCTTCCATCGCTACTCCACGGACGCCCAGTGGCTGGCGCCCCATTTCGAGCAGATGCTCTACGACAATGCCCAGCTGGCGCGCGCCTACCTGCACGCCTGGCAGCTCACCGGCGACGAGCGTTACCTGGCCGTTGCGTCCGGCACGTTCGACGCGATCCTGCGCGACTTCACGACGGCCGATGGTGGCCTGGCGGCCAGTCGTGATGCGGACACCAACGGAGTCGAGGGTGCCACCTTCACCTGGACGCCCGCCGAGGTGGCGGCCGCCCTGCCGGCCACAGGCGTCGAGCTCGCGCTCGTCCTGGCGGCGTGGGATGTGACCGAGGGCGGCAACTGGCACGAGGCTCACGGCCGGACGATCCTGCGCCGGGTCCGGACCGACACCGAGCTCGGGGCAACCTTCGGCCTGGGGCCGGCCGTGGTCGCGGACCAGCTCGAGCTCGCCCGCGCCGCGCTCCTCGCGGCCCGGGACCACCGTCCGCAACCGAATCGCGACGACAAGGTCCTTGCCGGCTGGAACGGGCTGGCCATCGCCGCCTTGTCGGAGG
>JBEPUS010000096.1:0-9316 GCA_041691435.1 Chloroflexota bacterium
CCCCCGGGGCGTCCCGAGGGGCTTTTCCGTGCTCAGATGGTGGTGAGCCGGGGGGGATTCGAACCCCCAACCAACTGATTAAGAGTCAGTTGCTCTGCCGTTGAGCTACCGGCCCGGGCGAAGGATACCCCATCGGGCAGGCCGAGCCCCCTGACATCACCGGTTTGTTAACAGAAATTCCGGGCCGGGCCGGGCCGTTCAGGCGCTACGCTTGTCGTGTGAGCCGCATGGCATGACCTCCAGTCCACGCCGGATCGCTGCCATCGGCCTGGCGGTGATCCTGATCATCGGGGTCGGCATCGGAATCATCTCGTCCGTGCGCAGCAGCCTCGGACCGGCCCCAGTGACCCTGACCGGCGTCATCGGCTCCGAGAAGGCGCCGTCCGCTCGCAGCTCGGCTGAGAGCCCGCCGACGATCCCCGGCCCGGCGGCTGCGTCCGTCGCCGACGAGGCCAGCGCGCCGGTGACCCGCAAGCCGGCGCCCTGACGATCCCGGCTCAGCGCCGTTGGTGACTCGCCGACACGCCCACGCCGGCCGTCCTAGCGGGCGTGACGAACGCGCCGTTTCCGGCAGCCTGGCGACAGATCCGCGCAGATCCGGCGCTCAGGCCAGCGTGACTCGAGCCTGCGGACCCGTCGATCCTGGCCCGTGCGCCGACTCTGATCTCGAGGAGCCATCGAATGTGCTGGTTTGTCCCACCCACATCAACATGGCGACCCAGGGCGCACGCCGTTCAGTCGGGCTGGTTGTCGATCTGGGCCTTCTGGAGGCGGCCGGAGAAATCGACGTAGATCGACTTCCACTCGGTGTACGTGTCGAGCGCTGCGTGGCCGGCCTCGCGGTGGCCGTTGCCCGTTTCCTTGGTGCCACCGAACGGCAGGTGCGTCTCGGCGCCGATCGTCCCCGCGTTGATGTAGACGATCCCGGTCTCGAAGTCGCGCATCGCCCGGAACGCCGTGTTGGCATCCCGGGTGAAGATCGCCGAGGAGAGCCCATAGCGGATCTGGTTGAGGGCGGTGACGGCGGCCTGGTAGTCGTCCACGGGGATGACCGAGAGCACCGGCCCAAAGATCTCCTCTTGGGCGATCCAGTCCATCGGCGCAACGCCGGCGAAGATCGTCGGCTCGAAGAAATGGCCATGCTCGAGGCCGGCACCCGCCGCCCGCCGGCCGCCCGTCACGAGCTCGCCATCGCGCCGTCCGACGTCGATGTAGCCGCTCACCTTGGCCAGCGCCCCGGCGTTGACCAGGGGCCCGACATCGACCGCCGGGTCGAGGCCCGAGCCGAGCCGCAAGCCCTTCGCCCGGCGCTCGAGGCGTTCGAGGAGCGGCTCGACCACGGCTCGTTCGACGATCACCCGGCTCGCGGCCGTGCAGCGCTGGCCGGTGGTCCCGAAGGCCGACCACAGGATCCCATCCGTCGCCAGCTCAAGGTCGGCGTCGGCCAGGACCACGATCCCATTCTTGCCCCCGAGCTCCAGGCTGACCCGCTTGAGCCGGGCGGCCGCCTGGGTCGCGAGCTGGCGGCCGGTCTCGGTGTTGCCGG
Organism: Chloroflexota bacterium; assembly: GCA_041691435.1. GTDB lineage: Bacteria > Chloroflexota > Limnocylindria > Limnocylindrales > CSP1-4 > Palsa-1033. The sequence goes on from JBEPUS010000096.1 coordinate 1,547, forward strand.
TGAAGCTGATCACCGGGACATCCGGGCTGGCGACGATGGCGTCGCCTACCTCGGCGCCGGGACCCGTCACGAGGTTGACGGTGCCCGCCGGGAAGCCGGCTTCCGCCATGAGCTCCACCAGCAGCGTGGCGCAGTGGGGCGTGTCACTGGACGGCTTGAAGACAACGGTGTTCCCGCTGATGAGGGCCGGCATCATCTTCCAGCACGGAATCGCCATCGGGAAGTTCCAGGGCGTGATGATCCCGGCAACCCCGATCGGCTCGCGGATGGACATCGCCCACTTGTCGGGCAGCTCGGATGGCGTCGTGTCGCCGAACAGCCGACGCCCTTCGCCGGCCATCAGGAAGGCGATGTCGATGCCTTCCTGGACATCGCCCCGGGCCTCGGCCAGGACCTTGCCCATCTCGCGGGTCATCGCCCGAGCGAGGCGCTCCTTGTGCTCGGCCAGCAGCGCCCCGAAGCGATACAGGATCTCGCCTCGCTTGGGGGCCGGCGTACGCCGCCAGCGCAGGCCGGCCGTCTCGGCAGCCCGAATCGCCCGGGCCACGTCAGCGGCTGTGCCCGCCTGAAAGTGGCCGATGACGTCCCGGGTGTCCGCCGGGTTATGGCTCTCGAACGTCCGGCCGCTGCCCGAGTCGACCCACTCGCCGGCGATGAACAGCTGATACGTTCGGACGGCTGTGTCGGCCGCGGTCGTCATCCAGGGATCCTCAGACGCGCTCGAACGCCATCGCCACTGACCCGCCGCCGCCCAGGCACAGCGTCGCCAGGCCGTAGCGGCCGGACCGCCGCTCGAGCTCGTGGAGGAGCGTGGCAACGATCCGGGCGCCGCTGGCGCCGATCGGGTGGCCGAGGGCGATCGCTCCCCCGTTCACGTTGACCTTCGACCAGTCGAAGCCAAGCTCCCGCCCGTCGGCCAGTGTCTGGGCGGCGAACGCCTCGTTGATCTCGATCAGGTCGAACGCCTCGAGGGGCATCTCGATCCGCTCGAGGAGACGACGGACGCCGGTCACCGGGGCGAGGAACAACCATTTCGGGGCGATCTCGGCCTGGCTGTAGCCGATGATCCGGGCCAGCGGCTTCAGGCCGAGACGCTCCACCGCCCGCTCACTGGCGACGACGGTGGCCGCCGCCCCATCGGTGATCCCGGGCGAATTGCCCGCTGTGACCGTTGCCACCGTGGCGCTGCGACGATCAGACCCGTCGGGCAGCGCGAAGGCCGGCTTCAGGCGGGCCAGCGCCTCGATCGTCGAATCCCGGCGAGGGCCCTCATCCACGCTGACCACGGTCTCCCGGCCCTTCGCGTCGCGGACCGTGACGGGCGCCAGCTCGGAGTCGAAGCGACCGGCGTCGATTGCCGCGACGGCCTTCTGGTGGCTCGAGAGGGCAAACGCATCCTGGTCGGCGCGCGAGACGCTGTCGCTGATCGCGACCCGCTCGGCGTGGGTACCCATGTGGCAGTCCTCGAATGCGCACCACAGGCCATCGTGGACAGTCGAATCGACGAGCGTGGCGTCGCCCAGCCGATAGCCGAAGCGGGCGCCTGGCAGGAGGAACGGGGCGCGGTTCATGCTCTCCATCCCACCAGCCACAGCGAGGCTCGCGTCGCCTGCGCGAATCTCGGCGGCGGCGAGCATCACGGCTTTCAGTCCCGAGCCACACACCCGGTTGATCGTGGTTGCGCTCGTCGTGTCGGGCAGACCGCCGGCCAGCGCCGCCTGGCGAGCCGGCGCCTGGCCGACGCCCGCCTGCAGGACCTGGCCCATGAGGACCTCGTCGATCGGCGTGCCTTCGGGCAGTCCGGCCCGCTCGAGCGCCGAGCGGATGGCGATTCCACCGAGCTCAACGGCGGGTACGGTGCTCAGCCCACCGCCGAACTTGCCGATCGGGGTGCGCTGGGCGCTGACGATGAAGACGCCGCCGTCGCGGCCGGTTGCTGATTCCATCAGTCGAATCTACACCGGCACCCACGCCGGGCCGCCTCAGCGCGGGTAGGCGTGGAAGCCGCGGCCGGTCTTCTGGCCAAGGTGGCCGGCCGCGACCAGCTCCTCGAGGATCGTCGGCGGTGCGAAGCGTGCGTCGCCCAACCCCGCGTGGAGCACGCGCATCACCCCGAGGCAGACATCGAGCCCGATGAAATCGGCCAGTTGCAGCGGGCCCATCGGGTGGTTGAGGCCACGCCGCGCACCGGTATCGATGTCGTCGGCCGTGCCCAGCCCATCCTCGAGCGCGCGCATCGCCTCGGCGAGGAACGGCATGAGGATCCGGTTGACGATGAACCCGGGCCGGTCCGCTGACACGATCACGACCCACGGCTTCGCTCCGTCGAGTCCCCTGCCGTGCGCCTCCAGCTCGCCGACCAGGCCACGGATCGCCGCCTCGGTCGCGTCCGACGTGGCTGAACCCCGGATCAGCTCGACCAGGCGCATCACGGGCACCGGGCTGAAGAAGTGCATGCCCACGAACTGCGGCCGGCGCGCCGTCCCAACCGCCGCCGCCAGGTCGGCGATCGCGATCGAGCTCGTGTTCGAGGCGAAGATCGCGTCGGGCCGGGCGTGCCGGTCGATCTCTGACCACAGGCCCCGCTTGACGTCGATATCTTCGAAGACCGCTTCGATCACGAGATCGGCGACGACGACGTCGGCGAGCCGATCAGTCGGCGTGATCCGGGCCAGCGCCGCATCCCGGGCCGTACCATCGAGCTGCCCTTTGGCCACGGCCCGCTCGAGGTTCCCAGCGATCCGCTCCAGACCGGCGACGGCGCGCCCCAGATCGGGCTCGTAGAGCGTCACATGCTTGCCGATCACGGCATGAACCTGGGCAATCCCGTGGCCCATCAGCCCGGCGCCAGCGACGAAGATTCGATCGATGGTCATTCCGCCCTCATCTTCGCGAGCTGACCGTCTTGAGCAGCTCGTCGGCGGCGGTGAATGGGTCGAGGCGATGCGCGGCCACCGCGCGCACCGCGGCTTCGCGTTGGGCAGCCATCCCCGGCTGCTCCAGACGTCGCCCGATCCGGTCGGCCAGCGCACCGCGGACCTCGGCTTCGGCGCGCGCGAGGCGAGTCGCACCATCGGCATTCAGGGCGCCCTCGGCCCGCCGGCGATCGATCGCGACCAGCAGCTCCGGGACGCCCGCGCCCGTCGCGGCGGTCGTGATCAGAACGGGTGGACCGTGGATCCCCCTGCGACCGCCGCCGAGCATCGCCCGCAGCTGGCTCGCCGTCCGCTGAGCGCCCGGCCGGTCGCCCTTGTTGACAACCACCAGGTCGGCCACCTCGAGCAGCCCGGCCTTGATCGCCTGGACCTCGTCGCCCATCTCGGGGGCTTCGAGGACGACCGTCGTGTCGGCCGCCGCCGCGACCTCGACCTCGCTCTGGCCCGTCCCGACCGTTTCGATGAGGACGATCTCGAAGCCCACGGCGTCGAAGACCGCGCACGCGGCGCCCGATGTCGAGGCCAGGCCTCCCGCGTGACCGCGAGCGGCCATGGAGCGGATGAAGACGTCGCGATCGCCGGCGTAGGCCTGCATCCGGACGCGGTCCCCGAGGATCGCGCCGCCCGTGATCGGGCTGGACGGGTCAACGGCCACGACTGCGACCGTGCGGCCATGCGCCCGGAGCTCCCCCACGAGTGCTGCCACGAGCGTGCTCTTGCCGGCGCCCGGCGGACCGGTGATCCCGACGAGGTGGGCCCGCCCGGCAAGCGGATAGAGCCGGCGAAGGGCGACCTCAGCGACGACCGTCCGGTTCTCGACGGCAGTCAGGAGCTGCGCAAGTGCCCGCCGGTCGCCGGCCAGCGCCGCGTTCGAGAGCTCGACGGCACGCTCAGCCGGGGCCTGCGATTCGGCCGGTGCGCCGGCCGGCCGGCCCACGCTACTCGCGGGGGCGGGCGTTCGCCCGGAAGTACGCCGCGACCTCGGCGATCGTGGTGCCGGGCCCGAAGACCGCTCCGACGCCGGCCGCCTGGAGGGCCGGCACGTCGTCGTCCGGGATGATCCCGCCAACGGTGATCAGGACATCGGCCAGCCCCTCCGCCTGGAGGAGCTGGCAGATCCGGGGCACGAGGGTCATGTGGGCGCCCGACAGGATCGACAGGCCGACGATATCGACGTCCTCCTGGAGGGCGGCCGTCGCGACCATCTCGGGAGTCTGGCGAAGCCCGGTGTAGACGACCTCGAAGCCCTCGTCGCGCAGGCCTCTCGCGAGGACCTTTGCTCCGCGGTCGTGGCCGTCCAGACCGGGCTTGGCGATCAGGACCTTGATGGGCCGGTCGGTCATGGACCGATTGTAGGCGGTGGTCAGGCGGCCGAACGTCCGAAGGCGCGGGACGCCCAGCTCAGGGCGAGGATCGCCAGGATCGCCATCAGGACGACCCCGAAGCCCACGCTCGGATCTCCGAAATGGCCGTTGAACAGCGCTCGGATGGCGTCCACGGCATGGCTGAACGGATTGATCTTGCCCAGGGTCTGGAGCCAATCGGGCGCGAGCGAGAGCGGCAACAGGATCCCCGACAGCAGGAGCAGGGGCAGGGACATCGTGATCAGGAGCGGGCCCAGCGCGTCCTCGCTCTTGAGGAGCAGCGCAAAGGCATACGAAACCGGCGCCACGGTCAGGCCGATCAGCGAGAGCAGCGCAAGGGCGACCGTCAGGCCGGCGGGGTCGATCTTCAGCCCGAACGGCAGGGCGATCACGACCAGGAGCAGGCCCTGGACGTCGAGGATCACCACGTCCCGGAGCGCCCGCCCGAAGAGCATCGCGAACCGGCTCAGCGGGGTCACCCGCATCCGTTCGACGACGCCGCTGCGCATCTCGGAGATCAGCCCGAAACCGACGAAGGCGGCTCCGAACAGGGAGATCTGGATCAGGAGGCCGGGCACGAACACGTTGAATGCGCCGCCCGGGGGGAAGCCCGGAGTGCTCTCGGCAATGCTCTTGAGGAGCGGTCCGAAGAGCGTGAGGTAAAGGATCGGCTGGATGAGCCCGACAATGATCCAGACCGGGTTGCGCAGGGTCAGCCACATCGAGCGTTCGAAGATCAGCCAGGTATCGCGAAGCGTCTTCATCGGTAGGGTCCTTTCAGGCGGCGCTTTCGCGCAGCGATCGGCCGGTCTGGCGCAGGAACACGTCGTCCAGGCTGGGCCGGCTGAGGGCGATGGTCTGGGGTGAGATGCCGGCCGCATCGAGCAGTCGGAGCAGCTGGGGCAGCGCCCGATCGCCGTCGTCGACGTACAGCCGGAGGAGGCCGTCGGCGTCGGCGTCATTGGCTTCGCGCACATAGGGCTCTGCCCGGAGCAGCGCCAGCGCCCGTGGATGCTCGCCGATCCCGAGGGTGACCACGTCTCCTGCGATCGCCCGCTTGAGCTCGATTGGCGTCCCCTCGGCAACGATCGAGCCGTGGTCGATGATGGCCAGCCGGTCGCACAGCGCGTCGGCCTCCTCGAGGTAGTGGGTGGTCAGGAAGACGGTCGTGCCGGCATCGCGGAGCTTGCGGACTTCGTCCCACAGGTTCGCCCGGGCCTGTGGGTCAAGACCGGTCGTGGGCTCGTCCAGGAACAGCAGCTTCGGCCGATGGACGATGCCCAGGCCGATGTCCAGCCGGCGGCGCATCCCGCCGGAGTAGGTGCCGGTCGTCCGGCCCGCAGCGTCGCTCAGCTCGAGCATCTCCAGGACCTCATTGGCCCGCTGCTCGGCCGACTTGCGGCTCATGCCGAAGAGACGGGCCTGGATCACCAGCTCGCCCCGGCCGGTCATGAGCGGGTCGCTGCCGCCGCCCTGGGCGACGTAGCCGATCTGCTGGCGAACCTGGGCGGGCTGGCGGAGCAGGTCGATCCCGGCAACGGTCGCTTCGCCGGCGGTCGGCGGGATCAGGGTCGCGAGCATGCGCAGGGTGGTGGTCTTGCCGGCTCCGTTCGGGCCGAGGAAGCCGAAGATCTCGCCGCCCCGGACGTCGAGATCGACGCCCTTCACCGCTTCGACCTGGGCATTCCGCTTGCCGAACGTCTTGCGCAGGCCACGCGTGCGGATCATCGTGCCCAAGGGTCGTTCAGTTGCCATGGCGAGCCACCGGGGTTGGTGCCGGGGTTGGTGCCGGACTAGCGCCGGCGCGCGGCCGATCGAGATTCACGTGATCATGTCCTCCGACAAGCTGGTCGTATTGACGACTCATCAATTGCGCTATCATTTATCTGCGCAGTGCAGATGATAGCCAAGGGAGCTAACCGATGTCAAGCGAATCGAAAGCGCGGGCGGAGCTGCTCGATGCGGTCCTCGCGGCGACGCGTCAGCTGACCAACCAGGGCGTCCAGTTCAGCGAGTCCGTCGCCAATCGGTTCGGCCTGGGGGTGACCGACGCGACAGCGCTGGAGCAGCTGGCGACGCTCGGCTCGGCCACGGCGGGCCACATCGCCGAGATGACCGGGCTCACCACGGGCGCGGCTACCCGGATGATCGACCGGCTTGAGCAATCGGGCTTCATCCGGCGGTCGGCGGACCCAGCCGATCGCCGCCGGGTCATCGTGGAGCCGATCCTCGAGCGAGTCCGCGATGTCGCCGCCCAATACGCCGCGATCCGGGCGGCCACCAGGACGGCCATCGAGCGCTACTCCGACGCCGAGCTCAGCGTGATCCACGATTTCCTGACCCGCAGCCTCGATGTCGGCCGGACCGAGACGTCCCGCGTTGGAGAGCCGCCCGCGGCCGGCGGGTCGGACTCGTCGTCATTCGCACCATTGGGCGGCACGTCGACCGGCCGCCTGGTCTTCATCTCGGGCGCGCCCTACCTGACGATCAAAGGCGACCGCGAGCTCGACAACCTCTACCGGGCCAGATTCAGCGGGGCGATCCCGAAGGTTCGGGTGCGAGATGGCGTGGTCACGGTCCGCTACGGCCGCCTGTCGTGGTTCGAATGGCGGACCCGGATCGGCAGCCAGATCTTCGAGGCGATGGCCCACTGGCGCGACGATCGGGGCGACATCTCCCTGAGCGGCCGGGTGCCGTGGTCGCTCGAGATCCGCGGCGGCGTCTCGAAGATCAACGCGGACCTGCGCACCATCGAGCTGGCCGGCTTTGACCTCGCGGGCGGGGTGAGCTCGGTGGACCTCAACCTGCCAGAACCGCGTTCAGCTGTGCGCATCCGGATCGCCGGCGGCGCCAACGATGTCGCCATCCACCGGCCGGCCGGCGTCGGCATCCGGTTGCAGGTCCACGGCGGTGCGAACAAGGTGACGTTCGATGGCGTGCAGATCCACAAACGTGGCCATGTCACCTTCGGCGAGGCCTCGGGGCATGGCTGGACGGGGCTTCGCCATGAGACCCCGCGGCTTGAGTCAGGCCCCGGGCACTACGAGATCGAGCTGACCGGTGGCGCCAATCGCCTGGCCGTGGATACGCGCTGAGGGCGACTGGCCTCCGGTCGTCGACCCTCGGCCGGGGGCAGGTTCACCTGGGCGGGCGGGCCCGGCCGTCGGATCCGGCGGGCCCGGCCGCTCCGTTTTTGCCGGATACCGATGGACGTGTTGGTATCCGAGAATCAGACGAAATCAGGACGGCTTGGGCGACACCCACCAGGCGTCTCCTGCACGAACCAACGTCGGCGCCCTCGTCTCGACCACCATACCGGCCGTCATCGTCGGATACCAGCGCGGGGATCGCTGATCGGCAGAAACGCGGCGATCGGCCCGGCACAAACGCGGTCGGGCCGGGCGGCACCAGCGCGGGCGATCGGCCCGGCACAAACGCGGTCGGGCCGGGCGGCACCAGCGCGGGCGATC
>JBEPUS010000097.1:0-9009 GCA_041691435.1 Chloroflexota bacterium
GCCCACCACCTCCGCATAGATGTGGGCGCCGCGCGCCTTGGCCAGCTCCAGGTCTTCGAGGAAGAGCGATCCTGCGCCTTCCCCGAGGACGAAGCCGTCGCGGGTCTTGTCGAACGGGCGGGAGACGGTGCTCAGGGGCTCGCCCGGCCGGGGCATGCCCAGGCCGCGCATGTTGCCGAAGCCGGCATGGGCCACCTCGAGCAGAGGCGACTCGGTCGAGCCGCTGATCACCGCGATGCAGTCGCCACGGCGGATCGCCTCGGCGCCCTCGGCCACGTTGTGGGTCCCCGTGGCGCAGGCCGACGCGATGCACACGTTGTGGCCGATCGCCCCGGTCTCGATCGCGATCAGGCCGGAAGCCGAGTCGACCAGGCCGTAGGCGATGAACGTGGGGGTGACGAAGCGGGGACCCTTGCGTTCGAGGAGGTGGTGGTTGTCGATCATCAGCTGCTGGCCACCCGCGCCGCAGCCGAAGACGACCCCGACCTCCTCGCGATTCCCGTCGTTGATCTCGAAGCCCGAGTCGGCGACGGCCTGCTTGGCCGCGGCGACGCCGAACTGGGTGCTCGATTCGGTTCGCCGGGTCTGCTTGGGATCCAGCCAGTCGAGCGGGTTGAAGCCCTTGACCTCGCCGGCCGTCTTGGCTTCGTACGGGGTCACGTCGAAATAGGTGATCTCGGCCAGGCCCGAACGGCCATTGACCAGGGCATCCCACGCGGTCGCCTTGTCATTGCCGACAGGACTGACCACGCCGAGGCCGGTGACTGCCACGCGACGGTTGTAATCGGGTTGACGCACGAGTCTGGAACTCCTCCGGTTGAACGCGTTGAGCTGGGCTACGGGACGGCGAGGCCGTCGGGGCTGTTGGGCGAATCGGTGGCGATAGCTGTTGCATCGGGCACGATTCGGCTGATCAAGCCGGTCAGGACGCGGCCGGGCCCGATCTCGATGAAGGTCGTGACACCGTCGGCGGCCATCGTCTCGACGGCCCGCACCCAGTCGACACCGGTTGTCAGGTGCTCCACGAGCTCGGTCCTGGCCGCTGCGCCGGTCCGGATCGGCCGGGCGTCGGCGTTGGCCAGGCCGGGCGGCCGCGGGTCGCGGAAGGTGACCTCGGACAGGACCGCGGCCAGCCGATCGGCCGCTTCGGCCATCAGTGGCGAGTGGGCGGCCACGCTGACCGGCAGCTCGATCGCCCGGCGCGCACCGAGCGTCCGGGCCAGCTCCATGCCCGCCTCGACCGCCGCCCGTTCGCCCGACACCACCACCTGGCCGGGCGCGTTCCGGTTGGCCACCCCGAAGATGCCATGGGCCGAGGCCCCTGCAATCAGCTCGGGGAGCCGGGCGTCAGCGAGGCCGATCAGGGCGGCCATCCGGCCTTCGCGACCCGATCCGCTGGCCTGCATCAGCCGTCCACGCTCGCGGACGAGGCGGACCGCGTCGGCCAGGCTGAGCGCACCCGATGCAACGAACGCGCTGTACTGGCCCATCGAGTGGCCGGCCGCGTACAGCGGATCCGGGACTTCGGCCCCGTCACCCGCCGCCCACCGCTCGCGCAGCGCTTCGAGATAACCGATTGACGTTGCCAGCAGTGCCGGCTGGGCGTTCTCGGTCAGGTTCAGGGTCTCGGCAGGGCCGTCCCAGGCCAGCCGGCTGATCGATGCACCGAGGGCCGCATCGGCAGCGGCAAAGACAGCGGCCGCGGCCGGTGAAGCCTCCGCCAATGCCCTGCCCATGCCGACGCTCTGGGACCCCTGCCCGGGGAAGACGAAGGCGATCGCGCTCATTCGCCCGAGCGTAGTCCGGCGCGGCTCCGCTACGGTCGGAGCCGGTGCAAGGTTGCACGGATTCGGCCGGGATCGTACGCTCGTGGCATGTCTGAACGCCCCGGGCCGCTGCGCTCGGCCCGACCCACCGCGCCCCGCCGGGCGATCGCCCGAATCTTCGAGGCCGACCTGTCCGCGCCCGTGGTGGCGGCAGGCATGCGCGCCCAGAATCCGCGCGAGATCTCGGAACGGGTGGCCATGGGCCGGGCCCTGTGGCGCGAGCTCGTGATCGGCTTCGCGTCGCAGCTCGGCAGCCTGCGCCTGGGCTTCACCCAGCTCGCGGCGTTGTACGTGCTGGCCGACTCCGGGACCACCACTGTCTCGGACCTGGCCGACGCGATCAATCGGTCGCCTTCGGCCACCTCCCGGCTCGTCGACGGCCTCGTCCGCCGGCGGCTGGTGGAGCGGCGCGTCGAGTCCGAGGACCGCCGCCAGCGGAGCGTCGAGCTGACCCAGCGGGGTCACGCCCTTCTGCGGGTGGTCGATCGAGCGCGGGCCGACCAGTTCCTCTCCGCGGTCCGCCCCCTGCCGGCCGCCGAGCGGGCCCTGATCGCGATGGGCGTCGCCGCCCTGGCGACCCACGCGATCTCGCGCCGCGGCCGGCTGATCCGCTCCCGCCGGGAGTAGGTCCCGCCGGACCGGCTACGTGCTGCCGCCCAGGGCGACGACGACCATCCCCACGATGCCGACCGTCGTGGTGATCCCAACGATCAGCACGATCATCAGGACCAGCAGCCAGAGGTAGCGTCGCTCGGAACGGGCCGTTGCGTCGGGATCGGGATCCACGCCGCCGGCCGGGCGGGGTGCCGCAAAGCCGCGCCGATCGGGATCGAGGTCGCTGGGCATCGGGCTGGGCGTCACGGCGCCATCATGCCTCGATCCACCCGGACCCGCCTCGTTTCAGCCGAGCGCGGCCCGCAGTGGCCCGGCGATCTCGCGGGCGACGGCGTCGACGCCGTCCGCGCCGAGCCGGGACGGCATGCTCAGGATGACCAGGGTCGCTCCCAGCTTCGCCGCCTCGAGCGCGGCGGCCACGGCGTCACGGCGGGATTCGGCCGTCAGCCCGGTGGCCACCTGGGCCGCGAACTCGAACGTGCCCGGATCGCGGCCGGCCGCCTGCAGGGCGGCCAGGAGTGCGTCACGCCGGCCGGCGAAGTAGGCCAGGTCGGTCGGCGAGTTGTCCGCCCTGACCGCGGGCATCAGCCAGCCCTGGGCAACCTCCGCCGCAAGGGCGATCCCGCGCCGCTTCTGGCCGCCCAACCAGATCGGCGGCCCGCCCGGCGTGAGTGGCGGTGGGTGGTTCGTCGCGCCCGCGAGCGGGTAGTAGGGATCCGGCCGGCTGACGCCGGCCTCGGTGGCGGCTGCGGCCGAGCCGAGGGCCGCGATGACCCGGACTCCCGATTCGAAGCGGTCGAAGCGCTCGGGCATCGGCGGGAACGGGATCCCGAACGGGCCGTGCTCGGGCTCGAACCAGCCCGCGCCGATCCCCAGGATGAACCGGCCGCCGGTGGCGTGGTCAAGGACCGTGGCGGCCTTCGCCAGGACCGCCGGATGGCGAAAGGTCATGGACAGGACGCCGTGGCCGACCCGCTTACCAGGGACGTGATGGACGAGCGCGGCCATCGCCGTGAGCGCGTCCCACGATGGCCCGGCTCGCGGGATGCTGATGTTCGTCAGGTGGTCGTTCATCCAGGCCGATTCGAAGACGTCGTGGCCGCCGATCTCGGCCCAGGCGGCGTCGAGGGTCGGCCAGTCGACTGCCTGGGGCGATGTCTTGATCCCGATCGAGACCCGCCGAGCCGGGTCGCTCAACGCCGGCCCAGGGCCGCGTTCATCCGGGCGCCGGTGGTCACTGCGCCCTCGGATGCCGAGCCGACGAGCGCGGCGTACTTGGCCATGACTCCGCCGGGGTAATTGGGTGCCGGCGGCGCCCACGCCGCCCGGCGCCGGTCGAGCTCGGCGACCGGCACGTCCAGGTCGAGTGCCTTGCGAGCCACGTCGACGATGATCGTGTCGCCCTCCTCGACGAGGGCGATCGGACCACCCAGGGCGGCCTCGGGCGCGACGTGGCCGATCATCAGGCCGTGGGTACCGCCCGAGAAACGCCCGTCGGTGAGGAGGGCCACGCTGTCGCCCAGGCCCTCGCCGACGAGGGCCCCAGTCACGCTCAGCATCTCCTGCATTCCCGGACCACCCACGGGACCCTCGTAGCGGATCACAACGACGTCGCCGGGCTTGATCTGCTGGCGACGGACGGCGTCGTAGCAGGCCGTCTCCGAGTCGAAGACGCGGGCCGGGCCGCGGTGCAGGAGTCGTTCGTGGCCGGCCAGCTTGACCACGCAGCCGTCGGGGGCAAGGCTGCCATGGAGGATCGCCAGGCCGCCGCTGGCCTTGAGCGGGCGCTCGATCGGCACGACAACCTTCTGGCCGGGCGTCTCGGCCACGCCGGCGGCGACCTGGGCGATCGTCCGGCCGTCGATCGTCGGCGCGCTCGCGTGGAGCAGGTCGCGCTTGAGGAGCTCGCGCATGACCAGGGCCACGCCCCCGGCGTCGTACAGGTCCGACGCGGTGTACCGCCCGCCGGGCTGCATGTCCGCGACCAGCGGGGTCCGGTCCGCGAGCGCGCCGAGCTCGTCGATCTCCAGCGGGATCCCGAACTCGTGGGCGATCGCCAGCATATGGAGCACGCCGTTCGTGGAGCCTCCGGTCGCGGCGACCGAGATGAAGCCATTCTCGAGGGACGCCCGATTCACGATCGTCGACGGCCGGACATCGCGCCGGACAAGATCCATCACCAGCTCGCCGGTCGTCCGCGCTGCGCCGTCCTTGGCCGGGTCCTCGGCCGGGATGCCGTTGAGGCCGGCCGGCGAGAGGCCCATGAACTCGAGGATCATGCTCATCGTGTTCGCCGTGAACTGGCCGCCGCAGGCGCCCGCCCCGGGGCACGCGGCGTTCTCGACCTCGTAGAGCTCGTCGAGGCTGATCTTGCCCGCCCGGTACGCCCCGATCGCCTCGAAGACCGTGACGACGGTTACGTTGCGCTGGCCCTTGTAGGTCCCGGGATAGATCGTGCCGCTGTACAGGATGGCGGCCGGCACGTCGAGCCTGGCGACGGCCATGGCCGCGCCGGGCAGGGTCTTGTCACAGCCAACGAGGCAGACCAGGCCGTCGAGCAGGTGGCCGCGGACCACGAGCTCGATCGAATCGGCGATCACCTCGCGGCTGACGAGGCTGGCCTTCATCCCCTCCGAGCCCATCGTCACGCCGTCGCTGACCGCGATCGTGTTGAACTCCATCGGCGTACCGCCCTGCGCCCGGATGCCTTCCTTGACGAACTCGGCCAGCCGGCGCTGGTTGTAATTGCAGGGCATCGTCTCGATCCAGGTCGTGCCGACCCCGATCAGCGGCTTGGCCAGGTCCTCGTCACTGAACCCGATCGCCTTGAGCATCGCCCGGGCGGCGGCCCGGTCGGGACCGTCGGTCAGGGCGGCCGAATGGCGCTTGGCAGGGTCCGTCGGCCGGTCGTATGGGTGGGCAGGGCTCATCGGTGGTCTGTCCTCGGGGTCTGCGGCGCGCTGCTGACGCGCCCAAGTCTGACATGACGAGGGCAGGAGGACCGCCAAAATGGATCAGCGCGTGCAGTCACCCGTGCTGATCGACGCCTTCAGGCTCAGCCCGGGTTGGATCCGTTCGCCGATCGCCACCGGCGACAGGGCGTAGCCCACGTTCGGATCGGTCTGCGCCTCCGCGAAGACCACGCCCCCGACCGTACCGTCCTTGAGGACCAGCGGCCCGCCGCTGTCGCCTTGCTGGATCGCGGCCTGCAGCTCGATGATCTGGCGGCTGACGACGCTCGTGCCATAGATGTCCCGACCCTGGGCCTGGTAGGTGCTGGTGACCGCTGCCGCGATCGTGGACAGCACGCCGCCGCCCGGATGGCCGAGGGCAGCGGCGAGCGTGCCATGGCTGGGCAGCTGATCTGCCAGGGTGAGGGCCGGTGCGGTCAATCCGGGTGCATAGAGCAGGGCGACATCGAGCTCAGGGTCGAAGAGCACGGCCGAGGCCCGCACCTGCGAGCCGCCGTCGCGACCAACCGAGATCTGGGCCGAGCCGGCCACGACATGGGCATTGGTCACGATGTAGCCAGGCTTGACCACGAACCCGGTGCCGCTCAGGACATAGCCACAGGCGTTCGCCCGGATGAGCAGGGTGGACGCGACCGCCTTGGCAGCGATCGCCTCGGCCTGTGCAGCAGTTGGCGGGTCGACCGGTGGGGCCGGGAACGGCTCGAAGCCGATGAACACATCGGGCAGGCCGGAGGCGTCCAACCATTTGCCCAGCTCACCGACGATCTGGGTGGGCGGCGGCAGGACCTGGGCCAGGCCCCGGACGATCCCGGAGTGCTGGATGGCCGCAGCGATCGACGGCACGGGACCGGCGGCCAGGACGCCCCCCACGAGCCAGACCACGAGGATTCCCTGGGCCAATCCCAGGACGCCGCCGGCCGCTCGGTCGAGGCCCCCAAGGAAGCCGTGATCGACCAGGCGCTCGCGGATGCGCGAGCCGATTCCCGAACCGATCGCCTCGCCCAGGCCCACGATGCCCACGATTCCCACGAGCACGACGACTGCGCGGACCGGCGGATCGAGGGTCTGGAGCCAGTCCTGGGCGATGGGCAGCAGGACGACGATCGCCAGCCCTCCGCCGCCCACGGCCCCGGCCAGGCCGCCCAGCTGGGGAAAGGCGCCCGAGGCCAGACCGGCCACCAGGGCGAAGATCAGGATGCCGATGATGATGACGTCGACCAGGTTCACCGGGTCAGTATCGCGGCGCTCGCCGGGTTGGGTAGCGGTACGTGCCGGTCAGTCCGCGCCCACCCTGGTATCGACGCGCGCCGGGTGGGCGGCCTGGTAGGCCTCGATCTCGGGCATCCGCTTGAGCAGCCAGCCGATCTCGTCGGTGCCCGCGAGGAGCATCGACTTCGCGAACGGGTCAACCTCGAAGGGCAGGTCCTCGTCGCCCGGCAGGTGGATCAGCTGGGCTTCGAGGTCGACGGTCAGCTCCAGGTCGGGCTCGATCGCCAGGAGCTCGAGCAGCTGGCGGTGGCGCTCCGCCTCGACGACGATCGGCAGCAGCCCGTTCTTGAGGGCATTGCCCCGGAAGATGTCGGCGAAACCGGTCGAGAGGATCACCCGGATCCCCCATGCCGCGAGGGCCCAGGCGGCGTGCTCACGCGACGAGCCGGTCCCGAAGTTATCGCCCGCCAGAAGGATTCGCCGCCCGGCCATCGCCAGCCGATCCATGACGAACAGGGGCTCGTGCTGGCCCCCGTCGGCGTCGTAGCGCCAGTCGCGGAAGAGCGCATCGGCCAGCCCAACCTTGTCGGTCATCTTGAGGAAGCGGGCCGGCACGATCTGATCGGTGTCGATGTTCTCGTTCGGCAGGGGGATGACAGCGCTGGTGAACGTCGCGAATGCGTCGGCCATGGCTGGGTCAGCGCCCGCCGAGCCCGGCTGCCGCCGCGATGCCGGGCAGCGCCCGCGGATCGGCAATCATCCCGGCCAGGGCCGACGCGGCTGCCGTCAGGGGCGAGGCGAGGAAGGTCCGGCCGCCCTTGCCCTGGCGGCCCTCGAAGTTGCGGTTCGACGTGCTGATCGCGTACTGGCCCGGCGTGAGCTGATCGCCATTCATCGCGATGCACATCGAGCAGCCCGCCTCGCGCCACTCCGCGCCGGCCGCCTTGAAGATCTCGGCGAGACCCTCGTTCTCGGCCTCCTTCTTCACTTCCTGGGAACCCGGCACGACCATGACCCGGACGCCGTCGGCGATGCGCTGGCCCTTGAGCACCGAAGCAGCCAAACGGAGGTCACTGATCCGGCCGTTCGTGCACGAGCCGATGAAGACGACGTCAACCTTCTGGCCGAGGATCGCCTGGCCGGGCCTGAGGTCCATGTATTCGAGGGCGTGCTCGAGTGCGCGCCGTGCGGACGGGTCGGGCTGGTCTGCGGGAGCCGGAACCCGGGCGCTGATCGGCAGGCCCATCCCGGGGTTCGTGCCGTAGGTCACCATTGGCTCGAGGCTGGACGCATCGATCGTGATCGAGCGGTCGTAGCGCGCGGCCGGATCGCTGGGCAGCTTCCGCCATCCGACCAGGGCCGCATCCCAGGCCGGACCAGCGGGGGCATGCGGCCGGCCTGCCACGTATTGGAAGGTGGTCTCGTCGGGCGCGATCAGGCCGGCTCGCGCGCCGCCCTCGATGCTCATGTTGCAGACGGTCATCCGCTGCTCCATCGTCAGCCCGCGAATCGCCTCGCCGGTGTACTCGAAGACGTGGCCGGTCCCGCCGCCCACACCGATTCTCGCGATCAGGGCGAGGATGATGTCCTTGGCGCTGACGCCGGCCACCAGGTGGCCGTCGACCCGGACCTCGTACGTCCGCGGCCTGCGCTGGAGCAGGCACTGGCTGGCGAGCACCATTTCGACTTCGCTCGTGCCGATCCCGAAGGCCAGCGCCCCGAACGCGCCGTGGGTGGCCGTGTGCGAATCGCCACACACGATCGTCATGCCTGGCTGGGTCAGGCCCAGCTCGGGCCCGATGATGTGGACGATGCCCTGGTTTGGCGATCCGAGGCCGTGCAGGGGGATCCCGAACTCCGTGCAGTTGTCGGTGAGCTGCTGGACCTGCGCTGCGGCGATCAGGTCGGCGATCGGCAGCGAGCGATCGTGGGTGGGGATCGAATGGTCGGCCGTGGCCACGGTCTGCCCCGGGCGGTGGACGGTGAGGCCGCGCTGGCGAAGCCCCGTGAAGGCCTGCGGGCTGGTCACCTCGTGGACCAGGTGCAGGTCGATCGCCAGGACGCTGGGCGCACCGGCTTCCTCGTGGACGACGTGGCTGTCCCAGATCTTGTCGACCAGGGTGCGCGGCTCGTGGAGCATGGTCTCAGGCACGGCAGGAGGCTAGCACAGGCTCCCGGATGGGACGCCTTCGCCTGGTTCATGCCATTTTTGTCGCGTCTTTGTCGCGTGGCCGCCGCCCCGCGTGGCCGCCGCCCCGCGTGGCCGCCGCCCCGCGTGGCCGCTCTCCGCGTGGCCGCCTCCCCGCGTGGCCGCCTCTCCGCGTGGCCGCTCTCCGCGTGGCCGCCGCCCCGCGTGGCCGCCGCCCCGCGTGGCCGCTCTCCGCGTG
>JBEPUS010000098.1:0-8906 GCA_041691435.1 Chloroflexota bacterium
CTGTGCGCCATCCTGGGCCTGGGTTTCATCAGCGGCTTCCTGGCGATCATCGTCGGCAACATCATCGGCGGTGGGGTCGTCGCGGTCCTGAGCACGATCGGGCCGAAGGTTGGCCTCGGACAGATCCCGATCACCCGTCTCTCGTTCGGCAAGAGCATCGTGGTGCCCGGGCTGATCAACTGGGTCAGCACGATTGCCTGGGACGCGATCAATGCGTTCTTCGGCGCCTATGCGATCCAGGTGCTGACCGGCGGCGCCGTCCCGTTCTGGCTCGGCCTGCTGGTCGTCATCGTCTGCCAGGCCGCCCTGAGCGTCGTTGGCTACGAAGCGATCCACACGTTCGAGAAGTACGCGGCGATCGGCCTGGCGATCCTCTTCGCCGTCGTGACGATTGCCCTCCTGCCCAAGGCGAACTTCAGCTTCAGCGGATCCGGGGAGACGCTGGGCACGTTCGTCCTGATGACCACGATCGTGGGCAGCTTCAACCTCGGCTGGGCGCTGTATGCCTCCGACTACTCCCGCTACCTGCCGGCCTCGACCTCGTCGGCCAAGGTGGCCGGCTACTCGTTCCTGGGTATCGCGATCTCCGCCGTCTGGATCGAGCTCCTCGGCCTGGCCGTCTTCGGGGCGGTGACCAATGGGGACGCGGATCCGGTCCACCAGATCGACGCCCTCCTGGGCGGCGGCCTGATCAGTGCGGTGGCGATGATCGCGATCTTCTTCGGCACCGTCGCGGTCAACGCGATGAACGACTACTCGGGATCGCTCTCGTTGCTGGCGGCAGGGATCAAGGTCTGGCGGCCGGTCTCGGCGCTCATCGTGGGTGTCCTGAGCTTCATCGCGACGCTCTGGCTGTACACCCAGAACTTCAGCACGACCTTCGAGAACTACCTGCTGTTCATCACCTACTGGATCGGCCCCTGGTCGGCGATCGTCCTCACTGACTGGCAGCTTCGCAAGCATTCGGCGGCGGGGGCCGACCGTGTGTCGGACTTCAGCCTGCTGCCCAGCGGCCGGAACGCCTTGATTGCCCTGGTCGTTGGCTTCGTCGTGTCGATCCCGTTCATGGATGCCACGGTCTTCGTGGGTCCGATCGCGACGGCGCTCGGGGGCGCCGACATCGCCTACGTCATCGGGTTCATCGTCGCTGGCGCGGTCTACTTCGGTCTCGAGCGCTACAGCTCGCCGACCTCCGTTCCAGCGTAAGGGGTCGCTTCGTCAGCACGGACCCGCTCGACACCACGTCGGGCGGGGTTCTTCGTTGCCCGCCCGGCTCAGCTCGCGGGCAGCTCCGGCCGCCGGTCGTCGATCGGCTCGAGGGGCAGCTGTCCCACCCACTGGGCGATCTCGTCACAGGTGGCAATCCACAGCCCGTCGATCGACTGGGCGTGGCGGATCAGCGTTTCGAGCGCGTCGGCGCGCGACGGCCGGCCCGAGGCGAAGGGATGGTTCGTGAGATTGAACAGGCCGCCGGCGGCGACCATTGCGTCGAGCTCCAGCGTCCAGCGCGCCAGGAGGTCGGCCGGGCTGGCGATGACCCCCGTGCCCGACAGGTCGGGCAGGAAGACGTACGGCTCCCAGTCGTCGAGGCTCCAGTGGATGGGCAGCTCCACGATCGGGCCGGCTGCTCCCGCGGCGAGCAAGTAGGGCTGGTCACTGTCCATCAGGCTCGAGTCATAGCGAAAGCCGTGTTTCGCGAGCAGCTCGGCCGACGACCAGCTCGCTTCCCACATCGGGGCTCGCCAGCCGGTGGGACGGCGGCCCAGGACCGCATCGAGCGCCGCCAGGCCGCGCAGGAGGATCGCCTCCTCGGCGTCGGGCGAGAGCGCCGCGACCGATTCGTGGAGATAGCCGTGGTGGCCGATCTCGTGGCCTGCGGCGGCCATGCTCCGGACCGCGTCCGGCCACTGCTCGGCGGAGTAGCCGGGCACGAAGAAGGTGCCCCGGATCCCGGCGCGATCCAGGATCCCCAGGATCCGTGGGGCACCCGTGCGTGGACCGTACGCCTGGTGACTCATCACCGAACGCCGACCTGCGGCGCTCGGATCTGCCGCGAGGATGGCGCTCTCGGCGTCAATGTCGAATGTGAAGCAGGCTGCGGCCCGGTAGCCGGCAGGCCAGTTGAACGTCATCGCCGGCGCAGGGCGGCGAGCGACAGCATCTCGTACGCCAGGTTCGCGGCGAGGAATGCGGTTTGTCCGGCCGGGTCGTAGGCGGGGATGACCTCGACCACGTCGAAGCCCACGAAGTCGATGCCCGTCAGGCCGCGGACCATCGCGAGCACGTCGTGCGCCGAGGGGCCGCCGGGTTCAGGCGTCCCCGTGCCCGGCGCAGCCCCCGGATCGGTGACGTCGATGTCCAGGGTCAGCCAGGTGGGGCGATCGCCAACCCGTGCCCGAATCCGTTCAGCGGCGGCCCCCGGACCGATTGCAAAGATGTCCTCGGTCGTCAGGTAGTCGAGTCCGAGCTCGGTCCGCAGGATGGTCCAATCGGCCGCGTCATAGAGGGTGCCGCGCAGGCCAACCTCGATGGAATGGCCGACATCGACCAGGCCCTCCTCGATCGCCCGGCGCATCCACGTTCCGTGGTTGTACTTCTGGCCGAAGTAGCTGTCCCAGGCGTCGGTGTGGGCGTCGAAATCGATGACCGCGACCGGGCCGTGCGAGCGCATCGCCCGCAGGTGGGCCAGCGTGCAGGCATGGTCGCCACCGATCAGGAGGGGTACGACGCCGGCCGAGACGAGCCCGCTGACGGCCGCCTCGATCGCGGCGTAGCTCGGCTCGATGTAGCCGGGCACGATCGAAATGTCGCCGTAGTCCACGCATGACAGGACGTCGAACGGGGCGATGTCCAGGTTCGAGTTGTAGGGCCGAAGCATCATCGACGCATCGCGCACCGCGCCGGGTCCGAAACGCCCGCCGACCCGATACGAGACGCCGGTGTCGAAGGGCACGCCGGCCACGGCCAGGTCGACCCCGGCCAGGTCCGTGACGTAGGGCAGCCGGGCGAACGTCGCGGGTCCCGTGAAGCGCGGCGACTTGAGCGAATCGGCTGGGCCGTAGCGCGGCATCCGCCCATCCTAGCCGTCCGGTGGCGCGGCTCCATCGGGCTTGCGCCAGGCCTCGACACCTTCGCGCAGGGCGAGCAGGGCGATCAGCCCGGCCAGGACGGCATCCGCCCACCACCAGCCGAGCACCGCGGTGAGGACCAGGCCCACGAGGACGGCGCCGGCCAGGGCTCCGTCAATCAGGCTGAACCGGCCGTCAGCCAGCACCGTGGGGCTCGCGAGCGCGCGGCCCACCCGGAGCTTGCCTGCCGCCAGGAGGAGCATCACGAGGACCGTCACCGCCAGGAAGGCGATGCCAATCGGCGACGAATCGGGTCGATGGCCGCCGAGGATCGAGCTCAGCGTGTCCCAGGCCACGTAGACGCCGACGACGATGTAGCCCACGCCAATCAGGCGCAGCGCGCGACGCTCGCCGGTCCGATCCGCCCCGCGCAGCTCCAGCACCACCACGATCGAGGCGAAGACTTCGACGGATGAGTCGAGGCCAAACGCAACAAGGGCCACCGAGCCGGCGCTGAGGCCGGCGACGATCGCCACGATTCCCTCGAGGGTGTTCCAGCCGATCGTGATGTATTCGAGCTGGAACGCCCGGCGCAGGAGCTGCCGGCGGCCGGGGTCGGTGGACTCGGTGGGCTCGCCGGGCTCGCCGGGCTCGGGTGGTGTCATCTCCGAGGAGTGTATGGTGCCGCCGTGGCTAGACCCGGCCGGACCTGGACCCCGACTCGGCTTCGACCCGGCGCGGACCGCCGCCTGCTCCTGGTGGTGGCCAGCTTCGGCGTCTCGGTGGTGGCCACCCGGGCCTTCCTGGGTGCCACGGGCTATCCCCAGATCGGCGGCGGCGAGTTCCACGTCGCCCACGTCCTGATCGGTGGCGCGCTGCTCTTCGTGGGCGGCGTGCTCGCCTTGGTCTCGATGGACGATCGGGCGACGGACGTGGGCGCCCTGCTGATCGGTGCCGGCGTCGGCCTGTTCATCGACGAGGTGGGCAAGTTCATCACCAGCAACAACGACTACTTCTTTCCAGTCGCCGCACCGATCATCTATGCCGTCTTCATGGTCTCGGTGATCCTCCTGCTCGTGGTCCGTGAGCGCTTCGGCGAGTCACTCGTACCGGTGCCGGCGGCGCCGGCACGCTGGAAGCACCTGCGGGCGCTGCTGATCCTGGGCTATGCCGGCAGCGCGGTGGTGGCCCTGCTCGAGGCGGGCGGCGTGATGGGCCTGGTGGTCTCCATCCACACGCCATTCGACCTGCTGATCAGCCAGGCTGCCGCGGACCAGCTCGCCGGCAATCCGCTGTGGCTCGATGTCCATGCCGCAGCCTCGATCGTGGCGGGGCTGCTGTTCCTGGCCGCAACCTTCCTGCTCTGGTTCCACAGCGACGGCCGGGCCCTGCGCTTCGGCCTCGCAGCTTCGGTCATCTCGCTGACCGTGCTTGCGCTGGTCGCGTTCTACGTCAACCAGTTCGCAGCGATCGGCGGGGTCGCGGTCCAGGCTCTCCTCGTGGTGGGAGCACTCGAGCAGCGCGCCTCGACCGGGCGCCCCGATCCGGGGGAGGAGCCTGCCGCACCGTCGTTCTGACAGTATCCTCGGACGATGCTCCCCGACACCTCCAGCGATCCGATGGCCGTGCGCGGTGTCGAGGGCCTGGGCGACCTCGATCCAGCCACGTTCCGGGCCGCTGCCCACCGAGTGGTGGACCTGATGGCCGACTACCTCGAGGGCGTCGAGGACTACAAGGTCTTCCCGGCGATCGAGCCCGGCTCGCTCCGGGCGCTCTTCCCCGGGACCCCGCCGGAGACCGCTGAATCGATCGGCGAGATCCTGGCCGACTACCAGGCGCTGGTCGTCCCCAACGCCACCCACTGGCAGCATCCCGGTTTCCTGGCGTATTTCGCGACGACCGCTTCGGGTCCCGGGATCCTCGGCGAGATGCTGACCGCGGCGCTCGGCCAGAACCCGATGCTCTGGCGGACCTCACCGATCGGAACCGAGCTCGAAGGCGTCGTCGTCGGCTGGCTGCGCCAGGCGCTCGGCCTGCCGCCTGCGTTCGACGGCCTCCTGACCGACACGGCATCGACCTCGACCCTGATTGCCCTGGCTGCCGCGCGCGAGGAGGCCGGTCTCGAGGCGGCCGAGCGCGGCCTGGCGGGGCGGCCGGACCTCGCCGGTGGTGTCCGGGTGTATGCCTCGCGCGAGGCCCATTCCTCCATCGAGAAGGCCTGCATGACCCTCGGCCTGGGACGGGCCAGCCTGCGCAAGATCGAGGTCAACGAGCACTTCGAGCTGCGGGCGGATCAGCTGGCTGCGGCGATTGCCGAGGATCGGGCGGCGGGGCGCGTGCCGCTGGCTGTCGTGGCCACGATCGGCACCACCTCGTCCACCTCCATCGATCCCGTCGTTGCCGTCGCGGCGATTGCCGCGCGTGAAGGGATCTGGCTGCACGTGGATGCCGCCTACGCCGGCCCGGTCGCGATGCTGCCCGACCGGCAGGGCCAGTTCACCGGCTGGGACCTCGCGGATTCCATCGTGGTCAACCCGCACAAGTGGCTGTTCGCGCCGATGGATGCGTCGCTCCTGCTGACCCGGCGCATGGAGTCGCTCCGCTCGGCCTTCAGCCTCGTCCCGGAATACCTGCGGACGCTGGATCGCGACCTGCCGGTCCGCGACTACAACGAGTACACGCCGCAGCTCGGGCGACGTCTCCGATCCCTGAAGCTGTGGATGCTCCTGCGGACGTTCGGCCTCGAGGGCCTGCGGGCGCGAATCGCCCACCATCTCGAGCTTGCGGAAGCGTTCGCAACGTGGGTCGACGCCGATCCTGACTGGGAGCGACTGGCGCCGGTTCCATTCTCGACCGTCTGCTTTCGCTACCGGCCCCCCGGCGCGGCCAAGGCGCAGCTGGACGACCTGAATGCCGCCGTGATGAACGCTGTGAACGAGACCGGCGAGGTCTTCCTCTCGCACACTCGCCTGGCCGGCACGTTCACGATCCGCCTGGCCGTGGGCAACCTGCGCACCGAGGAGCGCCACGTCGCCCGGGCCTGGGAGCTCCTGCGGCGCGAAGCCGCCCGGCTCGGGGCCGGGGCGTGACGTCCCGGAAGCGGAACCCGGGTCCAACGATCGACGAGCGCCTCGTCGAGGCGCTTGCGGCCGTCGACGCAATCGATCCTGGTGACCGCTACGACCCGGCCGTGCCCGCCGCGCTCATCGCGAGTGAGCTCCACCTGCTGTGCCTGCCAGAGCCTGCCGGCGGCCTCGGCGGCGGCATGGTCGAGGCCGTTCAGGTCCTGGCCGCGCTCGGCGCGACGAACGGGTCGGCTGCGCTCGGGTTCGCGATGCACACCCACGTCGTCGGCTCGCTGTATGAATCGACTGGCTGGCCCGCCGAGCTCCGGGCATGGCTGGGCCGGTTGGTCCACGACGAAATGGCCCTCCTGAACTCGGCGGCCACGGAGGAAGGCACCGGCAGCCCGGCCCGCGGCGGCCTGCCAGCCACGACGGCGGCCCAGGTGCCGGGCGGCTGGCAGCTGAGCGGCGAGAAGACCTGGACCTCGTGGCTGCCGGCGCTCCGTGCCGCCCAGGTGACGGCCACCGTGGCCTCTGGCGGTGTGGGCAACTTCGTGGTCGATCTCGAGTCGAGCGGGATCGAGCGGCTGCCCGGCTTCGATGCCCTCGGGATGCGCGGATCGGCTTCGGGTCGGCTCGTCCTGCACGACGCCTTCGTGCCGGCTGACCGGCTGATCGGCATCCGCCAGCCGGGCGAGCCCGATCCCCGCGGACCGGCGCCCGGCGCCTGGTTCGGCGCGGCTGTCGCGGCCGTCTATCTCGGGGTGGGCGAGGGCGCTCGTCGCGACGTGGTCCGCTGGGCGATCGATCGCAAGCCCGGGGACGGCACGACAGCGGTCGCCGACCTGCCCACGATCGGGGTTCGCCTCGGCCGGATCGACGCGGCCCTGCGTGCGGCCCGGATCGTCACCGAGGCGGTGGCCAGGCGCTGGCAGGAAGCATCGCCGGAGGAACGTGGCGCGCTGGTCCCGGAGATCAGCCTGGCCAAGGTCACGGCCACGAACGCGGCTGTCCTGGCGACCGACGAGGCGCTCCGGATCGCCGGCGGCCCCGGCTTCCTGTCGGGCCGGATCGAGCGCGCGTTTCGCGATGCCCGCGGCGGCCTGATCAACCCGCCGCTCGACGATCTCGCCTACCAGTCGTTCGCCCGGCGGCTCGTCGACGACGAGCGCGGCGTGAGCACGCGCTAAACTCGGAGCTGGTTCCGCCCACCAGCTCCCAGGAGGCCACCCTCATGGCCATCGCGGTCGCGCCCGACTTCCAGATGTTCGTCGATGGCCGCTCGGTCGAGGCCTCGGACGGCGCCTGGCTCGAAGTCCACAACCCGGCCACGGGCGAGCTCGTCGGACGCGTTCCGGCGGGCACGGAGGCGGATGTCGATCGGGCGGTTGCCGCCGCTCGCGCCTCGTTCCGCGACGGCCGCTGGCGGAACATGCTGATGCCGGCCCGCGTGGCGATCATGAACCGCCTGGGCGACCTGCTCGACGAGCACGCCGACGAACTCGCCCGGCTCGAGACGCTCCAGACCGGCACGGCCTACAAGCTGCGTCGCGAGTCCGACTTCGCCTTCGCCTCCGACAACATCCGCTTCTTCGCGACCCAGATCCGCCATCTCGATGGCAAGGCCGCGGCCGAGTACAGCGGCTCGCACACCAGCATGATCCGGCGCGAGCCGATCGGGGTGTGCGGCCAGGTGGCCCCCTGGAACTACCCGATGTGGATGGCGATCTGGAAGATCGGCCCCGCCCTGGCGGCGGGCAACTCCGTCGTCCTCAAGCCGGCCTCGGCCACGCCCCTGACCACGATTCGCCTGGCCGAGCTCGGCCGCGAGGCGGGCCTGCCCGACGGCGTCCTCAACGTGGTCACGGGGCGGGGCGATGTCGTGGGCGCGGCCATCGCCGCTCATCCCGATGTCGACCTGATCAGCCTGACCGGCGATTCGGAGACGGGCAAGAAGATCCAGGCCCTGGCGGCGGGCAACGTGAAGCGCGTCCACCTGGAGCTGGGTGGCAAGGCGCCGTTCATCGTCTCGGCCGACGCAGACCTCGAGGCGGCGGCCCGTGGGGCGACGGCCGGAGCGTTGACCAACGGCGGCCAGGACTGCACGGCCGCGACCCGTGCGTACGTCCATCGCAGCCTGTACGGCCCGTTCCTGGCCCGCACGAAGGAGCTCTTTGAGAGCGTCCGGGTCGGCGACCCGTTCGATCCGTCCACGGACCTTGGGACGCTGATCAGCCAGGCCCAGGTGGACCGCGTGGATGGGTTCGTCCAGCGGGCCAGGGCGGCCGGCGCGACCGTCGTCACGGGCGGAGCTCGCCCGGAGATCGCAGGCCTGCCCAACGGCGCCTTCTACGCGCCGACGATCATCGCCGACGCCGCCCAGGATAGCGAGATCGTCCAGCAGGAAGTCTTCGGCCCGGTCCTGGTGGTCCTGCCGTTCGACACCGACGCCGAGGCGATCGAGCTGGCCAACGATACGAAGTACGGCCTGGCGGCCTCGATCTGGACCCGCGACGTCTTCCGGGCAATGGAGGCGGCCCGCTCGCTCAACTTCGGCCACGTCCAGGTCAATGACCACCTGATGGTGACCAGCGAGATGCCCCATGGCGGCTTCAAGCAGTCGGGCTTCGGCAAGGACATGTCGAGCTATTCCTTCGAGGAATACACGCAGGTCAAGCACGTGATGATCGAGCTGACCGGCGAGCAGGAGAAGGACTGGCACTACACGATCTTCGGCGACCCGAAGTCGTAGGCCGCGGATTTCGTGCGTGAA
>JBEPUS010000099.1:0-8857 GCA_041691435.1 Chloroflexota bacterium
GGCGGCGCCGACCTGCGCATCGTTCAGGAGTTGCTCGGGCATGCGAGTATCTCCACGACCCAGCTGTATACCCACTTGAGTGGGCAGCGGATCCGGGATGTCTACGCTCGCGCCCACCCGCGAGCCTGAGAAGGAGCCGAGTCGCAATGGCCAATTTCACGGCATCGCTGATGTCCGACGGGGAGCGGATCGTGGTCGAGCGGCGCCAGCACTGGCTCGTCCTGGTCGATCGCTCGAAGCTGGCGATCCTCGGCCTGGTGGTCGCCCTCCTGATCTTCATCTTCCGGGGCAACCTGGGCACCGACGGGATCGGCGGCGTGCTCAACACCATCCTCGGCTACGTGGTCCTGGCCCTCGTCATCTACGCGGTCGTGGTCTTCGTGTACCAGTACCTGCACTGGGTCAACGATGCCTTCATCGTGACCAGCCGGCGAGTGATCCAGACGCAGGGGATCCTGAACAAGAAGGCCCTCGACAGCTCGCTTGAGAAGATCAACGACGCCGTCCTGACCGAGAATATCTTCGGCCGCATGTTCGGCTTCGGCGACCTGGAGATCCTGACCGCGTCCGATTCGGGCATCGACCGGATGCACATGCTGGTGGACGCCTCGGGCTTCAAGAAGGCGATGACCGAGGCCAAGCACGATCTGGAGCTCGAGGTCTCGAGCGGACGGATCCCCAGCCCGCCGCTCCGGGCCCCGGCCACCGATCCGGTTCCCGCCCCAGCCCCGGGTCCGGCCCCGCAGGCACCGGTCGCCGGCGACCCGGACGGAGCGCCCCTGGCACCAAGCTCGGATGACGTGGCCAACGCCATCGATCGCCTGAAGGGCCTGCTCGACAGCGGCGCGATCACCCAGGCGGAGTTCGACGCGAAGAAGGCGGAGCTGCTGGCCCGGCTCTAGTCCGCTCCGGATCGCGGCGCGCGGGTACGATAGGTCGATGGACCGGACCAGCGAAGCGCTCATCGCCGCCGCGATCATCATCCTCGTCTCGTTTCCGGTTCACGAGTTCGCCCACGCCTGGATGGCCTACCGGCTGGGCGATTCCACGGCCCGCTACCTGGGCCGGCTGACCCTCAACCCGATTGCCCACTTCGACCCGATGGGCGGGCTGATGCTGCTTGCGTCCGCGTACGCCGGCTACGGGATCGGCTGGGCCAAGCCCACCCCGGTCAACTTCGCCAACCTGCGCAACGGACGGACCGGCGAGGCCATGGTTGCCGCTGCCGGACCCATCTCCAACCTGGTCATTGCCGCGCTCGGTGGCCTTGCATTCCGGGTGGTCCAGGGCATGGCCTCGAACCAGACGAGTGGCCAGCTCGCGTTGCTCAACATCCTGCTGATCTTCATTCAGATTAACGTCTCGCTGTTCATCTTCAATCTCATCCCCGTGCCTCCCCTCGACGGAACGCGGGTGCTCCTGGCCGCCCTGCCGCCCCGCCAGGCATTCGAGTTCGGACCGATCCTGAATCAGTACGGCCCGATTGCGCTCCTCGCCCTGATCTTCATTCCGCTCATCAGCGGCATCCAGGGGCCCCTGCAGTTCGTCTTCAACACGGTCGGCCTCCCGATTGTCCGTCTGCTCGCGGGGCTGTGAGCAACCAGCGCGCCGGTAGCCCGGGCTGGTGGTCGACGAAGGTTCGCCAGTTCCGGGCCCACGTCACGGCCCGGGTGGCCAGCAGTGAGCGGGCGGGTCTCGAGGGATGGGTCCCGGCCCCGCTCCTGGCGCTCTTCGACGCGATGCCCGTCGCCGATCGCCGCCACGGCCTGGACGTGGTCGCCAGCCTGCGGGCCGCGGCCGGCGGGGGCGATCCCGAGCTCCTGCTGGCCGGCCTCCTGCACGATTGCGGCAAGACCACGTCCAACGGGCACGGCGTGGGCCTGCTGCCCCGGATCGCCTGGTCGCTGGGCGAGGCACTCGGGCGGTGGTTCGTGCGGGCTGCCCGCCACCTGCCGAGCTTCGGGAGCGCCCTGGACATCCTCCGGGACCACGCCCAGCGATCCGCTGAGCTCGTCCTCGCCGCGGGCGGCAGCTCGCGCACTGCCGCATTGATCCGCGACCAGGCCGCGACGCCGGCCGATCGAGCCGGCGAGCTGCTGCGCCTCGCCGACGAGGCGAACTGACGATGATCGATACGGCCGTGACTGGCGGGCCGGCCGCGGCACCGTCCGCCGTCCGGTTCGAAGCCGGCCGTGGCGAACGAGCCGTCACCCACGTCCACCTCGACGAGTTCGAGGGCCCGCTCGGTTTGCTCCTCGCCCTGATCGAATCGCGCCAGCTCGACATCCTGACCGTCCCGCTCGGCGCACTCGCGGGCGCCTACCTCGAGGCGCTCGCCGGGCTCGGATCGGATCGCATCGGCAACATCTCGGCGTTCGTCGCAGTGGCCGGGCAGCTCATCGTCATCAAGAGCCGGGCGATGCTGCCCCGCGCGGCGCGGCCGCCATCGGCGGATCTCCCCGACGAAGAGCTCGACCCGGAAGCCGAGCTGCGCGCGCGGCTGCTCCTCTATCGGGCCTACCGCGATGCCGGGGCGACCCTCCAGGCCGTGGCGATCGAACGGTTCGGGGTCTTCCGGCGCGAGCCCACGGTTGCTGCCGCCGCCGGCCGAGCGGGCGCCCTTGATGGGCCAACCGCCATCCTCGACGTGGCGCTCCTCGGCGCTGCGCTTGATCGCCTGGTCGAGCTCGTCCCGCCGCCTCCGCCGGTCGCCGCGATCGTTGCCCGCTCGATCACGATCGCGGAGCGCGCCGAGGTGATCCGCCAGGCACTCCGCCACGCCCCAACGGTCGTCCTCCAGGAGCTGCTGCGCGGTGTGCGCGACAGGGTCGTGCTCGCGGTCACGTTCCTGGCGATGCTGGAATTGATGAAGCGCCGCGAGATCGTTGTCGAGCAGGCCGAGCCGTGGGGCCCGATCGTTGCGCGGCCGACCACGCCGGAGGAGCGTGGCGCGAGTGGCGTCACCGCCGACTCGGGCGGAGCCGGGACCGGCGGGTCGCAGGACGAGACGTTCGACGAGCGATTGGAGTCGTTCCGATGATCGAGCCGGAGGTCAGCCCGTCGGCCGTCGGCGACGATGACGGGCCGGACGGCGTGGGCCAGGACGTCGAGGCGCCCGAGCCACTCGATGCGCCGGAGCCGCTCGAGCTGACCGAGATCGCCCTGGAGGCGCTCCTGTTTGTCGCCGAGCGTCCCTTGAGCCGGCGCGAGATCGCCACCGTCGCCGGCGTCGACCGGGCGACCGTCGATGCTCGTCTAGGCGACCTCGAGGTAAGCCTCGCGGGCCGGGGGATCCGCCTCGTCGCGTCGGGCGATCGCGTCGAGCTCGTCACGTCACCGGATGCGGGCCGGCTGGTGGCCCGCTACGTCGGCGCGGACGCCACGCGGCTTTCCCCGGCGTCGCTCGAGACCCTGGCGATCGTCGCCTACCGCCAGCCGCTCACGAAATCGGTCATCGAACGGATCCGGGGCGTGGACTCGGAGTACAGCCTGCGGACCCTGCTCCATCGCCGCCTGGTCGTTGAGCTCGGCCGGACGGAGGCGCCGGGCCGGCCGTACCTGTACGGCACGAGCTTCGATTTCCTTGAGCGCTTCGGGCTCACCAGCCTCGATGAGCTGCCGCCCATTGACTCGGCGGTGGCCGAGCGCCTGACAACGGTGGACGACGACGACCTGACCATGGCGCTCGGCCTTGATCTGGGCATTGATCCCGTTGAGGAGCCACGGATCGAACCCCGTTCGGTGGGTCCGGGCCGGCCGAACGACTGATGCCCACCGAGCGCCTCCAGAAAGTGCTGGCCGCCGCCGGCGTTGCTTCCCGGCGTGAGGCGGAGCGGATGATCGCGGCCGGCCGGGTGACCGTGGACGGCAAGCCCGCAACGCTCGGCCAGCCCGTGGATCCGGCCCGGGCGGCGATCCAGGTGGACGGACGGGCGATCGGCGAGGCCGCGAGCGCTGTCCACCTCGTCATCCACAAGCCGATCGGCGTCGTCTCGACGGTCCGCGACCGGCACGCGGAGCGAACGATCCTCGACCTCGTGCCCACCGCGCTTGCCTCGGGTGCGCGGCTCTACCCGGTCGGACGGCTGGACCAGGATTCCGAGGGCCTGATCCTCCTGACGAACGACGGCCAATGGGCGGAGCGAGTCCTCCACCCGCGCTTCGGCGTGGAGCGTGAGTACGCACTCGGCCTCCGCCAGCCACTCGACGAGGCGCAGCAGGCCGCGCTGCGCGCCGGGATCCGCCTCGAAGAGGGCCTGGCGACGCTCACCCACCTGCGCCTGATGACCACCGTGGAGGTGCGCAAGCTCGAGGCGGTCCTCACGCCGGCACCGCCCGAGCTGACCTGGTGTCGCTCGACCCTCCAGCAGGGCTGGAAGCGCCAGCTCCGCCGGATGTTCGCCGCGGTCGGCGCGCCCGTCGACCGGCTCGTGCGGGTCCGCCTGGGCACGCTGCGCCTCGAGGACCTCGCCAGCGGTCGCTGCCGGCGGCTGACCGCCCCGGAGGTCCGCTCGCTGGGCGCCGGTCGGGCGGAGCGACCTGAACGGCCCAATCGGCCCGATCGAGCCCGGGCGTCGCGGTGACCCTGCTGCCCCTCGTGGTCGCCCTCGACGGACCGGCCTCGTCGGGCAAGAGCAGCGTCGGAGCGGCCGCAGCCCGCGAGGTTGGCTTCCGCTTCTGCGACACGGGGCTGCTCTACCGGGCGATCACCTGGCTGGTGATCCAGCGCGAGATCGAGCCATCGGACGCGACGGCCCTCGTGGCGCTTGTCGGCGAGGTGGAGCTGGCCGCCGATGCGTTCGGCCGCCTCGCACGCGTCCTGGTGGATGGCCAGGACGTGACCGAGCTGGTCCATGGGCCCGATGTGGACCGCCGGGTGAGCGAGGTCTCGCGGGTAGGCGACCTGCGAGCCGCCCTGCTCCAGCGCCAGCGTTCGATCGCCAGCGGCGGCCGGATCGTCGTCGCCGGGCGGGATATCGGCACGGTGGTCCTGCCCCACGCCGGGCTCAAGGTCTTTCTCGACGCGTCGGCCGAGGAACGTGCCCGGCGGCGGGCCGAGGAGCGCGGCCTCGATCCCGACGGGCGGGAGGCCGGAGCGGTCCTGGCCGAGCTCCAACGGCGTGACGACCTTGATCGCCACCGACCGGTCGCGCCCCTCCGGCCGGCGCCCGACGCGGTCCACATCGTCACCGACGGCAACACGTTCGAGCAGACCGTGGCGGCGGTCGTCGCAGCAATCCACGAGGCCGGCCACGTGCCAGTCCGCGCGAGCGCGCCCGCCGGCACGCGGGATGGGGGAGCAGCCTGATGGCCGAGACCGATTCGGGCTCGGTGCGCAGTGATGCCAACTGGTTCATCCGGGGCACCGCGTTCGTCGCCCGGACGATCACCCGCTGCCTGACCCGGGTCCGGATCTCCGGGGCGCTTGATTCGATCCCCCAGGACGGGCCGCTGATCATCGTCTCGAACCACGTCTCGAACGCCGACGGCGTCCTCGTGGGCGCCTGGCTGACGCCCCGCCTGGGCCGCCGGATCCACTGGCTGGGCAAGCGCGAGATGACCCGCTGGCCGATTGTCGGCCCGTTCGTCCTCGCCGGCTCCGTCCACCCGGTCGATCGCGACAACGTCGACATCGACGTATTCCGCTTGCTCCTGCGGATCCTGGAGGCGGGCAACGTGATCGTCGTCTTCCCGGAGGGGACGCGCAGCGCATCGGGTGAGATGCAGGCGGCGAAGGATGGGGTGGCGATGCTCGCGCTCCGGTCCGGCGCCCAGATCCTGCCGGTCGGGGTGGTGGATACGGACCGCTTCTGGCCCAAGGGCAAGGTGCCGCGGCTCGGTGGCCGCGTGGAGATGCGGGTCGGCGAGCCGTTCCGGCTTGCTGATGTGCTGCCCGCCGGCCTCGACCGGCGCGCGGCCAAGGCAGCCGCGACCGAGCTGATCATGCGTCGGATCGCCGCCCTCCTGCCGGCTCGCCAGCGGGGGGTCTACGGCCAGCCCAAGCCTGATCGGGGGGTTGCGCCACCCCGGGTGCGATAATCACGGGGAAATGGGCACCATCTCCGAAGTTCGCATCGCCAAGAGGACCGGCTTCTGCTACGGCGTCCGGGAGGCGATCGACAAGGCCAAGGAGTCGGCCTCGACCGGCCGGGTGACCCATACCCTCGGCCAGGTGGTCCACAACGAGGGCGTGATCGCCGATCTCCAGCGGGCCGGCGTCCAGACCGTCGAGTCCCTCGATGACGTCGATCGCGGAGCGGCGATCGTCATCCGCGCCCACGGCGTGCGGCCGGACGTGATGGCCCGTGCCGAGGAGCGCGGCCTCGACGTGATCGACGGCACCTGCACCTGGGTGATCCAGGAGCAGAAGGAGCTCATGAAGCTCGTCGAGGAGGGCTACACGATCGTCCTGCTCGGCACCCCCCGCCACCCCGAGGTGGTGGGCCTGCTGGGCTTCGCGCCGGACACGATCGTGGTTGACGACGAGCCCGAGTGGGAGACGATCCCGCGCAAGAAGAAGATGGCGCTCCTCTCTCAGAGCACCCAGCCACCCTGGAAGTTCGAGAAGCTCGCCGCGTTCATGGTGTCCCGCAGCCACGAGCTCAAGATCGTGAACACCGTCTGCCCGGTCACCATCCGGCGCCAGGAGGACACCCTCGAGACCGCCCGCGACGTGGACCTGATGGTCGTCGTGGGTGGCCGGTCAAGCGCCAACACCAAGGAGCTCACCCGCCTCTGCGAAATCGTCGGGACCAGGGCGATCCAGATCGAGTCGGTGGCCGACCTGGACGGTGCCGGCCAGTTCGACGGCGTGAGGATCGTCGGGATCACCGGCGGGACGTCGACGCCCATAGAAGACCTCCAGGCCGTCGCCGAGCGAATCCTGGAGCTGGCCGGAACGGCGTCCGCCGCGGGACACGCCCACGAGCTGGCGATGGCCGCCCTGGCCCTGGCCGCGACGCCCGCGGGTCGCACGACCTCGCTGCCGTTGAACGCTGCCGGCGCCGCCTGAGCGTGGCCGCCGGGCTGCCCGTCGTCGCCCTGGTGGGGCGCCCGAACGTTGGCAAGAGCACGCTCTTCAACCGGATTCTCGGTAGTCGTCGGGCGATCGTCGAGGACCGCGCCCGGACCACCCGCGACCGGCTCTACGGCAACGCCGACTGGAATGGCCGGCGCTTCGTGGTGGTGGATACCGGGGGTCTCGAGATCGACCCCAACGACCCGATCGAGGAGCGCGTCCAGGACCAGGCTCGACTGGCGATCAACGAGGCCGACGTGATCGTGCTGGTCGTGGACGCCGCCACGGGCCCCACCCCGGCCGACCTCGAGGCGGCCGCCCTCCTGCGCCGCGCGAAGTCGCCGATCCTGGTGGCCGTCAACAAGGCCGACAACGAGAAGCGCGACCTCGAGGCGGCCGAGTTCCACGTGCTCGGCTGGGAGGACATGTTCGCGATCAGCGCGGCCCACGGCCGGGGCACGGGCGACCTGCTCGATGCAATCGTCTGGGCGCTGCCGCCGGAGACGCCCGAGGAGATCGCCCGCAAGGCCCGCGAGATCGAGGCCCGCGAGTGGGAGCGCGATGTCGCCGCCGGCTTCATCCTGCCCGACATCAGCACCGGTCCGGCCCTCGGCGATGACGACGATTCCGAGGACGACGAGGCGGACGATGCCCTGGACCAGGCGCCCGATCCTGAGGCCGCCCGCTGGGACGCGGCGATGGCCGCCGATTCGGATCAGCCCGTGGCGATCGCGATCGTGGGCCGCCCGAACGTGGGCAAGTCGAGCCTCGTCAATGCCCTCCTCGGTGAGGAGCGGGTGATCGTCAGCGACATCCCCGGGACCACCCGCGACGCGATCGACACGATCGTCGCCTACGGCCGGAGCGAGGTGGTCCTCATCGACACGGCCGGGATCCGCCGGCGGGGCAAGGTGGCCAACGGGCCGGCCGCGGAGCGCTATGCAGCGCTGCGCTCGATGAAGGCGATCTCGCGGGCCGACGTGGCGATCGTCGTGATCGACGCCCAGGACGGCCTGACCGCCCAGGACGCGCATGTCGCGGGCTATGTCGTAGAAGAAGGCAAGGGCCTGGTCATCGCCGTGAACAAATGGGACCTGCTGGTGGAGAAGACCGACAAGACGTTCGACCAGTATGTGATCGCCCTGCGCCGCGAGGCGCCATTCATCGACCTGGCGCCGGTGATCTCGATCAGTGCCAAGACGGGCCAGCGGGTGGGGCGGGTCTTGGAGACCGCCGTCGACATCTGGGGCGAGCGCCGCCGCCGGATTGGCACGGGCGAGCTCAATCGCCTGGTGGCCGAGGCGATCCGCCGGCAGTCGCCGTCGCTGGTCAAGGGCCGCCGGCCGAAGATCTTCTACGCGACGCAGGTCGCGGTCGCACCGCCGACGTTCGTGTTCTTTGCCAAGGACGCCGCCAGCGTCCATTTCAGCTACCGGCGCTACCTGGAGAACCAGATCCGCGAGGCGTACGGCTTTGACGGCACGCCGATCCGGATCTTCTTCCGCGAGCGCTCGGCGATTGAGCTGCCGCGGCGCAGCGGCCGCGGCCGAAAGTCCTCGGGCGGAACGTCGGGACGGCGCACCGCGGCTGCCCGCCGAGGATCGACGCCCCACTAACCACTCAGGCTGGGTCGCGGGCCTGGCGGCGCCCCGGTGGCGCCGTCCGCCTCGCCGGGCATCCGGCGACGTACCCCGACCCAGCCACGACGCGCTGGCCAGACCGGAGGAGAGGCGTGATGAACGAGATCTTGATCGAAGCGTTCGGGCAGAAGGTCTGGGCGATGAAAACGCTCATCGCTGCCTGCGAGGAACGCTCGGTTGACGAGCTGACCCGACCCGC
>JBEPUS010000100.1:0-8700 GCA_041691435.1 Chloroflexota bacterium
GCTGGCTGTACAAGGGCCACGACACGATGCCCTGGTGCACGCGCTGCGGGACGGGCATGAGCCAGCACGAGATGACCGAGGGCTACCGGGATCGTGACGATCCCGGCCTCACGATCAAGTTGCCGCTCACCGACCGGCCCGGCGAGTCGCTCCTCGTGTGGACCACCACGCCCTGGACGCTCACCTCGAACGTCGCGGCCGCCGTGGGGCCGGCCCTGCGCTACGTCCAGGTTCGGCAGGGCGACGCGATCTACTGGCTCGCCCGGGGCACCCTCAAGACCGCCCTCGACGTCGCCGCCCTCGGACCGTTCCAGATCCTCGGGGAGCTGACCGGCTCCGAGCTCGTCGGCTGGCGCTACGAGGGGCCGTTCGACGACCTGCCGGCTGTCCGGCGGGCCTTCGCCGCCACCGACGACCGGCCCGAGTACGAGCACCGGATCGTGCCCTGGAGCGAGGTCGGCGAAGCAGAGGGCACCGGCATCGTCCACATCGCGCCCGGTTGCGGCGCCGAGGACTTCGCCCTCGGCAAGAGCCTCGGCCTGCCGGTGATCGCACCACTCGACGAGGCGGGCCTGTACCTCGAGGGCTTTGGCTCGTATACCGGCCGCGACGTCCGCGACGTGACCGAGCCGATCGTCGAGCACCTCCGGACCCACCACCGGTTCTACCGCCTGGAGACCATCACCCACCGCTACCCGCACTGCTGGCGGTGCGGCACGCCCCTCGTCTTCCGGCTGGTCGACGAGTGGTACATCGCGATGGGCGAGGTCTACGACCGGCCCCTCGAGGAGCTCACGAAGGACGAGGTCGATCGCAGCCTGCGCTACCAGATCATGGCCGTGGTCAAGGACATTCGCTGGATCCCCGGATTCGGCTACGAGCGGGAGCTCGACTGGCTCCTGAACATGCACGACTGGATGATCTCGAAGAAGCGCTACTGGGGCCTTGCCCTGCCGATCTACGACTGCCCGGCCTGCGGCCGGGTCGAGGTGATCGGCGGTCGCGACGAGCTCCACGAGCGAGCCGTCGAGGGCTGGCCGGCCTTCGAGGGCCATACCCCCCATCGGCCGCATATCGACGCCGTGAAGATTGCCTGTCCGGGCTGCGGCGCCCCGGTCAGCCGGGTGCCCGACGTCGGCAACGTGTGGCTCGATGCCGGGATCGTGCCCTTCTCGACGCTCCACTACCGCGAGGATCCGGCCTACTGGGCGGACTGGTTCCCGGTTGACTTCGTCACCGAGAGCTTCCCGGGGCAGTTCCGGAACTGGTTCTACGCGATGCTGGCGATGTCGACGGTCCTGCGCCGGGAGGCGCCCTACAAGACCATCTTCGGCTACGCCACGCTGCTCGCCGGCGACGGCGCGCCGATGCACAAGAGTGCCGGCAACGCGATCGAGTTCGATGAAGCTGCCGAGCGGATGGGCGTCGACGTCATGCGCTGGATGTATGCGAGCGCCCGGCCCGACGACAACATCCTGTTCGGCTGGCAGGCGGCCGACGAGGCCCGCCGCCGGCTCCTGATCCTGTGGAACGTGTACGCCTTCTTCGTGACGTATGCCCGGCTGGCCGGCTGGTCGCCGGGCTCGAGCACCGCCCCCGATCTCGCCGCCCGACCGGCCCTGGACCGCTGGATCCTGTCGCGTGTCGCCGGACTGGCCGAGCACGCCGAGGAGCGCCTGCGCGACTACGACGCCCACGGCGCGACCCGCCTGGTCGAGGAGGCCATCGACGATCTCTCGACGTGGTACCTGCGGCGCACCCGCCGGCGCTTCTCGCGGGGAATCGCGAACGCGGACCGGGACGCGGCCTTCGCGACCCTCCACGCGGTCCTGGTGGCCCTCGTCCGGGTGATGGCCCCGATCCTGCCATTCCTGACCGACGCGATCTACGACAACCTGGTGGCCAGTGGCGACCCATCGGCACCTGACAGCGTCCACCTGACGGCGTGGCCGGCGGCCGAGCTGGCCGGCCTGCGCGACGACGAGCTCGAGACGGCGATGGCCACGATCCGCCGCGCCGTTGAGCTCGTCCGGACTCTCCGGTCGGCTGCCGGCATCAAGGTCCGCCAGCCGCTGGCCCGCCTCTGGCTGGCCCTGCCCGGCGGCAGGCTGTCCGAGCGGGCGGCACTGCTCGAGCTGCTGGCCGATGAGGTGAACGTCAAGGCGGTCGAGCTCATCGGCGACGAATCGGCCCTCGTGGAGCGGCGGGTCAAGCCGTTGCTGCCGGTCATCGGCCGCAAGTACGGCGACCGGATTCCGGCCATCATGGCCGCGGCCCGGGCCGGACAGTTCGAGATCGGCGCCGATGGGGCCGTCGAGCTGGCCGGCGTGCGCCTTGCCCCCGACGAGGTCGAGATCCTCGCTGCGCCGCTGCCGGGCACGGCCGTCGCCCACGACGAGGGACTGGTCGTGGTCATCGACACCCAGCTCACCCCGGCCCTGGTCGCGGAGGGCGACGCCCGCGAGCTCCAGCGGGCGATCCAGGACCTTCGCCGCGAGGCCGAGCTCGATCTCGACGCCCGGATCGACGTGTGGGTGGAGCCGCTGCCCGAGGCGCTGGGCGAGTACCTCGCTGCCGTCCGCGGTGACACCCTCGCCGACACGATCGGCGCCGGCCCGGCGCCGGCCGGCCTGCCCCGGGCACAGGTTGAGCTCACGAGCGGGCCAGTCGAGCTTGGCCTGCGTCCAGCGGCCGGGGGCCGCTAGCTCCGTTGGCCGAGGAGGCGCCGCCGGTCGTGACCGAGGTGATTGGCCGTACCCGGCCGGCCTGGCTCCTGTTCGGCGGCCTGGCTCTCACCGTCCTCGTGCTCGATCAGCTGGCCAAGGCCTGGATCGTGAGCAACATCGCCCCCGGCCAGGTGGTCGACGTGGTCGGCACCTGGGTCCGCCTGATCTTCTCGCAGAACAACGGCGCGCTTTTCGGGCTGTTCGGCAGCTCGGCCACCCTCTTCGGGATCGGCAGCCTGGCCGTCCTCGGGCTGATCATCTGGTACCACGCCCGGGCCCCGCGCAGCCTGCTGCTGTCGATCGCCCTGGGCCTCCTCCTGGGCGGTGCGACCGGCAATCTCATCGATCGCCTGCGCCTTGGCTACGTGGTCGATTTCGTGGACATGGGCATCGGCACCCTGCGTTTCTTCACGTTCAACGTGGGCGATTCGGCGATCAGCACGGCGATCCTGCTGCTCCTGTTCCTGGCGATCCGACCCGCCCCGAAGCCGGCCCCGGTGGATGCCTGAGCAGCCCGTGTCCGGGCCGCCGGCGGTCGACGCGATGCTCACCGGCTCGCGCTCGTTCGTGGTTCCCGATGGTCCGGGCCAGCAGCGTGTCGACCGGTTCGTGGCCGACGTCGCCGGCCTGTCGCGGAGCTACGTCCAGCGCCTGATCAGCGCCGGGCGGCTGACCCACGACGGCGTGGCGCTCAAGGCCAACGCCCTGGTCGGGGCCGGCGACATCCTCGATCTCGACGTGCCCCCGGCGGTCAAGCTGGAGCTGGCCGGCGAGGCCATCCCGCTCGTGATTGCCTACGAGGACGACGACCTGCTGGTGGTCAACAAGCCCCACGGCCTGGTCGTCCATCCGTCCCCGGGGCACGACTCCGGGACGCTGGTCAATGCCCTCCTCGGACGGGCCGACGGCGCCGAGTACGGCGGGATCGCCGGCGTCCGCCGGCCGGGCATCGTCCATCGCCTCGTTCGGGATACGAGCGGCCTGCTGATCGTCGCCAAGACCGACCTCGCCCAGTCCAGCCTGATGGCCCAGCTCAAGGCCCGCCGCGTCAAGAAGACCTACCTCGCCCTCGTCCTGGGCTCGGTGGCCGCGGCTGTCGGGCGGATCGAGGCACCGATCGGGCGCGATCCCAAGCAGCGCACGCGGATGGCCGTCGTGAACGACGGCCGGGCGTCCACCACGGGCTACAGGGTCCGTGAGCGCTTCGCCGGCTGGACGCTCCTCGAGGTGGACCTGATCACCGGCCGGACCCACCAGATCCGCGTCCACCTCGAAGCGATCGGCCATCCGATCGCCGGCGATCCGGTCTATGGAACGGGCACGTCGCGGCGCGGTCCTGACGGCCTGGAGCGCCTCTTCCTGCATGCCTGGCGGCTCGAGTTCAGCTCGCCCGGCAGGGGCGACCTGATCCGGGTGACCGCCGAGTTGCCCGCCGAGCTCGAGGGCCCGCTCGATCGCCTGCGCGCCGCCGGCAGCCACGGCGCGGCGGGCATCCGATGACCCACGCCGAGGGCGCACCGGGGGCGATGCTCGTCGTGATCTCCGGCCCATCCGGTGTTGGCAAGGACGCGATCCTCGACGTCCTCCGGGAGCTTCCCGCGCATGCCAGCCACCACTACGTCGTGACCTGCACCACCCGGGCCCGCCGCCCTGGCGAGGTCGACGGGCTCAGCTATCACTTCCTCGACCCCGATCGGTTCCGGGAGCTCCTCGATTCGGGCGGCCTGCTGGAGGCGAACGAGGTCCATGGCAACTGGTATGGGACGCCTCGCCAGCAGGTCGCCGATGCCCTGTCGGCTGGCCGTCATGCGATCCTCAAGATCGATGTGCAGGGCGCCGATGTCGTGCGTGCCCGCGTGCCCGACGCCCTCCTGATCTTCGTCGCCCCGCCGTCGAGCGAGGAGCTGGTCGGCCGGCTCACGTCACGCGGTACGGAGACCGCCGAGGAGCTCAGCCTCCGCCAGAGAAACGCGGCCGACGAGATGGCCCGCCAGAAGGATTTCGACTACGTGGTGATCAACGAGACGGGCCAGCTTGATCGGACGGCCCAGCGGATCGGGGAGATCATCGTCCGCGAAGCGGCGCGCCACGCGGAGCGCCGGGTCCGGATCTGATGGTTGGCCAGCCGCCCGCGGAGCGGCTCGTGGAGGTGGCGATCGACGCGGCCGGGGCGAGCGGCGCTCGAACCTACACCTACCTCGTGCCAGCCCGGCTCGCGGATCTCGAGCTGGGCGAAGCGGTTCTGGTGGAGTACGGCCGGCGCCAGGCGCTCGGCGTGGTCCTGGGCAACGCTCCGGCGCCCGCGGCCGGGCTCAAGCTGAAGCCAATCCTGGAACGCGTTCGGGCCGATGGTCCGCTCCTGCCGGGACTCTCGCTGGACCTGGCCCGCTGGATCTCGGCGCACTACCTGGCCCCGGCGGCCTTTGTCCTGCGGGCGATGCTGCCGCCCGGAATGCTCGAGCGACTGGAGCTCGTCGCCGAGATCCGGCCGGGCCACGAACCGGGACCCGCGACTCCCAGG
This sequence comes from Chloroflexota bacterium, assembly GCA_041691435.1. Taxonomy (GTDB): domain Bacteria; phylum Chloroflexota; class Limnocylindria; order Limnocylindrales; family CSP1-4; genus Palsa-1033. The sequence goes on from JBEPUS010000100.1 coordinate 5,248, forward strand.
GCCGACCGGGATTTGCTCGACCAACTCGCCGGGGGCCCACGGGCCGCCCGCGACTTCTCCGCCCCGGAGGGCCGGGCAGGGCTCGTGCGGCGGTTGCGCAACCTGGCCGCAGACGGCGCGATTGACCTGGACTGGACCCTGCTGGGCGCCGCCGCCGGCCCGCGCTACGAGCGCTGGGCTCGGATCTCGGAAGGCGGCCGGGTCGCGGCCGACTCGTTGCATGCGGGCGGCCGGGTCCAGGGCCGGCCCCTCGGGCCGCGGCAGGTGGCGTTGCTCGCCGAGCTCGCGGATGCGCCCGATGGGCTGGCCGGGGCCGAGCTCGGTGGCCGACACGGAACATCGGCCCTCGCCGGACTCGTCCGCCGCGGACTCGTGGAGGTGGACGTGCGCGAACGGCCGCGCCGGCCGCTGGGAGGACGGAGCGCGGGCCGGCGCGGCGCCCGGCCGGTCAGCTCGGCGCTGACCGCTCCGCAGGCCGAGGCCATCGAGCTGATCCGGCAGGCACTCGCCGACCGGGACCCGACGCCGCTGGTCCTCGACGGCGTGACCGGTGGGGGCAAGACCGCGGTCTATGTCGAGGCGATTGCCGCCAGCCTCGCGCTCGGCCGGCCGGTCCTCCTGCTCGTACCCGAGATCGCCCTGGCCCTGCCCGTCGTCGATCGGCTGCGCGCCGACCTCGAGGTTCGCGTCGCCTTGCTCCACTCTGGCCTCGGCGCCGGCGAGCGGGCCGACGAGTGGCGCCGGGTGCGGGCGGGCACCGTCGATGTCGTGGTCGGGACCCGGCTCGCGGTCCTGGCCCCGTTCACCGAGGTTGGCCTCGTGATCGTCGACGAGGAGCACGAGGGGACCTACAAGAGTGACCGGACGCCGCGCCTGCAGGCCCGCGACACGGCCCTCCGGCTGGCCGAGCTGGCCGGCGCGGCCGTTGTCCTGGGCAGCGCGACCCCGGCGGTCGACACGGTCGGTCGGGTCCGCGCCGGCACCTGGCGGCGGGTGGTCCTGCCCAGCCGGCCGAGCGGTGCGCCCCCGCTGATCGAGGTCGTCGACCTGCGCGCGGAGCTGGCCGGTGGCAACCGCGGCCTGGTCTCGGTTCGACTCGCGGACGAGCTGGCGGCACTCGATCGCGACGCCGGCGAACGGGCAATCCTCGTGATCAACCGGCGCGGCAGCGCCTCGGTCGTGATGTGCCGGGACTGCGGGACGGTCCAGACGTGCCCCGAGTGCGAGCGGCCGCTGGTCTTCCACCAGGCCGGAATGAGCCTGCGCTGCCACCACTGCGGCACCGCGGTGCCCCTTGCCACGCGCTGCCCGAGCTGCTCGTCGCCGCGCATCCGCTACCTCGGCGGCGGCACGGAGCGCCTCGAGCGCGAGGTCCGCGAGCGCTTCCCCGGGCTGCGGGTCGGCCGTCTGGATCGCGACGTGGTCGAACGCAAGGGCGCCGCCGAGCGGCTGATCGACGCCTTCACGGACGGCCGCCTCGACGTCCTGGTAGGGACGAGCCTGGTCACCAAGGGCCTCGACATCCCGGAGGTGACCCTCGTCGGCGTCGTCAGCGCCGACATCGCCCTGAACCTGCCCGACGAGCGCGCCGCCGAGCGGACCTACCAGCTCCTTGCCCAGGCGGTCGGCCGAGCTGGACGGGGCGATCGCCCGGGGCTGGCGATCATCCAGAGCTACCAGCCCGACCACCCCGCGATCGTGGCCGTGGCCACGGCGGATCCGGACGCCTTCTACGACGCCGAGCTGGAGGCCCGCCGGCGATTCGGGTCGCCGCCGTTCGGACGCCTCGTGAAGCTGACGATCGGCCTGGAGGATGCCGATGCCGCCGAGCGCGGCGCGACGAGCCTGGCCGAGTCGCTTCGCCAACGGGCCCAGGAACGGGGGAGCGATACCGCGGTGATCGGGCCGGCGCCCGCGTTCCTGCGCCGGCGCGCCGGCAAATGGCGCTGGAACGTGGTCCTCCGGGGGAGCGACCCGGCCGGGCTGCTCGACGGTGGACCCGACGCCCCCTGGTCGGTGGATGTCGACCCGGAGTCGCTCCTGTGAGCTCCGATATACTCGGGCGACGATGAGCGTCCAACCGATCGCCATGCTCGGCGACCCGCGCCTGCGCCTGAAAGGCGAGCCGGTCGACAGCTTCGGCAAGTACCTCGCCGGCCTCCTTGATGACCTCGCCGATACGATGCGCAACGCTCCGGGCGTCGGGCTGGCCGCGCCCCAGCTCGGCGAGGCGCTGCGGGCCTGCGTCGTCGAGGTCCAGGGCCGCCTCCATGAGCTGGTCAATCCGCGGATCGTCCGTTCGAGCGGCGATGACCATGACCTGGAGGGCTGCCTGTCGATCCCCGGCTACGTGGCGTATGTGACCCGCCGCGAGAAGGTCTGGGTCGTCGCCCAGGATCGTCGCGGGCGGACCTACAAGGTGGCCGGCAGCGGCCTGCTCGGGCGAGCTCTGCAGCACGAGCTGGACCACCTCGACGGCAAGCTGTACATCGACTACCTCGACTCGATGGACGACCTCATCGCCGTCGGCCACGGCGGCGACGACGACGAGTCTGACCCGGACGCGGACGGGCAGGACGGTGGCCCGAGCGAGGGCGCCATTCGCGAGGCGACGCACGCCCTCGCCTGACCAGCGCGCCCGGGTCGTCTTCCTGGGCAGCGGCGCCTTCGCGGTCCCGATTCTCCAGGCACTCCTCGACCAGGCAAGTCGCGCGTCCTCGATCGTCGAGCTCGTCGCGGTCGTGACCGCTCCGGACCGCCCCGCCGGGCGCGGCTCGGGATTGCGAGCCGTGCCGGTTGCCCGCCTGGCCCGCGAGCATGGCCTGGCGCTGATCCAGCCCGCCCGCCTGCGGACCCCGGAATCCATCGCCCTGGTCCGGGATCCTGGGCCCGACCTCGGGGTCCTCGCAGATTACGGCCAGATCGTGCCGCGCGGGCTGCTCGATACCGTGGCCAGGGGCCTGCTCAACCTGCATCCGTCGCTCCTGCCCCGCCATCGCGGAGCCACGCCGATTCCGGCGGCCATCCTGGCCGGTGATCACGAGACCGGGGTGAGCCTGTTCCGGATGGACGCGGGTCTTGACACGGGTCCGATCCTCGCCCAGCGGTCTGTTCCGCTCATGGGCACGGAGACCGCGCCCGACCTCGAGGCGAGCCTGTCGAACGTGGCGGCGGAGCTGCTCATCGAGTCACTCGGGCCGTACCTTGCCGGCGCGCTGCCGGCCGTACCCCAGCCGGGGGAGGGGATGACCCTCAGCCGGCCCCTCGGGCGGACCGACGGGCACCTCGATATGACCCGAACGGCGGCCGAGCTCGAACGCCAGGTCCGGGCGTACCTCGGCTGGCCCGGCAGCTTCCTCGAGACCCAGGCCGGCCGGCTGATCGTCCTGGCGGGCTCCGTTGGACCGGCGGTCCCGGCGCCGCCCGGTACGCTCGTCGCGAATGGCCCGGGGC
>JBEPUS010000101.1:0-8593 GCA_041691435.1 Chloroflexota bacterium
GACGTGAGCTTCGCCGTGAGGTGGAGCGTTGCGCTGCCGCCCGAGGCAATCGTGCCGATCGTCCAGACGCCGGTCCCGGCGTCGTACGCGCCCGTGCCGGTGGCGCTGACCAAGCTGAGCCCGGCACCAAGCAGGTCACGGACGGTCACACCGGTCGCGTCATCCGGTCCGGCATTCGACGCGACGAGGGTGTAGACGACGTTCGAGCCAATCTGGCTGCTATTCGCGCTGGCCGTCTTGGTCAGCGACAGGTCCGCCGAGGCGAGGCGCCGGGTGAAGCTGGCAGACGCCTGGTCGTCCTCCGCGGGGTCGTGATTGGCAGGGGTCGAATCTGGGTCGAACTGGTCGGAGGCAGTCACCTCGGCCGTGTTCGTGCCCGGCCCGGCGGCGGTGACGGTGGCCACGATCACCAGCTCCTCGTCATCCGATGCGGCGATCGAGGGAACCGTCCAGTCGCCCGTCCCGGCATCGTAGGTTCCGAGCGTCGGCGTGGCCGAGACAAGGGTCAGGCCGGCGGGCAGCGGGTCGGAGATCACGACGCCGGTTGCCGTCGAGGGCCCGCTATTGAGCAGCCCGACGTGGAACGTGATGGTCGAGCCGACGACCGCCGCGGTCGGGGTGGCTGTCTTGGTGAGGGACAGATCGGCAGCTGCCGGAACGGTCAGCGTGGCGATCGCCTCGTCGTCCTCGCCGACGACGTGGTTGCCGGGCGTCGAGTTGGGATCGGGCAGACCCGAGGCTGTGACCTCGGCAACGTTGCGGATCGTCCCGACGCCGGTGACCGTCGCCGTGATGATCAGGGTCTCGGTGCTGCCGGACGGGACCGTGCCCACGTCCCAGGCGCCGGTCCCGGCCGTGTACGTGCCGAGGCTTGAGCCAGCCGTGACGAACGCCAGGCCAGCCGGCAGGAGGTCCGTGATCACGACCGCCGGCGCCGCATCGGGACCGGCGTTGGCCACCTTGACGGTGAAGTGGACCGTGTCGCCAAGGCTCGGCGTCGGGTCGTCGGCCACCTTGGTGACGGAGAGATCCGCAGCCTGGCCGGTCACGGTGGCGCTGGCCGACTGGTCGGCGGACGTCGGATCCGACTGATCGAGGGCCGTGACCTGGGCCGTGTTGGTGATGGGACCGGCATCGAGCACGGTGGCGGTGATGACCAGGGTGGCACTGCCGGCCGATGGAACCGTCGGCAGGAACCAGGTACCCGTGCTCGAGTCATACGTCCCGGCACTGGGCGCAGCGGAGACGAATGCCAGGCCGCCCGGCAGAAGCTCGTGGACGGCCACGTTCGTGGCCGAGGCCGGGCCGGCATTCGCCAGCGTCAGGGTGTAGGCGACATTCGTGCCGACTGGCGTCGCCGCCGGGGCAACCGACTTCGTGAGGGACACATCGGCGACCAGGTTGGGGATGGTGATGGAGACCTGGTTGTTGCCCGGATCCGGGTCGGGCACGTTGGAGGTGACCGAGGCGGTATTCGTGATCAGCCCGCTCGCCGCGATCGTGACGTGGATCGCCAGGGTCGCCGAGGCGCCGCTCGCGAGGGTCCCCACGGCCCAGCTCCCGGTCACGCTGCTGTACGAGCCTTTCGAGGCCGTGGCCGAGACGAACGTGACGCCATTGGGCAACGGGTCCTGGACCACGGTGCCGGCCGCGGACGCCGGTCCATGGTTCGTGACCGTGACGGTATAGATGATCGTGTTGCCAACCACCGGGTTGGCATTGTTGACCGTCTTGGTGACGCCCAGGTCAGCGGTCTGCCCGTCAACGGTTGCGGATGCCGAGCTGTTCGACGGATCGGGATCGACCTGGTCGAGGCTCACAACCTGGGCGACGTTCGTGATCGAGCCCGGATCGCTGACTGTCGCGACAAGCGCCAGGCTCGCCGATGCCCCGCTCGCGAGGCTCGCGATCGCCCAGATGCCGGTCCCGCTCGTGTACGTTCCCACGCTCGGCGTGGCCGACACGAAGGACAGGCCGGCCGGCAGCAGGTCGGAGAGCCGGATCGTCGTCGCGGCGGCCGGCCCGGAGTTGTGCAGGCCAACCGTGAAGGTCACGTTCGAGCCGACTGGTGCCGATGGGACCGAGGCGACCTTGGTGACGACGAGATCGGCGACTGTGCCCGGTGTGCTGACCGAGGCCGTGTTGTTGGCCGGGTTCGAATCGGGCGTGTCGCTCGTTGCGGTCGCCGTGTTGGTGATCACCCCGGGCGCCGTGACGACGGCCTCGAGGGTCAGCGTGGCTGTGCCGCCGGCGGGCAGCGTGCCGATCGTCCAGGCGCCGGTCGAGGAGACATATGTTCCCGAGGTCGTCGAGGCCGCGGCGAAGGCCTGGCCGGTCGGCACGTGATCGGTGACCACGGTCCCGGTCGAGCTCGCCGGTCCGTTATTCGTGACGTGGATCGTGTAGGTGATCTGGTCACCCACGATGGGATTCGCATTGTCGACGGTCTTCGAGATTGCCAGATCGGCGTCGGCGACGTCGGTGATCGTCGGGGCGCCGGCCGTCCCGGAGAACGGGATCCTGGGTCCGAGCGTGACCCCGAAGTAGTCGGCTTTGGCCAGGTTCGAGATCGTGGTGTTGGCCGGTGCCGAGTCGTCCACGGTCACCCGGAAGCGGAAGCTCGACTGGTCGTTGGCGTGGCCGACCGCTGCCAGGGTGCCCCCGGCCGTGCCGTTCGCGCCGGTGCCCAGGCGGAACACGACGGCGTCGCCGGCTCCGTCGAACTCGGCCTGGTCGTTGCCCGTGGAGTCTGACTTTGCGCCTGCGTTCGGGCCGCTCAGGATGACGAGCGAGCCGGGCACGTAGGTCGTATTGGCGGGGATCGGATCGGTGACCACGACGCCGCCGGCCGCGTCCTGGCCGGTGTTGGCAGCATCGACCGTGTACTGGAGCGTGTCGCCGCGCTGGACGGTCCCGCCGTTGAGGTCAGTTACCGTCTTGGTCGGGGTGATCTTCGGGGCATACAGGTCGGTCACGAAGGTGACGACGCCCGGCCAGTACGTCTCGCCACCGGTCGTGAGGTGGATCGTGGCCGAGGTTGCCCCGTTCGCCAGGACGCCGTTCGCCGAGACGATGTCGGCGTCGAGGCCAAGCGTGTTGATGTCGCTCGGGTTGCGATCGGTGACACTCGTGCCGACGTCAGAGATCGACGAGTTCCAGAAGTTGCCGGGCGGGTTGAGCCCGTTCGAGAGAACGGTGCCGTTCAGGGACAGCTGGTCGCCCGTCGAGCCTGCGTCGCCGTCCATCCCGAAGATGCCGAGCTTGGTATTGACGGCGCCACTCGGCGGGGTCGTGAAGCCACTGACGGCGATGTCGACCGGAGCGGCCGGGCTGTTGACCACCGCCAGTCCGTCGAACACGGTGAGGTTGCGAGCCGGCTTCGAGGGATCGCCGTACGCCACGACGAGGTCCCAGCCGGCGTCCATGTTCGCGCCCCGCGCAGCCTGGACGTTGGCGACCGCGTACGTTCCAGCGCCGGCCGCCGAGACGAGGCTGGTCACGTTGGCAAAGCCCTGGTACGACTGCAGGCTGCCCGGATCGGAGTCGGTCTGGGTCGACGTGATTGCCTGATACGTGCCGCCGGGAACCTTGAACGCCACGGTGCCCTTCAGGGCCACGTTGGGCGGGGCCGTGGTGCCAACCGTGGTTGCGGCCCAATAGAGGCCCGCGAACAGGACCGATGAGCCGGCCGGCAAGGTCAGGTTGGCCTGGCTCGAATCAAAGGTCGTGGCGTCCGAATCCGTGTCGACGAACTGCATCGCGTAGTTGTTGTCGTTGAGGTTGCTGCCAGTCGCGGTGCCATTGAGCGCGGTCGTACAGAGGGCCGAGGGCGGGCAGATCTCGAGCGTGTTGGCGGCCATCGTGATGTCGCCCGGCTGGTTCGATGTGTAGCGGACCGAGAACGCCCGGAGCACGCTGGCGCTCGCGATTCCGGGCGGGACCACGCCGAACAGGAGCAGGGCGCAGCTGATGGCAAGGGCGAAGACACGGCGTGGCACTGGGCGGGTCTCCGGGTGGAAGGCGGCCTGACACGTGGACTTGTGCGAGCCGCCCGGTGCACCTGGGTTCCAGGTGCCAGCCCCCACCGGCAAGATACCACCGCGAGGTCGGCATTTACGGAGTGTTTTGTGAGGTTTGGTGAGGTCCCCCCCGCCGGCTGCGCGGCCGGTCATGGTCCGCACCGGGACCATTGTTCGATGGCGTCGGCGAGCGCCCGCTCGTACACATCAGGCAGCACGGAATTCTCTTTGGATGCTCCGCGGAGAGCGTGCGAACCTGGACCAGATCGAGGCCGTCATGGATCAAACCACCAACCAGATCCTGATCGTGATCTTCATGGTGGCGTTCGGCGTCTGGTGGCAGAACCGGGACCTGCCCAAGAGCGTCTGGGTCTTCGGCGACGAGCCGCCGGAGATCACTGAAGCGGTTGGCCCGAAGGCCCGTTGACGCCATCCACGGGCGGACGGATAGTCCGCTCATGGCACGAGGGCTGAGGATCGGGCTCTGGATCACGGCGGTGGGCGTCGCGGCGATCGCAGCTGGCTTGGCCGTCCTGCTCCTGGACGCCTTCAGCGAGGTCCTCGCCCATCCGGGCATCTCGCTCGTCGATGGATATCAGATCGGCCGGCTGCCATGGACGGCCATCGGCGTTGACCTGGTGGTCCTCGGCTCCACCGTCGCCGTCCTCGGTGGGACGGCAGCGTCGTGGCTGGCCGGCGGAGCGCTCCGCCGGCTGATCAGCGTCGTGCCCCTGGCAGTCGCCGGCTTCTGGGTCTTTCTCGCAGTCATCGAGTCGGGCACCGAGGGCGCCTTCTGCGCAACGTGCGCCCAGCCGGGATTCGATCCGACAACAGTGGCCTACTCGGCGCCCGAGCAGGCCACCCTGTTGCTCATCCTGCCTGCCGCCATCAGTGCGCTGATCGCGGCCGAAGCGATTCGCGGCCGGAACTAATTCCGGGGGCGCGGGACCCGAATCTCCTCGGTGGAGCGGCCCGGAAGGTGCCACTATTACGGTCGCGGCTGCGGAAGCCGATGTTGCCGAGAGGGTCTGGATGTCGCGCAGCGGCCCACGCACTCAAGGTCCAGCGACGCCCCATCGACGCGGTCCGCCTCGCCAGCCCCTGCGGTAGCACGCCCGGCCTGCATGGGCACCTGCCTGCGGCAGCATCCGGTCGGCACGATCCCCAAAGGTCTCGATGCGAGGAGAAACGAACATGGCAACCACAGGAGTCCCGCGGCGCGGAGGGCGGCGTGCCCTCGGAGCGCTGACCGCGGCACTCATGGTCGCGGCGGTGACCGCGGGCGGCGCGTCGGCGTACTCCGGGGCGGCTCGGACCAGCCTCGTGGGCAGTGCCCCGAGCTGGGGCAGTCGCGCGACGGTCGTCGGGCGAATCCCGGCTTCGGCGCGCATTTCGGTGAACGTCGTCCTATCACTGCGGAATGCAGCGGGCGCCGAGGCGCTGGCCGCCTCGGTCTCGGACCCGAAGAGCAGCAACTACGCCAACTACCTCAGTGCCGCTCGCTTCAACAAGCTCTACGGACCGACGGCGGCCCAGGTCGCGCAGGTCAGGTCCTTCCTCTCCGGTTCAGGGCTGAACGTCACGAGCGTCGCCGCCGGCAACCGCTGGGTAACCGCGACCGGTACGGCCAGCCAGATTGAGCGGGCCTTCTCCACGACCTTGATGAGCTACCGCTACAAGGGCCAGACCCTGCGCGGATCGCTCGGGACGCTGTCCGTCCCGGCCAGCCTGGGCGGCGTGGTGGCCGGGGTCACCGGCGTCAGCCAGACCGCGTCGCTCAAGAAGCCGTTGGACGCGCAGCCGCCCCGCGCGAACTGCTCGGTGTACTGGGACCAGTACGAGCAGATCTCACCCGTTGCCTACGGCAAGACCTCCTTCCCAACCAACAACTGCGGCTACACCGCCGCGCAGCTTCGCGGTGCGTACGGCCTGCAGCCGGCTGAGAACAGGGGCGACAAGGGCAAGGGCGTGACGGTCGCGATCATCGATGCCTACGCGTCGCCGACCATCGTCGCCGACGCGAACGGCCTGGCCGCCCTGCAGGGCGAGCCGGCGTTCGCACCGGGCCAGTACACCGAGACCCAGCTGGGCCCATTCGGCCTCCAGGACGAGTGCGGACCCGACGGCTGGAACGAGGAAGAGACGCTCGATGTCGAGGCGGTCCATGCGATGGCCCCGGCAGCGCACATCCACTACATCGGCGCGGCCGATTGCGACACGGGCATCGACACGGCCGTCAACTACGTCCTCCAGAACCACACCGCCGACATCGTGAGCAACTCGTACGGCTTCCTCGGTGAGGATGGTCTCGGTGCCGAGGTCGCCCTCGAGAACTCGATGTTCATCCAGGCTGCGATCGAAGGCATCGGGATGTACTTCTCGACCGGCGACAACGGCGACAACACCATCGCGGGCACACCACACCCCGAGCCGGACTTCCCGTCGACGGATCCGTGGGTGACCGCGGTCGGGGGCACCTCGCTTGGCGTGACGTCGTCGAATGGCTACCTGTTCGAGACGTCCTGGGGCGACGACCTCGATTCCGTCAACTTTGCAACCTCGCCGAGCAGCTTCACCACGCCACCCCCAGGCTCGTTCCTGTTCGGCGGCGGGGGCGGGGTAAGCGCCCTCTTCCCAGAGCCGCTCTACCAGCGGCTGGCCGTACCAAGCAGCCTCGCAAAGCTCAACGGACCGACCGCGATGCGTGTCGTGCCGGACCTGGCGGCTGTCGGTGACCCGGAGACCGGGTTCCTGATCAACTTCCGGGGAGCCACCGTGCAGATTGGCGGCACCAGCCTCTCCAGTCCCGTCATCGCCGGCATCATGGCGCTCGCGAGCCAGGGCCGGCGCCACTCGATCGGGTTTGCCAATCCATCGCTCTACGTGCTTGGGTTGCTGAAGGGCGCCTTCCACGACGTCCAGGCGCCGGCGGGCCCGACGGGGATGATGTCCCAATCCGGACGCTCACTGCTCACCCTGGGCCAGGACTCGTCGCTGACCTCGACCAGGGGCTACGACGACACCACCGGCCTGGGCACCCCGAACGGGTCGCTCTTCCTGCTGGGTGAGTTTCTCCTGCCCTGACCGGGGCCTGAATCTTGCGAACGAGGCAGCCGCACACCGCGGCTGCCTCGTTCCATGCCTGCCGCCTGCACCGCTCAGGCACCAGCTTCAGTCCTCGCCGAGCCCATAGCGGTCGCTGACGGCCGCAGTCGCGGCTGGCGGCAGGACGCCGGTGTCAAGGAGCTCCTCGAGCGTCATCGCGTCGAACGTGGAATCGTCCACGAGCAGACCGCGGTATCGGGCACAGAGGCCGGCGACGTCCGAGTTCCCCGCCGGATAGACCACCACGTACCGCCCCCACGTCCAGGCACGACTCGGATGCTGGAGCATCGAACAGAGGAGCAGGTGCTCCAGCCAGGTGACCGCCAGCTCCGTCCGCCCTGTCAGCGCCTCGGCCGCGCCCAACGCGAACGCGCCGGATCGCGCGGCCACCTCGAGGTTGCGCTGGCGGTTGCGAGGCTTCGGGATCTCGCTCTTGGCCCGCTCGTGGTACTTCGTGTCGATCGCCACGATCGCCTGGGTCCCATCGTCCCGGTCGAGGACGAATGCCGCGTCGAAGTCCCGCAGGCTGTTGAGCCAGGCCGGTTCGAGGCGGCCCGGCGAGTAGGCGAACCGGACATCGGATACGCGCCCGGGCACGTCCGGCCACCAGGCGTGGAGAGCCCGATCGGCGAGCACGTGGTCGGCCGCCAGGTCGCCAAACAGGCTGAAAGCCAGGGCCTCGGACGAGAGCAGGTCAGCCCACAACCGCTGGTGATCGAAGCTCTGGTTGCGCTCCACCATCGAGGTTCGGGCCCGTGCCGCGTCGCGTGCGTTCGCAGTGACCAGGTTCGCGCCTGTCGCCTGGGCGTAGGCGAGCTCCAGGCGGCTGCCGACGGGACGTGACCCGGCGCCCGGTCGAGGCCGGTGGGGCTGCGAGCCGATCGGGTGGCCGTGTGCCTCACGCCAGCGTGCCTGCCGCAGGCGTGTGCGCCGGCGAAACTCGGTCATTACCGGCCCGTGCGGAACGGCGTCCTCCGGCTCCCAGCAATGGGCCGCTTCCAGCTCGGGCCGGGTCGGAGTCACCGTCATCGGGCGACTGTACGGCGAGCTGGGCCGTCCCGTACCTGATCCGCCACGCGTCGTTTCACATGCTCGACCACGCCCCGGAGGTGGAAGACCGGGACCAGTCCGAAGCTGCTGGCTCAGTCCGCGTACTGGAGGGGGGTGACGACGAAGTCGTCGGGCAGCTTCACGCCGGTGGAGTGGTTCGGGCAATAGCCGTGAGGATTGCTCTTCAGGTATTGCTGGTGGTAGTCCTCGGCGAAGTAGAAGTCGCCGAGCGGCACGATCGCGGTCGTGATGTGGCCGTAGCCGGCCGCGGCCAGGCGCGGCTCGTAGGCGTCGCGCGCGGCTTCGGCGATCCGGCGCTGGCTGTCGTCCGACGTATAGATCGCCGAGCGGTACTGGGTCCCGGCGTCGTTGCCCTGGCGCATCCCCTGGGTGGGATCGTGGTTCTCCCAGAACTTGGC
>JBEPUS010000102.1:0-8576 GCA_041691435.1 Chloroflexota bacterium
CGTGCACGAGTCGAGCTTAGTCCGCGGCAGGTCCACGGCGAATCCGACCACGACCCGCCGCGGCGTTCTGCCAAATTCTTGCCACCAGGACCGTATGGCCGGTCGCGCCAGGATTGCCCCGGAATGAGGCGCAACGGGAGTCGGAGGCGTGCACGAGTCGAGCTTAGTCCGCGGCAGGTCCACGGCGAATCCGACCACGACCGACCATACGGCCCAACCCAAGCTGGCATTTGTCACGAACCGCCGAGCAGCGGTCGAATCCTCGGCGACGGGCTCGGCGGCTGGCCCGGAGCGCGGTCGGCGCGCGGTCGGCGCGCGGGCGGCGGGCCTCAGCGGCGGGGCTCGCCCGGGGTCGCGGCGGTCAGGCCAGCAGGTAGGTGATCGTGGTCTCGAACAGCGCCGGGTCGTCGGTCGGGTCGCCGTATGTCTCCCACGATGCCGCTCCGATCACGCGCCCGTTGGCGGCGCACCAGGCATGGATCGCAGCGTGGCCCGCGCCAATCTGGTCGTACGGGCCAACGTGAAGGACCCGGGCCACCTGCCCGCCGTGCGTCTCGACGCAGCGCACTGCGCCGGTTGGCTCGAACCGGCCCGACACCTGCACGCCGAAGTCGACGGCCATCGGATCACCGCGCCGGGCGGGGTGGTGGTAGAGGAAGAGGTTGTGGCCGTGGGACACCTCTGGGCGGGCGTGGAGGAAGTCCCAGACCTGGTCGAGCGCCGGCTTCCACGAACGTCCGACTTCGCCAACCCGGACGCTGGCCCGGACGGCGGCGATGAGCTCCAGCCGCACCGATTCCAGGAGGACCTTGTACGTCACGGGCGACCTCCGTCGTCAACCGTGAGCACGTTCCGCTCGGGCGACCAGCGCAGCGCGAGGCGCCGGTCTGCCAGCTCGATGTCGATGTCGGCGGCCACGACCCCGGCCCGACCGTATGCCAGGCTGGCGACCTGGCGGCCGTCCGGCGCGATGATGCACGTCGCCGAGCCCTGGTCGGGGCCGGCCACGTTGGCCGCGGCGACGTACAGCGTGTTCTCGAGGGCGCGCATCAGCAGGGCCTTCTCGTTGTACGGGTTCGACGAGTCGCACCAGCGCGAGGGCAACGTGCCGTCGTCGGTCGTCACGTAGTGGGGCGCGAAGATGAGCTGGGCACTGGCCAGCGCGAGCGACCGGGCGATCTCGGGGTAGCGGAACGCCTCGTGGCAGATCGCGATCCCGAAGGTCAGCCCGCCGGCCGTGAAGACTCGCCGCCCGGACCCCGGGACGTAGTCAGCCTCCTCGGTCGGGTCGATCTGGGTCTTGGCCTGCTCGCCGAGACGCGTCCCATCCGCGCCCAGGACAACCGACACGATCTCGCGGCCTGAAGGGACGAGGCGCTCGGTGCCGACCACGGCGACGACCCCGGCCCGCCGGGCAGCATCGGCCACGAGCTGCACTGCGCGATCGAGATCTTCCTGCGAGACGGCCGGCACTGGCCGCGCCTGGACGCGGTGGCCCGGCAGGCCAGACTCGGGCAGGCAGACGATCGCCGCACCCAGCCGGCCCGCCTCTTCGACCGCCGCGACCGCGGCCGGCACCGCTTCGGCGAGGGTCGCGGTCAATGGCGTCGAGGCCACCGCGATCCGGACCAGTTGCATCGTCAGGTCCGGCCGAGGACGAAATCGTAGGCCGTGACGAGGCCCTCCCCGAGGACGTCGAGCGACTCCCCGCGCTGCTCCGCCAGCCAGGCAGCCGTGATTCGAACCCATTCGGGCTCGTTGCGCTTGCGCGGAGCGCCGGGCGGCGCGAGAAAGGGCGAATCCGTCTCGACCAGCAGCCGTTCCCGGGGAACGAGGCGCGCAACCGACGCGGAAGCTTCCTCGCCGGGCCGGAAGACGAGGCCCGAGAAGCTGATTGCCAGGCCCATCGCGATGACCGTCTCGCCGTAGTCGAGCGGCCCCGAATACGAGTGGATGATCGCCGGCGGGCGGCCGCCAAACGCTGCCTGCGCCGTTGCCCGATCGAAGCCCGCGGCGCGCAGCTCGGCGACGAGGGCGTCCTGCGAATCGCGCTCCCCGGGCTTCGAGCGGCAGTGGAGGATCGCCGGCTTGCCCAGGGCCAGGGCCAGGGCCAGGTTCCGGCGCAGGTTGGCGAGCTGGGCCTCAAACGGCGAGAAGCCGCGGTCGGTGTCCAGGCCCGTCTCGCCGATCGCTCGCACGGCCTTGTCGGCGGCCAGGGCGACGATGCTCGCCCAGCCCGGCGCATCGACCACCGCAGCGTCGTGGGGATGCACGCCGACGGCGGCGTCGAGCCACGGATAACGCCCGACGAGCTCCACCGCCTGGGCACTCGAATCGGGGTCCCAGCCGGGGACGAGGATCCGCTCCACGCCGGCCAGGCGGGCACCGCCCAGCACGAGCTCGACGTCACCTGCGAACCGGTCGGCCTGGACGTGACCGTGGGAGTCGATCAGCCGCACGAGCGCCTCGTCAGCCCGCCGCGCCGGCCGGCTCCGGTTCGACGTCGAGGCGCGGGAAGAGCGGCTCGGGCTGCTCGAGCCGGCCCGCTTCGCCGGCGTGGCTGCCCCAGGCCAGCTCGAGGAGGAGCGGCGGCCCCCCGTTGCCATCGCTGGCGTATGGGTACGGGTAGCCCAGCTGGGCGAAGATGCGCGGCGCGCTGGCCGGCAGGAACGGCGCTCCGGCCAGGGCAATCAGCCGGCAGGCCTCGACAAGGTCACCGAGCACCGCCGCGAGGCGCAGGGCTGCGGCCGGACTGTCCGGGCCGCCGGCCTTGATCGCCTTGGCCAGCTCCCAGGGCTTCTCCGAATCGACGAACCGGTTGGCCGCTCCGACGAACGCCCAGAGCGTGCCCAGGGCCGCATGCAGCAGGCAGCTTTCGACCTGGGCCTGGTAGGCAGGCAGGATCCGCTCCCACTCCGAGCGCAGCGAGCCGCCGTCCGACGCCCCCGGCCGCTCCCCCGCCAGGTAGCGCTGGGCCATGGAACCGGTCCGGTTGACGAGGTTGCCGAAGTCGTTGGCGAGGTCCGCGTTGTAGCGCCGGATGAATGATTCCCAGCTCACTTCGGTGTCCCGATCGAAGGCCACCTCGGCCAGGGTCACGTAGCGGGCGCCGTCGGAGCCAAGCGCCGCCACGACGTCGTTGGGATCGAAGAAGTTGCCCCGGCTCTTGCTCATCCGCTCGCCGCCCTTGACCAGCAGCCAGCCGTGGACCCAGACATGGCGCGGCGCGTCGAGGCCGGCGCTCCAGAGCATGGCGGGCCAGATGATCGTGTGAAAGCGGGCGATGTCCTTGCCGATCACGTGCAGGTCGGCCGGCCACCAGTGCTCGAATGCCGCTGGATCGTCGGGGAAGCCGGCGCCGGTGATGTAGTTGATCAGGGCGTCGTACCAGACGTAGATCGTGCCCGCCTCGGGGTCCCAGCTACCGTCTTCGAGGAGCGCCGACTCGCCGTTCTCGGCGATCGGGAAGGGAATGCCCCAGCCGCCACCGGCACGACTGATCGAGAGGTCCTCGAGCCCCGAGCGGATGAAGCCGAGCATCTCGTTGCGCCGGTAGTCCGGCTGGACGAAGTCCGGATGGTCGGCGAAGTAGCGCTCGAGACGCTCCTGGTAGGCCGACAGGCGGAAGAACCAGTTGCGCTCGGTCAGCCACTGGAGGGGCACGTCAGGATGGTTCGGGCAGATCGTTCCACGGGCTGTCTCGACGACTTCGGAGGCGCTCCGGAAGCCTTCGTTCGGGCAGTACCAGCCTTCGTAGGTGCCCAGGTAGATGTCGCCGTTGGCGTGGGCCCGGCGGACTATCTCCTGGGCCGAGCGGTAGTGATCGGGGTCGGTGGTCCGGATGAACCGGTCGGGGGCGATCTCGAGCAGGTTCTCGGAATGGCGGAAGAGCTCGACCTTCTCGTCCACGAACGCCCGCGGCGTCATCCCCTCCTCGGCCGAGCGCTGGGCGATGTTGACCGAGTGCTCGTCGGTGCCGGTCAGGAACCGGGTGTCGTCGCCGAGCATCCGGTGCCACCGCGCGATCGCGTCGGCCCCGATCACCTCGTAAAGGGTGTGCAGCCCCGGCTGGTTGTTCGCGTAGGCAATCGCCGTGGTGATGTAGAACTTCGCGCGCTGATCGACCATCGCCCGAGATTAGCGCATCGCCCTCAGCGCCCGGAGCGGAAGATCGAACGGAGCCGGGCCAGGAGGCCGGCGGGCGCGTCCTCGGCGGCCGGGACAGCGGGCTCGCTGTAGTACTCGGCGTGCTCGAGTTCCTTCAACTCCTGCTCATCCAGGATGACCTGCTCCTCGCGCACATCTTCCCGGCCGGCCGCCGCGACCTCGTCGCTCAGCAGCCCGCGCCTGGCGGCCTCGCCGGAGATGGGTCCCCCGCCGAAGGTCACCGCGGGCCGCCCCCGGTGCCGTCGTCGGGTGCTGGGTCGGCGTTCGGTGCGGCCGGTGCGGCCGGCGGCGCCTCCGGTGGGACCCCATCGGGACCGGCCGGCGACCCTTGCCCTGCACCGGCTTCCGTCGGTGCTCCAGCGGCGGCATTCGAGCGGCGCAGGTCGGCGGCGATATCGCGGCCCTTGGCGGCGACCTTCTCGCCGAGCGACTCCGTCGCCTCCGCAGCGCGATGCGCGGCCGGCCCGGCGGCCTCGCCGGCCTTGGCCATGAGCTCCGAGGCGCGGGCCGCGGCATCGCGAACCACCGGCGTGGCCTTATCGACGAGAACGGTCACCCGCTCGCTGATGTCCTCCGCGATCGCCGAGATCGTCGCACCGATGTCGCGAGCGGCCGGCTCCTCCGGGTTGGGCGTGGAATTCGGATCTGGATTGATTGGCTCGGTCATGGTTGCTACCTCCAAGTCTGATCATGCACCCGATTTGCGATCAACGGTGATGCCAGGTGACCGCGAAGCTCGCGCCGTCCTTGCCCAGTGAGCCCGGCTTCGACTTCACCACCCCGCTACGGGATTCGAGGGTGAGCTGGACGCGCGTCCAGCGTCCATCGCCGATCGGACCCGTCACGCCGCCCAGGACCGCCCGGGCCGACTTGAACGAGACGCTGCCGAATGAAGCCAGCAATGCCACCTGGCAGTTGCCGGGACAACCGACGGTGGGCGCTTCGACCACCCATTCGGCCGTCAGGCGCCTGGCGCTGCTCGACTTCTGGGTCGTGTCGCGTTCCACGCCCGTGGTCAGGTCTTCGATGACCAGCTGGAAGGCGTGCCCAACCAGGCGGATCGAGGCGGCCATCCGGTCGCCGGCGGCCACATCGAGCTCGATCACCTGTTCGAACTTGTCGCGGGGCAGGATCTCGAACCAGGCGAAGCTCTGGGCATGTCCGTTGCGACAGTCCGTGTTGGTGCCAATCTGCTCGAGGGTCGATCGGCTTGCGCCGGTCTCGCCGTCGAACCCGATCCAGATCGCGATCGAGGCACTGCCATTGGCCGGGCAGCTCACGGTCGGCTGGATCCACGACCCCTGGATGCAGCTGAATGCCCTCGTCGAGCGGGCCACGTAGCCGGACCAGTTGGTGGTCGCGGCATGGAGCGCCCGCTGGTGCGTGGAATAGCCGTCGTGGCCGGCCGTCGCCGGGCAGGCGGCGTGGAGGACCGCCGGCGTGACGGCCGGCCGGGCCGACGGCAGGGCCGACGACGCCGCGGCACCGTCCGACGAGGCATTGGACACCCCCGGTCCGGGCGGCGAGCTGGCGCCGGGCGCCCCAGACGATGGGATGGGCCCGGGTGCGCAGCTCGCCAGCAACCCGGCAGCGGCCAGCGCGATCACCGCCCAGCCGCCGGCCGGGCGCCGGAACCGCCCATTGTCAGTGCCGGAAATGGCGCACCCCTGTCAGGACCATGGTCGCTCCGGCCGCCTCGGCCGCGGCGATGACCTCAGGGTCGCGGATCGAGCCGCCGGGCTGGACGAATGCAGCGACACCGGCCGCCAGGCAGACCTCGACGCCGTCGGCGAACGGAAAGTAGGCGTCCGAGCCGCAGGCGGCGCCCTGGGTCGAATCGCCGCCCGAGATGGCCTGCGCCTTGGCGACCGCCTGCTGGGCCGCATCGACCCGGCTGGTCTGGCCCGATCCAAGCCCGATCAGCCGTCGATCGCGAACGAGCACGATCGCATTGCTCGTGGCGCCCCGCACCAGGCGCCAGGCGAGATCGAGGTCGGACAGCTCGGCGACCGTCGGAGCGCGCCTCGTCGCCACCTGCCAGCCAGCGGGATCGTCGACCGCGTCATCACGACTCGTCACGAGGACAGCGCCGCCCACGATGCGCAGCGACCCGAAGGGATCGGGCGGCCGCGGTGCGTCCGGTCCAGCGCGCCCAGCCAGGCCCGGATCGACCACGAGGCGCAGGTTCGGGCGCCGGGCGAGGGTCGCGAGCGCGGCCGGCTCGAACGCCGGTGCGACGATCAGCTCGAGGAAGATCGAGGCGAGGGCCTCGGCGACTGCCGCATCCACCGGCTCGGTCAGCGCGACGACGCCGCCGAAGGCCGAGACCGGATCGCCGGACAGCGCCGCCTGCCAGGCCTCGAGGAGCGTCGGCCGTTCGGCAGCCCCGCATGGGTTGGTGTGCTTGACGATCACGCAGGCGGGGCCCTGGAGGCTCCGCGCCAGCGCCGCCGCGGCCGAGCCATCGAGCACGTTGTTGTAGCTGAGCGCCTTGCCCTGGAGCGGCACGCTGCCACCGGCGAACGGGCCGCCGACCGCGCTCGAACCGGGGATCCGATAGCGGGCCGCGGGTTGGTGTGGGTTCTCCCCGTAGCGCAGCGTCTCGACCTTGTCGAGGGTCACCGTGAGGGACGCCGGGTAGGGATCATCGGCGCCGGGCAGCCCGGTCTCGTCGGGCAGGTCGATCCCGGCCGCCGCCATTCGCCCGGGCAGGGTGGCGGCAATCCGGGCGTCGTAGGCCGCCGTGTGCCGGAAGGCCTCGACAGCCAGGCTGGCCCGCAGTCCGGCCGGCAGACCACCCGGCAGGGCCAGGGCGGCGAGGATCGCCGGGTAGCGTTCGGGCGCGGTCACCACGCCGACCGAGGCATAGTTCTTGGCGGCGGCCCGGACGAGGCTGGGACCGCCGATGTCGATCTCCTCCACGAGCTCATCGAAGGTGCTGCCGGCACGTTCCGCCGCGGCGCCAAACGGGTAGAGGTTGATGACCACGAGCTCGAACGGGGCAATCCCGGCGGCCAGCAGCTGGCGGCGGTGATCGACCCGGCGGCGATCGGCAAGGATCCCGGCGTGCACCCTGGGATGGAGCGTCTTGACCCGGCCGTCGAGCATCTCCGGGACGCCGGTGACGGCAGCGACGTCGGTCACCGGCAGACCGGCGCCGCGCAGCGCCGCGGCCGTCCCGCCGGTCGACACGAGCTCGAAGCCCAGGGCCAGGAGCCCGCGCCCGAACGCCTCGAGGCCGGCCTTGTCCGAGACGGACAGGAGTGCCCGGCGCGGAACCGGCAGGGCTGCCTCGGCACGCTCAATGTCAAACGCTGCTCGACCCCCGCGGACCTCGACCGCGCCGGCCAGGATCAGCGCGACCGCTCGCGGCAGGAGCTGGTGCTCCACTGCCTGGATCCGTTCGTGGAGCGCCGCAACGTCGTCGCCCGGCTGGATCGGTACGGCCTCCTGGAGCAGGATTGGCCCGCCGTCGAGGGTGGCATCGACGAGGTGGACGGTCACGCCGCTCAGCCGGGCGCCCGAGGCCAGCGCGTCGGCCACCGCGTGGCCCCCGGGAAACGCCGGGGCGAGTGCCGGGTGGGTGTTGACGATCCGCCCGGGAAACGCCTCGAGGACGGCCGGCCCCAGGACCCGCATGAATCCCGCCAGCACGATGACGTCGGGCCTGATTGCGCGGAGGTTGGCCGCCAGCGTCTCGTCCCAGGCCGCGCGGCTCTGGGCATCGGACAGGACCGGCGCCGGCAGGATCGCCGTCGCCAGGCCCTGCTCGGTCGCCCAGTCGATGGCCGGGCACGCGCGATCGGCGAACACGAGCACGATCGACCCACCCAGCTCTTCGCGCCCGGCGGCGGCCGCGACCGCCCGCAGGTTCGAGCCGGCGCCCGATACGCCGACGGCGATCCGGCCGGTCATCGGCCGGACGGGAGGCGGGCCAGGGATTCCTCCGCATAGCGACGACCGCCCAGCTCGGCCCTCTCCGCCACCTGCCCCACGACCCGGCCCTCGATGCCGGATCGGGCCAGGCCGGCGATCGCGGTTGCGACCGCGGCGGGCTCGACGGCCACGACCATGCCCAGGCCGCCGTTGAACGTGGCCCGCAGCTCATCGTCCTCGAGCCCGCCGAGCGCGCCAAAGAGCTGCATCGCCGAGGGCATCGACCAGCGCCCCGGATCGAGCCGGACGCCCAGGGTATCGGGCAGCATCCGGGGCGCATTGCCGGGCAGGCCGCCGCCGGTGATGTGGGCAACGCCGCGCAGGTCGAAGCCGGCCGCTGAGAGGGCGGAGCGCAGGTCGAGGATCGCGGCCGTGTAGATCTGGGTGGGCGTCAGCAGGACCTCGCCGAGGGTCATCAGCTGTCTCTTATTCACATCTCCGAGCCCCCGAGGCGGCCTCCGATGGCGGATGGC